>CAZDWH010000184.1:0-6167 GCA_964509025.1 uncultured Rhodanobacteraceae bacterium
ATCTGCGTGTGCACGCGCGCACGGTCGATGGCGCGTATCACACGACGACGTTTCCGGTCGGCCTGCTCTGGGCACTGCAGGATTTGTTTCTCACGCGTCGGATCGGCGCGCAATGATCACGCCTGCGCGCGCCCCCGCCGTGCCCGAGCGCAACGCCGGCATCGATGCCCTGCGCGGCGCGTCGATCCTGCTCGTGGTCGTCCACCATGTCGGGCTGCGCATACCACTGACCAAGACGGCGCTGGCCGGCTTCGTGCCGTCATGGCTGCTGCGCGGGCTGAGCTACAACGGCTACGAAGCGGTGATGATCTTCTTCGTCATCTCGGGCTTCCTGATCGCGCGGCGATCGTTGCAGCGCTGGGGCAAATTGCATGAGCTATCGGCGCCGCAGTTCTACCTGTTGCGCGCCTCGCGCATCGTGCCGACGCTGCTGCTCGTCGTCGCGCTGCTGAGCCTGTCTCATCTGCTGGGCGTGCCGCAGTTCGTGATCGACAAGCCCGCGCAGTCGCTGAGTGGCGCGATTGCTGCCGCGCTGGGCCTGTACCTCAATTGGTACGAGGGCCAGACCGGTTATCTACCGGGCGGCTGGGATGTGATCTGGTCGCTATCGGTCGAGGAAGTGTTTTACCTCGCATTCCCGCTGGTTTGCCTGACCCTGGGGCGTGTGCGTTGGGTCTTTGTCGCCGCCTTGCTCGCCCTGGTGTTGTCCATGCCGTTCGTGCGCGACGCGCTGGATGCGCAGCATAACGAGATCTGGTTCGAGAAAGCCTATCTGCCCGGGATGTCGGCGATCGCGCTGGGTGTGCTGGCGGCGCTGCTCGCCGCACGCCACGCGCAACCGCCACGTTGGCTCGCGCCGACGCTGTGCCTGTGCGGACTCGCCGGAATTTGCGCGATCTTGTTTGCCGGCCACAGCGTGTGGCAGCTGTTGCATCGGGGCTACGAAATGTTGCTGATCGGCAGCGCGGCGAGCCTGGTGCTCGGACTGCACTGGCAGGCCGCTTCCGCGTCCCCTTGGCACCTGCGTGGCCTCGGCTGGCTAACCTACTGCGGACGCCTGAGCTATGAGATATATCTGTTCCACATGTTCTGTGTGTTCGCTATCGTCGGCTTGGCCGGTGCGAGTGGGATCGACCCAGCTTGGGGCTTCGTTTGGTACGCGCCGGCGATCGGCTTCTCGTGGCTGCTGGGCTTGGCCGTTTCGCGCGGTTTCTCCACCCCCGTCGAACGCTGGCTGCGCCGGCGCTTCGCCGCAAATCCTACGCCGGCAAGGCTCGCGGAGATGCCGGCCAGCTAGGCAACTCCTTCACGCTACGCCGCCTCTGCATCGTTGCACTATGATGCACGCACCGCCGCCGCGTGCTTGGCGGCGCATCCGTGCCCTGCCGTTGCAATGACGGGACATGTTTCGGTTCACCACCGCACCATGAGAGGGAGGCAATCATGCACGTTCGTCCGTTCGTTTATTGCTCCGCCGCTGCGCTGCTCGCCTTCGCGGGTAATGCCATCGCTGCGGAAGGAGCAGCTGCCGCAGCGCCGATGGGCGTTACGAAAAATCTGGCCGATCAGAAATTCGAGCCGTTTCCCGGCACCCCCGCTTGCCTGAGCGGCGTCGTGCTCAATGGCGATCCGGGCAAGGGACCATCCCTGCTCGAATCGAAGTTCGCCACCGGCTGCACCATCCCCTGGCATTGGCATTCCTCCGACGAGCACGTGTTGATGGTGAGCGGCGTCGGCAAGATGGAAATGAAAGACACCAAGCCGGTCACCCTGCGCGCCGGTGGCTACTCGATGCTGCCCGGCCACCATCCGCATCAGTTCACTTGCATCTCGGCCTGCGTGATGTTCCTGCGTTCGGATGGCGTGTTCGACACGCACTACATCAATGCCGACGGGAAGGAAATTCCTCCTGAAGAAGCGCTGGCGAAAAAGAAAAAATAACCCAGCAGCCGACGGAGAGGCCGCACGGCCTCTCCGTCGCGCAATCAGTTTTTCACCGGAGCCTTGAGCGCCTTTTCGACCGAGCCGCGCGTCATCGGGTGGTAGCCGGGTTTCGCTTCGGCATAGATTTTTTCCGCGAGCGCGTGATTCTCGGGAGTTTTTGCAAGCGCCTCATACAGCGGCACGACGAGGATGCGCCGGCCGATGCGCAACATATGTTCGCGCATTGCCGGGAAAGCAGCCTGATAGTTGCTGCCGATCGCGAGGCGATACCAGCGGAACGCGATTTCGGCATTGTGCGTGCCGGTCAGATGGTAGGCATTGTCCAACGCCTGCATCTGCGCGGTGCTGAGTTTTTCCGGCAGTCGGTCGAGGAAGTACTGCCACTCCTGCGTGCGCCAGGCCTTTGCGCCGAGTCCTGCCGCGTCGAGCTTGCCCGCGGCGAATAGTTCGCGCTGCTTGTCGAGTTCGGCGAAGCGCGTCGACGCCGGCAGCGGCGCATCGGCCGGGATACCCGGCTGATGCAGCCACGCGTTCACCACGTCCATGCTCACCTTGCCCGGATACTTGTCGAGCAGATTGGCCTTTAGATACGCCACAAATTGGTCGGTTGTGATGCTCTGGAACGCGAAGTGATCGAAATAGCCGCGCAGGAATTTGTCGAACGTCTCGCGCCCGAATTTCGCTTCGAGCGTCTGCAAAAACCATGAGCCCTTGGTATAGGGCACATCGGACAACGAGTCGTCGGCATCCTTGCCGGTGAGATCGGGCACCAGGATCTGCTCGTCCGGCTTCGCGTCGGCGAAGGCCTTGCGCAGCGCATTTGCGGCGACGAGGAATTCCTCATCCGCTTGGCTCTTGCCGTAAACGGCCTCGACGATGCGGCCCTGCACATAGGTCGTGAAGCCCTCGTTGAGCCAGACGTGTTTCCACGCCGCATTGGTCACGAGATTGCCCGACCAGGAGTGCGCGAGCTCGTGCGCGATCACGCTGACGAGCGACTTGTCGCCCGCGATGATCGTCGGCGTCGCGAACGTCATGCGCGGATTCTCCATGCCGCCGAACGGAAATGACGGCGGCAGCACGAGCAGATCGTAGCGCTGCCAGCGATACGGACCGTAGAGCTTCTCGGTCGTCTGGATCATCTTCTCGACGTCCTCGAATTCCTTCGCCGCAGCCGTGACCGTTTCGGGTTCTGCATAGACTGCGCTGCGCGGCCCGGTTTCCTTGACCGCGATATCGCCGATCGCGAGCGCGAGCAAATACGACGGAATCTTCTGCGGCATGACGAAGCGGAAATCGCCATCGAGCGCGTGATGCGCGTTATCCGATCCTGTCAAAGATCGGGCGCTCATCACTGCGCGCAGTTCCTTCGGTGTGCGGATATGCGCGGTGTAGGAGAAGCGCACCGCAGGCGTATCCTGCAACGGAATCCAGCTACGCCCCGCGATCGATTCGGACTGCGAATACACGAACGGATGCTTCTTGCCCGCGGTCTGCTCGGGATCGAGCCATTGCAGACCCGCCGCATCGGGACTCGTCGAGTAGGCGATGCGCACTTTCTTGCTTTGCACTGGTAGCGTGATGTGCAGCGCCGAACCGCGCAACGCATCGGCGGCGTCGAGCGTGAACTTCGCCTCGCTCCACTTGCCGGCCGCATCCGCCGCTTCGACTTTGTCGATCTTCAGCGCGTTCGTGTCGAGCACCAGTTCGTGCGCGTCCTTGTTGCGCCAGTCGAGCGCAAGCGTCGCGCTGCCAGAAAGAACGTGCTTGTCGAACGACACCGCAAGGTCGAGATCAAGCGCGGTCACGCGCACCTGATCGGGCTGCGCGTAGGAATGCGGATCGATTTCGGCATGCGTCTGCATGGCGGCGACGCTCAGCAGTCCGGCGAAGGTATAGCGAAGAAATGACATAGCGATTCCATAAGTCGTGCGCGATTCGTGGACGGGCGTCCGGGCAGGGTGCCCGTCAATGCACGCGAGTTGCGCTGTCGTAGAACTTGGCCAGATCGGCCTTGAACTGATGCAGCGCATCGAGGTTCAAGTACACCATATGCCCCGATGGATAATACGTGAATGAGAGATTGCCGCGCAGCTTCGCATCAATGTCCATATGCGCGAGATCGTACTCGGTCGCGAAGAATGGCGTAGCGAGGTCGAACCAGCCATTCGCCGACAGCACCTTGAGATGCGGATTGGTGCGCATCGCCTCGGACAAGTCGGACACCATGATCGGCAGCGGCACCGGACGCTGCTGGCCGCGCAGTGCGTGCTTCCAGTCCCAGTCGCGAATCGCGCTGCCGGCCGAAGTCGCGTACGGCACCTCGCTCGTGTAGTGCAGATCGCGCTCGATATAGTCGTTGAACGCCGCGGTGAATGCGCCGCGGATCGCCGTGTCGGATGGATCGGTCTCGGGATTCTCGCCGGCGGCATCCATGTCGATGCCCTCGAAGCGGCCGTCGTAGCGGCCGAGCGTGCGCCGCTCGCCGCGCAGCAGTTCCTTGCGGAAACGCGGCTGGCTCACGCGCAGATTCGCTTCCTTCAGATACGCGACTGACAGGCCGGTGTAGCGCGACAGTTTCTGCGCGACCGCGTCGCGCTCGGCGTCGGAAAGATCCTGGCCCTTGGCCAGCGCGACCGCATATTCGCCGCGCGCAAACACGCGCGCCTCGTCGACAAACGCCGGCATGTTCGTCGGCTTGTTCGGCACCTTGTCGTGATACCAGGCGATCGCGGCCTGCGTCGGCAGCAGATTGACGTAGTCGTTGTCGAGTCCGGGCAGTCGTGAGCCGTAGTTCAGAATCGACGACAACAGCACAACGCCATTGAGCGCAATGCCTTTCTCCTCCAGATATTTCGCGAGACCGGCCGAGCGCGGCGTCCCATAGGATTCGCCGAACAGGAATTTCGGCGAGTTCCAGCGCTTGTTTACCGTGATATAGCGTGCGACGAAACGGCCGAATGCATCGATGTCCTGGTCCGTACCCCAGAAGCGCTTGTTCGGATTGTCGTCCTTCTCGCCCTTGTCGCCTTCGTCCTTCGCTTTCGCCAAACCCTTCGAGTAGCCCGTGCCAATCGCATCGACGAAGACGAGATCGGTCTTGTCAAGCAGGCTGTCCGCATTCGGCACGAGTTGATACGGCGCCGGCGCGGTCGCTTCGGGACTCGAAGTGGCCACACGCACCGGCCCGAACGAACCCATATGCAACCAGATGCTGGCCGAACCGGGACCGCCGTTGTAGAGGAAGGTCACCGGGCGATGCGTGCCGCCCTCGCCAACCGTGTAAGCGACGTAGAACACGCTCGCATCGAGCCTTCCCTTGTCGTCGCGGATCGTCAGCGTGCCCGCGGTCGCGCGATAGGCGATGCTCTGCCCATTGATCGTCACATTGTGCGAAGTCGTCACCGCACGCTCGCGCGCTTCGTCGCCTTTTTCGCCCTTCTCGCCCTTGTCGCCCTTGTCGCCTTTCTCACCCTTTTCGCCCTTGCCCTCGGGCTTCGCTGCAGCAGATTTTTCCGCGTGCTCGCCGCGCTCGTGCTCGGCCGCGATGGCAGCATTGAAACTCAACAAGGAAATGGCGGCAAAAATCAGACTCAGACGCATGGCGGCTCCCCGGAAGTAACGCGTGATTATGCCGCGCACAAGCAGCTGCGCACTATGCCGAAAGGCCCGGCTGATACGACGCCCGCCACGTTTTGAGGTTAAATCTTGTAAGCGCAGGAACTCGCGCTCACCACAGCACGGGTTTGGCGATCATCAGCCAGAAAGTCGCAATCACCGCGACGAAAGCCGGCCAGCCGAGCAGGAACCAGATACGCATCGTGCGGTAGTACTCCGCCGGCAAAGGCCCAGAACGCGCAACCGCCGCATCGGCCAAGCGTCTGGCGCGCAGCTGCAACGCGACGACCGGAATCCAGCAGGCGCCCGCGACGAGATAGAGCAGCAGCGCGAGCTGTAGCCATGACTGTGTCCAGGTGAATCCGGCCAGATACATCAGCGCGAATCCGGACAGCGGCTGGATGATTACCGCCGGCGCCGTGAACAGCCAGTCGGCCAGCACGGTGAGCCGTGCCGCACTCGCGATCGCGCGCACGTCGCCCGCACGATGCGTCATCCACATATGAAACGCGGTGCCTAGTCCGGTGCCGAACCGCAGCGTCCAGGAGAGCACGTGCACGAATTTGAATACCGCATACCCGTTCATTCCCCGCGCCCCCACGCGG
>CAZDWH010000185.1:0-6093 GCA_964509025.1 uncultured Rhodanobacteraceae bacterium
CCATCAGCACCCAGCTCTTGGCATTGAGCGTCGGCGCGGGCGGCACCGGCACATTGAGCGCGCCGGGCGGCGGCAGCGGCGCCGGCGCGGGCTGCACGTCGGCCGGCGTGGGCGCTTCGGCGGGCTTGTCTTCGGTTTTCTGTTGCGTCGCGTGCGCGGCCTTGTGCTTGGTGCGCGCCTCGCCCGGTATGGCCGCACTCAGCGCAACTGCGGTAAAAATACACAATGCAGCTTTTTGTACAAATTGCAGATGGTTCATTCTTGCCGGATTCCGTAAAAACTGCATCCGATCAGCGCCGCACGGAGCGCCAAGACCGGGATTGGACGAGACGAGGGTTGGATACGATCTAGCCGCGCAGTTTACCTCGCCAAACGTTAATGCGCCGTGGTTTTGTTCAGTCTTCGACCGCCGCGCGCGGCTCGCCCAAACCGAGCGCGCGCACCTGCGGCGTCAGGCTGTCCATCGCCTCGACATCGCGGATCGGCCCGAGCCGCACGCGCTGGATGGCGCGCCCGTTCACGCTCGACTCGACGATGCGCACCTCGCCGAGCCTTGCGTTGCGCAGGGTCGCTGCGGCACGTTCGGCATTGGCGCGATCGGCATAGGCGCCGACTTGCAGGTATAGCGCGGCTTTATGGCCATTTGCGGGCGCGGAAGCGGCCGCAGGATCGACGTTCGTCGCCGGATTGGCCGCAGCCACAGCGGTCGCTGGCGCATGCGAGCGCGCAGGCTCACGCAGGGGCAGCGGCGCCGCCGCCTGCTGCGTGCGCGGCAATTCCGGCCGATCGGGATCGATGGCGCGCACTTCGACCATGCCCGTGCCCTTCTGCCAGATGCCGAGCTTGAGTGCGGCGACATAGGACAGGTCGATGATGCGGTTCTCGGCAAACGGGCCGCGGTCGTTGACACGCACGATCACGCTGGCGCCATTCTCGAGATTGGTCACGCGCGCATAGCTCGGCAGCGGCAGCGTCTTGTGCGCGGCGCTGTAGGCGTACATGTCATACTTCTCAAAATTCGACGTGGTGTAACCGTGGAATTTGTTGCCGTACCACGAGGCGATGCCGCGCTCGACGTAGCCTCGTGCGCTCGGCAGCACGGCGTAAGTCTGGCCGAGCACTTCATAGGGCGACTTGTTGCCGTAGACCGAGCGTGGCTCGGCGCGCGGCACCGGTTCGGGAATCTTCGACAAGTCCGGCGGCGCACCGCCCGGACCCGCATCGTTGTCCTGCGCATAGCGTTTCGACTGCGGCCGGGTTACGTCGTCGGCCCTTGATGACGTGGACGACGACCCCGACGAGGACGTCGACCTTGTCGCCTTGTGCCCCCCGCAGGCCGCCACAGACAGCAATGCGGCCGCGGCTCCCGCACGCAGCAGCCAAGCCTGGTCGAAACGCTTCATTTCGTCGCGGGTTTGTCGCCGGATTCCCTGGCGATTTCCGAACTCAACTGATACACCGCGAGGCTATACAGTGGGCTGCGGTTGTAACGCGAGATCGCGAAGAAGTTCTGGAACGTGATCCAGACCTCCGGCCCCTCCTCGCCTTCGAGCTTGACGATCGTGGCGAGCATGTCGGGATCGAGCTTCGCGCCATTCGGTGCCGGCGTGTAACCCCACTCGGCCAGTTGCTTGAGCGGATACACGGGCTTCAGATTTTCCGGATTGATCGCACGCGCCTCGGCCGACACCTTTGCGCGCACCGCGACCGGGCCGCCCGGCTTCCAGCCGTTGCCGACAAAATAGTTCGCGACGCTGGCAACGATGTCGGGCACCGAGGTCCACAGATCGATCACGCCGTCGCCGTCCTCGTCCTTGGCATAGCGCGCGATGCTCGACGGCATGAACTGGCCCCAGCCCATCGCGCCGGCATACGAGCCGATCAGGCTGTCGAGCGGCTTCGGAAAGGTCGTACCGTGCAGCAGGAACAGCTGGCGCAATTCGCTGCGGAAGAAATCCGCGCGCGGCGGGTAATAGAACGCGAGCGTGGTCAGCGCGTCGAGCACGCGGTAGTGCCCCGCGTTGCCGCCGTACGCGGTTTCCACGCCGATGATCGCCGTGATCAGGGTCGCCGGCACGCCGGTTTCCTTCTCCACGCGCTTGAGCAAGACAGCGTTCGCCGTATAGAAGTCGACGCCGCCGCCGATGCGCTTTTCTGTCAGGAAGATCGGGCGGTAATCGCGCCAGGTTTTCGATTCGGCCGGCCGCGTGATCGCATCGATGATGCTCTGCTGGTAGTGCGCCTTGTGCAGCGTCGCGAGGACCTCGCTTGCCGATAGATCGCTGTCGCGTTCCAGATCGGCCGCGAATTTCTTTTCGGCGTCGTCGATCTGTTTGGCGGTCGGAACATCGTAGGCCTGCGTCGAGAACGTCAGGAGCGCGAAAGCGGAACTGGCGGCGAAGCGCAGGAAGCGATGACTCATCGGTGCAACGGCGGCGATGTGGGCGACGGGTGGCGCAAGCGTAGCATGCCGTGCGCGGCTTCAATCATTGCAGCTAGCCAAAAACCCGCTCGCGCAACCACTTGGTCGCAATCCACTTCTCGCCCGCAGTCACAGGTGCGCCGGCGTGCAGGGTCTTCGATGAAGGATGCGGTTCGGCGTAGCTGAAGAACACCGCATTGCCCTGTTGCGGCAGCACTTCGACGCCGACGTCGGGGAACGTGGTCGCGCCACCCTGCTCGGGCGCGTTGAGATACATGATCAGGCTGGCGACGCGCTGGCCGCCATGCTTGAGCAGGGCCGGCGTGCCCAGATCGGTCGGATCGAAATAGTCGTAATGCTGCTCGTATTCCGCGCCGGGCTTGTAGTGCAACACCTGCAGGCCTTCGCCGTGCGTCGCCGGCCAGTTGAGCAGTTTGGCGATGCGCTGCTCGATGCGCGTTGTCAGCTCATTCTCGGCGCGGCCGAAGAACATGCCGCGACTGGTGCGTGCGGCGTCGACCTGCACGCCGCCAGTCGCGCGATCGACCGTTTCGGAGCGGCGCATGCGCGGCTCGGCCGCGGCGATCAAGCCGGCGCATTCCTCCGCGCTCAGCAGATCGCCGAAGACCACGAGGCGCGGCTCGCGCATCGCGAGCAACACGCGCACGCGACGATCGCCCGCATCGACCCACAGCGGCGAGGCGCTGAGATCGGGTTCGGGCACCTTGGCCGTCGGCGCGTTGGCGGCCAGTGCGACGCGCGCCTTGGCGCTGTCGGCCTGCACCATGCGCAGGGCTTCGAGTGCGGCAGGTTTCTGCCAGCCGGCCGCGATCAGCTCGCGCACCACGTCGTCGTGCGTCGCACCCGCGAGGGTGCGATTGACGATCCACTGCCGCGCTTCGGTGGTGAGATTGAGTCGGGTCGCCATGGCTTATTCTGGCATGTCGCGCCGCTGCGTTCTCATCTTGCGTGCAGGCGCCGGTGCTGATGGATCGACATCAGCACGCCAAAGCCGGCCAAGAGCGACACCACCGAGGTGCCGCCGTAACTCACCAGCGGCAACGGCACGCCGACCACGGGCAGCATGCCGGCGATCATGCCGCCATTGACCATGACATAGACGAAGAACGACATGCTTATCGCGCCGGCGAGCAGGCGCGAATAGGTGTCGCGCGCATTCGCCGCGATCATCAGGCCGCGCCCGACGATGAAGATGTACAGGGCGATCAGGCAGCACACGCCGATCAGGCCCCATTCCTCGGAGAACACGGCGAAGATGAAATCGGTCGTGTGCTCGGGCAGGAATTCGAGCTTGGACTGCGTGCCATGGTGCCAGCCCTTGCCGAACAGGCCACCGGAGCCGACTGCGATCTTCGACTGGATGATGTGATAGCCCTTGCCGAGCGGATCGGATTCGGGATCGAGCAGGGTGCGCAGGCGGTCGCGCTGGTATTCGTGCATGAAGTGCCACGCGACCGGCGCCGCGGCGGCGACCGAGCCGAGGATCAACGCGATGCGCCACCACGCCATGCCGGCGAGAAAGATCACGAACATGCCGCTCGCCACCACGAGCAGGGCGGTGCCGAGATCGGGCTGCTTGGCGATCAGCGCCGCCGGCAGCGCGATGAGAATGCCGACCATCGCGAGCGAAATGAATTTCGGCGGCAGCTCGCGCTGGTTGAGCATCCAGGCGGCCATCATCGGCATGGTCAGCTTGACCAGTTCGGATGGCTGGAAACGCAGCAGCTTGAGATCGAGCCAGCGGCTCGCTCCGCGGCCGGTGCCGTGGATCGCCACGAGCACGAGCAGCGCGATGCTGCCGGCATACAGCCACGGCGTCCAGTTGCGTAACGTCTGCGGTGGCACGCGCGCGAGCGCGAGCATCAGCACGAAGCCGAGCACGAAGCGTGCGCCCTGATTGACCACGGTGTGCGTGTCGAGATCGCTCGCGCTGTACAGCGTGGCGAGACCGATCGCAGCGAGCAGCAGCAGCGCGATGGCAAGCGGCCAGTCGAGCGCCGGCTGCTGGCGCAGGCGCGCGAGCAGCTGCGCGATCACAGTGCGCCCGCCGTACCGGCGACGCGTCGCGTGTCGTCGTCGAACGCAAGCCAGGCGTCGAGAATCTTGCGCGCGATCGGCGCCGCGTCGCTCGCACCGCTATGCCCCGCCTCGAGCGTGACGATCACGACCACGCGCGCATCTTCGGCCGGCGTAAAGCACTCAAATGCCACCTGGTGACGGTCTGCAGAAGAGGTTGCGATCGAAGTCCAGGTTTCGTCGGTGCGCGAGAAACGCTCGGCCGTGCCGGTCTTGCCTGCGATCACGTACGGAAAATCCTTGCCGAGCCCGAGCGCGGTGCCGCCCGGCTCGTTGACCACGCCGATCATGCCGTCGGCAACCGCGCGCCAGTTGCCCGGCTTGGTAATGACGGTCGCGCGCGGTAGCGGCAGCGGCACGGGTTGCGGTACGGCGTTGAGCTCGTTCTGTTCGGCACGCAACAGGTGCGGCGTGCGCAGCGCGCCCTTCGAGGCGATCGACGCTGTCGCGGTCGCGAGCTGGATCGGCGTCACCACCCAGTAGCCCTGGCCGATGCCAGCGACCACGGTTTCGCCCGGATACCACGGCTCCCTCGAGTGCGCGCGCTTCCATTCGCGCGACGGCAACACGCCAACGCCCTCGCCGACCATGTCGATACCGGTCTTTGCGCCGAAACCGAACTTTCCCAGCCCCTCGCTGAAGCGCTCGATGCCCATCTCGTAGGCAAGCGTGTAGAAGTACGTATTGACCGACTCGGCGATCGCCGTCTTCATATTGACCACGCCGGCGGGAAAGTCGTCGCGATAGCCGCGCGCCTGCCCCGGGATATGGAACTCGCCGGTCGACACGACCGTATCGCTCGGCTTGCGCAGGCCCATTTCGAGTCCCGCTGCCGCAACGTAGGGCTTCATCGTCGAGCCGGGCAGGAAGCCGCCGGCAATCGCGCGATTGAGCAGCGGCTTCTGCGTATCGTTCAGCAGGCGCGTGTAGTCGATCTGGCCGATACCGTTGACGAACAGATTGGCGTCGAAGGTCGGCACGCTGACCAGGGCGAGCACTTCGCCGTTGCGCGGATCGAGTGCCACCGCGGCGCCCGCACGGCCGCTGAACGCGGCCTCGGCCGCGCGCTGCAGGCGCGCGTCAATCGACAGGTACAGGTTCTTGCCCGGCTCCGGCGCGACGCGCTCGATCGGCTCGCCGATCCGGCGTCGGTCGGCGTTGACTTCGATGCGCTCATAGCCCGGCGTGCCGTGCAACGCATCCTCGTAATAGCGCTCGATGCCGGTCTTGCCGATATGCGTCGTACCGGTATACAAATCCGCATCGATGCGCTGCGCCTCGGCGAGATCAATGCGGCCGACATAGCCGACAACATGCGCGAAGGTTTCGCCATAGGGATAGGTACGCGTCAGATACGGCACGATATCGACCGCGGGAAAGCGCCAGCGGTTGATCGAAAAACGTGCGATCTCGTCCTCGCTCAGCTTGAGCCGCAGCGGCACGCTCTCGAACGCCTTCTTGTTGCGTCGCGCGGCGTTGAAACGCGCGATGTCGTCCTCGCCGATCGCGACCACGCCGTCGAGTTCGGCCAGCATCGCGTCCATGTGCTTGACGCCTTCGGGCACGACTTCGAG
>CAZDWH010000186.1:0-6086 GCA_964509025.1 uncultured Rhodanobacteraceae bacterium
GGTCTGCTGATTCATGACTTGTCCTTGGTGGATGAAAGGAAAATCTTACACAGCGTTCAGCTAGCATAGCGCACCCAACGCCGTTCCCCCGACGGCGCTCAGACAGGCCATGGCGACATCCGACGATCCGGTAGCGATAGGCTGGCGCGAATGGCTGGCGTTGCCCGAGCTTGCGATCCCGGCGATCAAGGCCAAGATCGACACTGGGGCGCGTACTTCGTCGCTGCACGTGGATACGCTCGAAACGAGCGAGCGCGGCGGGCGCACCTGGCTGCGCTTCACCATTTCCGCGACCGGCCGGCGGCATGCGCCACGTATCGAATGCATGGCGCCTGCGGTGGCGCGCCGCGCAGTGACCGATTCGGGCGGGCATGTGACGCAACGCTGGTTCATCCGCACGCCGATCGAACTTGCCGGGCAGCGCTTCGAGGCTGAAATCAATCTGACCGATCGGCGCAATATGCTGTTCCCGATGTTGCTCGGGCGCGTCGCGCTCGGGCAGCGCTTTATTGTCGACCCGGCCGCATCCTATCGTTGCGGGCGGCCGTTGCGCATCCGGAAACCTTCATGAAGATCGCGATACTTTCACGCAACGCAAAACTCTATTCCACCGCCAGCCTGATTGCGGCGGCGCGCAAGCGCGGGCACATCGTGCGTGTGCTCGATCCGCTGCGTTGCTATATGCGCATCGAGCCGGGCAAATTCCTGATGCGCTACAAGAGCCGCCCGCTCAACGGCGTCGATGCGGTGATTCCGCGCATCGGTACGTCGATTACCTTCTACGGCACCGCGGTGCTGCGCCAGTTCGAGATGATGGGCATCTTCACGCCGAACGGCTCGGATGCGGTGCTGCGCGCGCGCGACAAGCTGCGTTCGCTGCAGCTGCTCGCGCGCGAAGGCATCGGCCTGCCGGCGACCGTGTTCGGCGACAATCCCGACGATACTACGGACCTGCTCGCGCTGCTCGGCGATCCGCCGCATGTGATCAAGCTCAACGAGGGCGCGCAGGGGCAGGGCGTGCTGCTCGCCGAAAGGCGCTCGGCGTCACAGGGCATGATCGAGGCGTTTCGCGGTCTCTACGCGAACTTTCTCGTGCAGGAGTTCATCCGCGAATCGAAGGGCGCCGACATTCGCTGCTTCGTCGTCGGCGGCAAGGTCGTTGCGTCGATGCAGCGGCAGGCACGCGAGGGCGAGTTCCGCTCCAACCTGCATCGTGGAGGGACCGCGACCAAGATCAAGCTGAGCAAGGCCGAAACCGATACTGCGCTGCGCGCGGCGCGCACGATGGGACTCAATATCGCCGGCGTCGACCTGCTGCGCTCGCGCCGTGGCCCGCTCGTGCTCGAAGTCAATTCCTCGCCGGGCCTGGAAGGCATCGAGGCGACTACCGGCGTCGATGTCGCCGGCGAAATCATCGAGTACATCGAGCGGCGCGTGCGCCGGCGCGGTGGCGCCAAGTCGGCCCCGAAGACCTGACGCAGGCCGGGATACTGATTTCCTGATCGATCGGCGGGCCGGACGTCGCGGTGCGGTGCTGCGCTTTTTTGACTACGAAGCTTGTCGTTGACAATTTCCGATGATGCGCCTACGATGAGTTACGTAGTTCATTCCCACGCATCCAGACTGGGCGACCACCATGCGAGCGCAGATCTTGTCCCGCCTCTTTATTACCCTCACCGCGCTCCTTGCGAGCGCCGCCGGCATCGCCTCCGAAAAGGACGGCGTCATCGAAAAACGCGTCGCTGTCGAGACGCCCGTCCAGTTCAGCGATGTGGCGGCCCAGGTACGCGCGGAAATGCGCCCGGGCGGCCGCTATGAATTTATCCGTCCCGCGGAGAAAGCAAAGGTCGATGGCGACATCGATGCGATTGGCGCAATGTTGCAGCAGGCCGGCTCGGTGTCGGCGATGAGCGAAAACGAGAAGGTCAAGCTGTTCAACACGCAGGAACATCTCAATGGCATTCTTACGCACAGCGACAGCAACCGCCTGGTCTGCGAGCGGCGCGCGCCGATGGGCACGAATATTCCGGTGACCTCCTGCAAAACGGTCGGTGAGGTCGAAAAGATGCGGCGTGATTCGGAGAAGTACATGACCGACCACTCGCGCGACGCCAATATCAACAAGGCGGCGATCCTGGCTCGCGACCTGGGGCATTGAGAGTCGGCTTGTCAGCCGGCGTGACACAACGAGAAAGGGAAGAAATGATGAAGGTATTGATGAGTTTTGTAGCGACTGCCGTGCTGCTGTCGCTGAACCCCGCATTTGCCTCCGAAAAGGTGAATGAGAAGCGCGTCGCTGCCGAAAGCGCCGATACGGCGGAGAAGTTCGACCAGTTGATCGCCGCGGTGCATCAGGAGATGGCGGAAGGCGGCCACTATGAATTCATTCGCGCCGATGCCAAGGCGCAGGTCGACGAGGATCTGGCGACGATGTCTGCCCTCGTGCGCAAGTCCGGATCGATCGCGCAGATGAACCAGGACGACAGGATCGCGCTGTTCAACCGGCAGGAGCATGTGAACGGCATCCTGACGCATAGCGACAGCAATCGCCTCGTATGCGAGCGTCGCCCGCCGATGGGTTCGAATATTCCGGTCACGATGTGCAAGACCGTCGGCGAGATCGAGCACGAACGGCGCAAGAGCCAGAAGTCTCTCGATGATTCGCTGCAGACCGGGCAGAAGAGTCTGCTGCGCGGCGGCTGAGAGAGGCTATGATTGAGCGTGCCCGGCATCATGCGGTGCCGGGCCGACCAGAGGTGGCGACCAACATGAAGACGCAAGGCGAACGTGAAGGACTGCCGCGGCCGACCGAGGCCGAGCTCGACATCCTGCGCGTGCTGTGGGAGCGCGGCGCGAGCACGGTGCGCGAGGTGCACGAGGCGCTGTACGGCGACGACGGTGCGGGTTACACCACCGCGCTCAAGTTGATGCAGATCATGCACGCCAAGGGTCTGGTCGCACGCGACGATACGCAGCGCGCGCACGTCTATCGGGCTGCGGTGAGCAAGCAGCGCACGCAGAAGCGTTTCATGTCCGAAATGGTGCAACGTCTGTTCAACGGCTCGCCCTCGCAACTCGTATTGCAGGCGCTCGGCGACCACCCGCGCGCGTCGCGCGCGGAGCTCGAGCAGATACGCGACCTGCTCGATCGCATGGAGGCGCGCCAGTCCGACTTGGAGAAATCACGATGAGCGGCCTCGCTGCGTGGATTCCCTGGATCGATGCGCTTGGTCGCAGCCTCGTGCACTTTCTGTGGCAGGGCGTGCTGATCAGCGCGGTATACTTTTTGCTGCGGCCGCTGTGTGCGAGCATGTCGGCGCGTTATCGACTCGGCATGTCGGCACTGTTCGCCATGTTCGCCGCGCCGGTCGCGACCTTGCTATTGCTGCACCCCGGCCCACAGGCGCAGGTCGACGTACTTGCCGCTGCCGTCAGTTCTGCTGCGACGCGCATTGACGCCGTCGCCTCAGTCACCGCTGCGGTATCCAGCTGGCGCTGGGAACAGCTGCTGCCCTGGCTGGTCGCAGGATGGCTGCTCGGCGTGTGCGCGATCGCGACGCGCTCGTTCATGCACTGGCGTCGTCTCGCGCACATCGTGCGCGAAGCGGTCGAACTGCCGCGCGATTGGCAACTGAATCTGATCCAGCTGCGTCAGCGCTTCGGCGTGCTGCGCCCGGTGCGTCTGCTCGCCTCGATGCGCGTGCATTCGCCGATGCTGGTCGGCTGGTTCAAGCCGGCGATCCTGCTGCCGGCGAGCCTCCTCACCGGCTTCACGCCGGCACAGATCGAATTGATCATCGCGCACGAACTCTCGCATGTGCGGCGCTTCGACTATCTCGCCAACCTCGCGCAGATTGCGATCGAGACCCTGCTGTTCTATCACCCGCTGGTGCACTGGATTTCGCGCGATGTGCGTCAGGCGCGCGAGCAATGCTGCGACGATCTTGTGCTCACGCTCGGCGGCGGCAACGCGATCGCCTATGCACGCACGCTCGCCGACCTCGAGGAATTGCAGAACGATTACGGCACCGCGGTGCCCGCGCTCGGCATCGGCGGCGGCGAGCTGCTCGCGCGCATTCGCCGCATCGTCGATCCGGCCCAGACCGTAGCGCTCGATCCCTTGCCGCGCAGCAATGGTGCGCTGCTGCCGATGCTCGTGGCGTGCGCGGGGGTGTGCCTGTTTGCGCTGCGCCTGCATCTCGTTCCGGCGCAAGTCGCAAGTGCGGTCGTGCAGCTGCCGGCGCAAAGCGCGGCACTATTGAGCGGCAATGCCGGCCTCGCGCCCGCGCGCGATGCAGCCGCGAGCGTGTCAGCACCGGTAGATCAAGCGATGCCCGTAGCGACGAGCGCGGCTTCGAAATCGCCGACGCCTGCACTGGTCGAGGCTGCGCCGCGTCCGCGTATCGCCCTCGCGACGCCGCAGGTTGCGCGCATTGTCGCGACGCCAGCGCGGATCGAATTCAGCGTGCCGCCGCTGCACGTGGCCGAAACCGTCGAGCCGACTCCCGCGCCTGCGGCGGCGACGCCAAAGTCGCCCGCCACTGTCGAAACAGCGAGCGTGCGGATGCCGGCGCCCGAGCAGGTCGTGCCGGCGCGCTATCCGCAGGATGCGTTGCTCAGCGGCGCCACCGGCAAGGTCGATCTCGATTTTCGCATCGCCGCCGATGGCCACGTGCGTGACGTGCGCGTGTTGCGTGCGCAACCTTCCGGCGTATTCGAGCAAGCCGCGATCGCCGCCTTGCGCCAGTGGCGCTTCGCCGCGAGCGGTGCGGACAGCGAGACGCGCTACGTGCGCAGCTTTGCCTTCGAGCACGAGGCCGGACGCGAATCCTGCCGCGAAGTGACGGGCTCGCACATCTGCCGCCGTCCGGGCGTGGACGACAACTGAGCGATGCGCGAGCGAGGAGGCTCGCTCGCGCGGCATCAGCTCCTTTAACGAAACCCACAGGCTGCTTTAACGTCCTCTTAATCGGGCGTCGTCTAGCATCGCAGCCACTGTAAGTTCTGCTCGACACTCCTAAGGTCAGGTCAGGTGACAGGCAGATTACGGTAATCGGGGCAGTAGCTTTAGGCCCAAGGCAGGTGTGTTCCCCAATGACACCTCCTTGGGCCTTTTTCTTTGCGCGTCGCGTTTCTCGCGCCGCACACCGGCACGGGAACTTGTCGTGTCCGGCAACGATCAAAGCCCCATTGGCCGCGCGCCGTTCACCTTGAAGTTAATCCCGCCATGGTTCGATACATACAAGACCTCAGCTCGCCTGCGTTGTCTGCAAAACGCGCGCCGGCATGGCCACCCGAGCAATTTCTGCCCCACACGAGTAAGCTTCGACTCATGCGAATTCTGGTCATTGAAGACAATAGCGACATCGCCGCCAACATCGGCGACTACCTCGAAGAAAAAGGGCATACGGTCGATTTCGCCGGCGACGGCGTGACCGGCCTGCATCTCGCGATCTCGCACGATTTCGACGCGATCGTGCTCGACCTGACCCTGCCGGGCATGGACGGGCTCGAGCTGTGTCGCAAGCTGCGTCAGGAAGCGCGCAGGCAGACGCCGGTGCTGATGCTCACCGCGCGCGATGCGCTCGATCAGAAGCTGACCGGCTTCGATTCAGGCGCCGACGACTACATGGTGAAACCTTTCGCGCTGCAGGAACTGGAAGCGCGTCTGTCGGTGCTCGCGCGCCGCGGCAAGGGTATACAAAGCCGCATCCTGCAGGTCGCCGACCTGGCCTACAACCTCGACACGCTAATCGTCACGCGCGGCGACAAGACGATCCAGCTCAATCCGATCGGCTTGAAGCTGCTGCAGCATCTGATGGAATCGAGTCCGTCGGTGGTGACGCGGCAGGAACTCGAAACGCGCGTGTGGGGCGAGGAGCTGCCCGACAGCGATTCGCTGCGCGTGCATATCCATGGCCTGCGCGCGGTGATCGACAAGCCGTTCGACAAGGCGCTGATCCAGACGCGTCATGGCATCGGCTATAGAATGGTCGATCCCGATGCCGCTGTTCAGTAATCCCTGAACAAGCTACTGCGCTCGGCATCTCGCGCGCCGGCGGTGCTCGGAATCCTCATGTACTCGA
>CAZDWH010000187.1:0-6048 GCA_964509025.1 uncultured Rhodanobacteraceae bacterium
GGCAGAAGCCCGAAAATGAATGGCCCCGCTGGCATGCGCACCCGTTGCTGCCCGGGATTGTCGCGCTTGGTGGGGAAATCGAACTGCGCACGAACTGGCGAACCTACGCCGAGGAATTTGCGCAAACGCTGCGGTTGGCGGGGCGCGATGCGCGCGTTGAATCGGTATCGCCTGCGCAACCGCTCACACCGTTCGAGCGCAAGTACGCAGCGTCAGGGCACGAGTTGTGGCGTGTTTGCGCGCGCGATTGAATTTGTTTGGCCGTCATTCCTGCAAAAGCCGGAATGACGAGAAGTCTCTCACGGCACTATTTGGTCGATCGTCAGCTGCACTGGTTCGCTGCGGGAATTCGCCATCGGTGCGGACAGGGCCTGCAAATCGCCGCTCTGCGCGATTGCGTTGCCGGACTTCGAGATGCGCGCGCCGACGATCACTTGTGGAAAAGTGGACAATTTCATGCTCGGCATCATGCCCATGCCGTCGGTTAGTTCTACCGTGGCCGGCAGCTGCGCGGCGGTGAGTTTCGCGATCGCGACCGGCATCGGCGGGCCGCTCGCGGCCTTGGCGTAGACGAACAGCACGTCGCCCGGCGCGACCCTGTCCTTGAGCTTCGGATCGAGCGTAACCTGCACCGTGATATGCGCGCCGCTCGGCGCGTTTGCATCAGGCGCAGCGTTTGCGCCGGTCGAAGGCGCTGTACTCGATGCGGTGGCGGATGCCGCAGCCGCGCTCGTGCCTTCGTCTTCCGGCGGCAACGGTTTGCCATCGCGCAAAGCCTGCGCCTGCGCGATCTGATGCTTGATCGACGCGGCGACGTCCGATTCGGGCGGCAGCTGCGGCTGTAGCTTGTTCCAGGCGGCGATGGCCGCGTCGTAATGACGCTCCTGCGATTCGGCGATGCCGCTGAGCCACAGTGCGCGCTGATGCGCAGGCTGCGCCTTGAGCACGCCGTCGATAAGCGTTCGCGGCTCGCCGGCGAGGCGATGCTGGGGACTCGCGAGTGCGAGCGACTCGGCGTATTCGACCGTGATGTCGGCGTCGTCGGGCGCGAGTTCATGCGCGCGCTTGAGCGCATCGCGCGCCTCGGCGAAGCGCTGCAGCGATTTCTGCGCACGGCCGAGCAAGGTCCAGCCTTCAGCGTCGTTCGGATCCTGCTTGAGCTTGTCGGCGAGCTTGGCGATCGCCGCATCCATGTCGGGGCCGTGATCGAGTGCGGCGTCGTTGCGCACGGATGCCGCCCGATTCGATGCGGCGCTGTCGAGCGCCTGCGGCGCGCCGACGAGGCGATACAGCACGATCGCTGCGGCAGGCAGCAGCAACGCCAGCGCAAGCGCCAGACGCAGATTGCGCGGCGAACGCGATGCCGGCGTATCGACCGTGACAAGCAAGGCCTCGCCGAGCGCGGCGCGCTTCGTCACGTATTCGGCATCGTCGAGGATGCCATCGGCGCGCGCCTGTTCGAGTGCGCGCAGCTTGCGCCGTACTTCGCTCGCGGAATTGTCGGTCGTACCACGCAGCAGCGGCGGCACGACGAAGGCCAGCGCCGCGAGCGACATCAGCGCGGCGAGTGCGATAAATGCGAAGGTCACCAGTCGTCTTCCTGCGTCGAAGGTTTAGCTTGATCCGCGGCGAGCGCTGCGCGTGCGCGCAGGCGCACGATGCGCACGAGCGCGAACGCGCCGGCGAGCACGAACGCGAACGGCGCGAACCAGAGCAGCCAGGTGCCCGGCTTGAGCGGCGGGTCATAGAGCACGAAATCGTTGTAGCGTGCGACAAGGTACTGCTTGATCTCGGCGTCGGACTTGCCCGCGCGCATCATCTCGAACACCTGCTTGCGCAGATCGCCTGCAAGCGCAGCGTCGGAATCGGCGAGGTCCTGGTTCTGGCAGACGAGACAGCGCAGCTGGCGTGTCAGGTTCTGGAAGCGGACTTCCTCGGCGCGATCCTTGAACGGCAGCGGGTCGATCGCCTGCGCGACGTTCGCGCAGAGTGCGAGCAGCAATGCGACGGTAATAGTGCGCAGGAATTTCTGGTGCCACTTCATCGCGCCGCGCCCTTGCCGGTGAGCTCGGCGATCTTCGGCAGCAATTCGTCGCGGATATTCTCCTGCGTGAACATGCCGATGCGCTTGTAGCGCACCACGCCCTGCGCATCGATCAGAAACGTCTCCGGCGCCATGTACACCCCGAAATCGATGCCCGCGCGGCCGTCGCGATCGGTGATCAGCACGTCGTAGGGGTTGCCGAATTGCGCGATCCACTTTTTCGCGTCGTCCGGATCGTCCTTCCAGTCGAGGCCAACGAGCTTGATGCCGAGCGGCTTGATCTGTCTGGTCAGGATCGGGTGCTCGTCCTGGCAGGTCGGGCACCAGCTGCCGAACACGTTAAGGAGATACGGCGCACCGAGCAGATCATTCTGCGCAACGGACTTGGCTGGATCGTATAAAAGTGGAAGAGTGAACTCGGGCGCAGGCTTGCCGATCAGCGGGCTTGGCACCTCGCTCATCTCGTGGTGCTGATTCCACCAGATACCGAAACCGAGCAGGCCGACGAGCGCGAAGAATACGGCGAGCGGCAGGAGGCGCTTGATCATGCGCGCGCCTCGGCAGGTTCTGCGTGGACTGGCGTCGCCGGGATGGGTTCTGCGTTGCGTTCGGGTAGCGCACGAAAACGCCGGTCGGTCGCGGCGACGAAACCGCCAAGCATCATCATCAGGCCGCCGAGCCAGATCCAGCGCACGAACGGCTTCACGTAGACGCGCACCGACCAAGCGCCTTTGTCGTCGAGCGATTCGCCGAGTGCGACATACAGATCGCGGAACAATCCGGGATCGATATCCGATTTGCTCTGCACCTGTCCGCCGCCGACATAGGCGCGCTTCTGCGGGTGCAGGGTGGTTATGAGTGCGCCGTTACGACGAACTTCGAGCGTGCCCTCGTCGGCGATGTAGTTCGGCCCCTGCGCGCGCGCGACGCCCTTGAACTGGAATTCGAGACCGCCGATGGTCTTGCTTTCGCCCGGCGCGAAGCGCAGATCGCTCTCGACGCTCGCGGCTTCGGTGATCAATACGCCGGCGAGGAACAACGCGACGCCGAAGTGCGCGGCGATCATGCCGAGCATCTCGGGCGTATAGCGACGTCCGCTCGGTGCCTCGCGCCAGCGCTTGAGCGCATATAGCGCGATGCCGAGCCCGACCCACAGGCTCGCGGTGACGCCAGCAAGTCCGCGCAGCGACAAGTCTTGCGCGAGCAGTTTTGCGAGGACCGCTGCGATGAACGCAATGCCGAGCACCGGCGCGAGTACGCGACTGGTCGCGCGCCAATCCCCGGTCGCCCAACGAAAGAACGGCCCGAACGGCAGCAGCAGCACGATGGGCAGCATCAGCAGCGGGAACACGAAACCGAAATAGGGCGGTCCGACCGAGATGCGTCCGACGCCGAGCGCGTCGCCGATCAGCGGATACAGCGTGCCGAGCAACACCATCGCCGCGGCGCAGGCGAACAGCAGGTTGTTGACCAGCAGCAGCGTTTCGCGCGACAGCAGATGGAAAGGCTTGCCGCCCGCGACCTTCGGCGCGCGCAGCGCATAGATCGCCAGCGATCCGCCGACCACGATCGTCAGGAACGCGAGGATGAAAAGTCCGCGCTTCGGATCGCTCGCGAACGCGTGCACGCTGGTCAGTACACCCGAGCGAACGAGGAAGGTTCCGAGCAGGGACAGCGAGAATGCGAAGATCGACAACAGGATCGTCCACGCGCGGAACGAGCCGCGCTTTTCCGTCACCGCCTGCGAATGGATCAGCGCGGTGCCGACAAGCCACGGCATGAACGAGGCGTTCTCGACCGGATCCCAGAACCACCAGCCGCCCCAGCCGAGCACGTAATACGCCCACCAGCTGCCGAGCGTGATGCCGAAGGTCAGGAATGCCCATGCGACATTGGTCCACGGCCGTGCCCAGCGCACGACTGCCGCATCGAGTTCGCCGCCGAGCAGGGCCGCGATCGCGAACGCGAACGCGACCGAGAATCCGACATAGCCCGTATAGAGCATCGGCGGATGCATGATCAGTCCCGGATCCTGCAGGATCGGATTCAGATCATTGCCGTCGGCGAGCGCCGGCAGATGCCGCGCGAACGGATTCGAGGTGAGCAGGGTGAACAGCAGGAAGCCGAACGCGATGAAACCGAGCACGCCGATCACGCGCGCGATCAGCACGTCGGGCAGCTTGCGACTGAAGGCCGCGACCGCGAGCGTCCAGATGTTGAGGATCAGGATCCACAACATCAACGAGCCTTCGTGCGCGCCCCACACTGCGGAGAAGCGGTAGTACCACGGCAGCGCGAGGTTGGAATTCTGCGCGACGTAGGCGACCGAAAAATCCTGCGTGAGGAACGCATAAGTCAGCACGCCGAACGCGAGTGCGACAAACACGAACTGTCCCGCGACCGCGGGCCGCGCGACGGCGATCAGCGCGGCGGAATTCTTCCACGCGCCGACAAGCGGCAGCACGCATTGCGTGAGCGCGAGCAGCAGCGCGAGGATCAGCGCGAATTGACCGAGTTCGGGGAGCATGCAGAAGAAGGCGCCAAGCGACAGCCGCCTAGATTACGTGGTTTGACGCGATGAAGCGATGGCCGCGGCATGATGCGCGGCCATCGCGGCGCGGCTGGGCGAGCTTCAGGCCTTCTTGGTATAGCCCGAACACCAGCCCTTCGCGCTGACTCCCTTGCCGGGGAACAGATCGCAGGGGCCGAAGCCGGTCGCGCCGCCATGATAAAAATTGCAGTTGGCGCAGGCCGAGCCTGCGGCAAACGTCGGCGATTTGGCCTTGTCGACCTTGGACGCATCTTCGGTGTAATTGAGCGCCGATGCGGCCGGATCGTTCAGCGCGACGTGCGGCAGGTCGTCCGCGCGCGCGACGCGCGGCAGCGCGCTGACCAGCGCGGCGGCGCCGAGCGCGGTACCGGTAGTGGCGAAGAAACGGCGGCGGCTCGTGTCGATCGTGTTTTTCATTGCGGCACCTCGGCGTCGGATGATGCGTAAAGTCTACGCTTATCGTGTGACGGGATGAAGCGGGGCAGCTCGCATGCCACGATGCATGGACACTCAGTCCTCGCCACCCAAAATTTGCCGCAGCATACGCGCTGGATTCTGCAGGAAGGTCTTGGTCACGATGTAGTGTTCCGTGTCCTCATAGTCGACTTCAGTGATTCCATCCGTACTTAAGGAAAAGATTTTCGCGCCCGGGAACGCCATGAGGATAGGCGAGTGCGTGGAGACGATGAATTGGCTGCCTTCCTCCACAAGCTCATGCATACGCGCCAGCAATGCGAGCTGCCGCTGTGGCGATAGGGCCGCTTCGGGCTCATCGAGGATGTAGAGCCCCTCTTTGCGGAAGCGGTTCGTTGCGACCCACAGGAACGCTTCACCATGGGATTTCTCGTGCAATGCGTCCCAGCCGTAGCTACGGTATTGCTCAGCTTCGGTCGACACATTGAACATCGTTTCGGCGCGCAGGAAGAAACCGCTTTTCTCCCGCTTCACGCCGCGTGCCAGGCGCAGATGCCTGTTGAGTTGCGACTCGCTGGGCCGCAGCGCGCTCGTGAAATTCTTTGTGCCGCCTTCCGGATTGAAGCCCGCCTTGATCGCGATAGCCTCAACCAGGGTGGATTTGCCCGAACCGTTTTCGCCGATGAAGAATGTGACGCGCGAATCGAAATCGATGCGGTCCAGATGCGCGACGGCAGGGATGTTGAAGGGGTAGCTGTTCCAATCCGGCACACCTTCTCGCAGAAGTTCGATGTGACGCAGATACTGCTCCATCGAATTGCTGCGGTCGTCGCTCACGGTGGAGTAGCTGCCGATTTCGCGGCCTTGGCCTTGGCGATCGCATCCGCAACTTCACGCGGCATGTAGTTCTCGTCGTGCTTGGCCAGTACCTCGCGCGCGACGAAGCGGCCATTGTCGAGCTTGCCGGTGGCGATGATGCTTTGTCCCTCGCGGAACAGGTCGGGCAGGATGCCGGTGTATTCGACCGGAATTTCCTTGA
>CAZDWH010000188.1:0-6042 GCA_964509025.1 uncultured Rhodanobacteraceae bacterium
TACAAGGAACTCAAGGACATCATCGCGATTCTCGGCATGGACGAGCTCAGCGAAGAAGACAAGGCCGTCGTCGGCCGCGCGCGCAAGATCGAGCGCTTCTTCTCGCAGCCGTTCCACGTCGCCGAAGTGTTCACCGGCGCGCCGGGCAAATACGTCTCGCTCAAGGAAACGATCCGCGGCTTCAAGATGATCTGCGACGGCGAGTGCGACAGCCTGCCCGAGCAGGCGTTCTACATGGTCGGCGGCATCGACGAGGCCTTCGAGAAGGCCAAGAAGATGAGCGAGAAGAAGGCGGCCTGAGCGGTCGAATCGGAGCCTAATCCATGACCACTACCATCCGCTGCGACATCGTCAGCGCCGAAGCCGAGATCTTCCACGGCGAGGCGACGATGATCGTCGCCACCGGCGAGGAAGGCGAACTCGGCATCGCGCCGCGTCACGCGCCGCTGATCACGCGCCTGAAGCCCGGCCAGGTGCGCGTGATTGCCGCCAACGGCGAGGAGCAGTTCTTCTACGTCTCCGGCGGCATCCTCGAGGTGCAGCCGCAGGTCGTCACCGTGCTGACCGACACCGCGATCCGCGCCAAGGACCTCGACGAGGCCGCCGCGAACCGCGCCAAGGCCGAGGCCGAACGCGCGCTCGCCAACCGCACTGATGCGGTCGAGGTCGCGCAGGCGCAGGTCGAGCTCGCCCAGGCGATCGCGCAGCTGCAGGCAATCGAGCGTCTGCGGCGCATGACCAAGCACTGACGCAAGTTTCGCAGTCAGCAGAAAACGCCGGCCTTGCGCCGGCGTTTTTGTTTTTGCCTTCGACTCAATGTCTCGTGACGTCGAATACTTGCTTGCCGCCGACCCACGTCTGCAACACTTTCGTTTTCCAGATGTCGGCAGGCGGGATGGTAAAGATATCGCGGTCGACAAGAATGAAGTCTGCCCACTTGCCCGGCTCGAGCGAACCCAACATCTTTTCCTCGTGCTGCGCAAAGGCGGCATCGAGAGTGAAGGCGCGCAGGGCCTCGACGAGCGTCAGCTTCTGCTCGGGGTGCCAACCACCGGGCGGCTTGCCTGCGTGGTCCTGGCGCGTCACAGCGGCATGCAACCCGTAGAACGGATTGGGCGACTCGACCGGAAAATCGGAGCCGCTGGCGATCTTCGTGCCCTGTGCGAGGAACGTGCGCCAGGCATACGCACCCTTGAGGCGCTCGGCGCCGATGCGGTCCTCGGCCATGTTCATGTCCGAGGTCGCGTGCGTCGGCTGCATCGAGGCGATCAACTTCAAATCGACGAAGCGCGGAATATCGGCGACCGCGACGACCTGCGCGTGTTCGATGCGATTGCGCAGATAGTCGCCATTCACGTGTTTGAAGCCCCATTGGTCCTTGTCGCCCTTCGCCGGATAGAAGTCGCGCGGGTTCTCTGCGCCGACCTGCTTGTAGGCCGCGGCGAAGCTGTCGAGCACCTCGCGATTGGCGGCGTCGCCGATGGCGTGCACGCAAACCTGGAAACCCTTGCCCAGAGCCTTAGCGATCTTGGCTGTCATCTCGGCGGGCGTCTGGAACAGCAGGCCACTGTTGTTCGCATTGTCTGCATAGGGCTCGAGCAGGGCGGCGCCGCGGCTGCCCAGCGCGCCGTCGGCATACAGCTTGACCGCGCGCAGGCTGAGGAAATCGCCGCCGTAGCCGACGACGGGACCGTCCTTGCTCAACGTCTCGAAGTCCTTGTCGACGCCGCCAATCATCGCGTAGATGCGCGCGCTCAATTTGTGCGCATCGGCATACGACTTGTACAACCCGAACGTGCGCGCATCGATCCCCGCATCGCCGACGCCCGTCAGGCCGACGCGGGCCATTGCGGCGAGGGCGGCGTCGAGCGCCTGCTCCGATTCGGCATCGCTCGGCACGGGAATCTTCGTCTGGATCAAGTCCATTGCGCGATCCACGAGCACGCCACTCGGGTTGCCTTGGGCATCGCGTTCGATGCGGCCACCTGGCGGGTCGACAGTATGCGCGTCGATTCCCGCGGCCTTGAGCGCTGCGCTGTTGGCCCAGCCGGCATGACCGTCGACACGCCGCAGCCAGGCGGGCCGAGCGCCAGTGACCGCATCGAGTTCGCGCGCGCTCGGAAAACGACCGAGCCTCCAGACAACCTGGTTCCAGCCGCCCCCGCGCAACCAGGCGGATTGCGTGTCGCGCGCGGCGTAGGCCTTGACTGCAGCCAGCGCGGCAGCCAGCGTCGGCGTTCCGGCAAGATTGACGCGCAACTGCGCAAAACCCAATCCCATGACGTGGCCATGTGCGTCGATCAGGCCCGGCAACAGGGTGCGGCCGCCGCCGTCGACGCTGCGCGCGCGCGCCGCACGCGCGGCGAGTTCCTTGCCACTACCGGTCGCAACGACCTTGCCGTCGTCGATCAGCATGGCGTCGAAGCGGTGCAGATTGCCGTCTTCGGCCAGCGTATAGCCGTTGACATGACGCAACAACAACTCGGCACTGTGCGCGGGTGGGGTACCCAGTGAGATCAGACTCGTCAGCAAGCAGAGCAAACCACCGCGCATCGCAATCTCCATATGTATACTTTTTGCGTCGAACGAACGCCGGCCCTGCGCCGGCGTCGGCCAAGCTCCAGCCCTCAGCCGAAGTAGCGCACGATCAGCCAGATCGATGCGACGACCGTGACGAGGGCGCTGCCCGCGGCGCCGATCGCGCGACCGGGCGCCTGCATCGTATCGGCGCGAAAATCGAGCGCATGACAGACGCGCGCGATCACGAATCCCGCGCCGAGCACGTGGATCGCGCTCTTGCCCACGCCCGACATCTCGAGCAGGCCGATCAGGATCAGCGCCAGAGGCGCCCACTCGAGAAAATTCGCCTGGCGCCGCATCGCGCGGATCAGTTCCCTGTTGCCGCCGTCGCCGATCGGAATATTGAGTTTGCCGCGCAGGCTGCCAGCGGGGAACGCCACCGCAATCGCCATCAATCCGATTATTCCCGCGTATAGCGCTGTCACTGTCGGCATGACGAATCTCCGGGTTGTGGTAGGTCGCGGCGCGCCCACAACGACGCTGCCGCGTTTCCCAGCATAGCGCCCTGCCCGCATTTGCGCCCGAAAAAGTCGTCGCCGCGCAGCTTGGTGCGGTATCGTTATGGGATGGCCTCGAACTCCCCTCTGCACATCGTGGTCCTTGCCGCCGGCGAGGGCAAACGCATGAAATCCGCGCGCGCCAAGGTGCTGCTGCCGCTCGCCGGCCAACCGATGCTCGCGCACGTGCTCGCCAGCGCGCGCGCACTGGCGCCGGCGAAGATCCACCTCGTCTACGGCCATCGTGGCGAACAAGTGCAGGCCGCATTCGCGGATCAGCCCGATCTTGGCTGGGTGTTGCAAGCCGAGCAGCGCGGCACCGGCCACGCGATGCAGCTGGCGATGCCGGCGACTCCCGACGGCGCGCGCGTGCTCGTACTGTATGGCGATGTGCCGATGATCCGGTCCGAGACCTTGCAGCCGCTGGTCGCGGCACCGACCTCGCTCGCCGTGCTGACCGCCGACCTCGCCGATCCGCGCGGCTATGGCCGCGTGCTCGTCGATGCGCGGCAGCGCGTCAGCAGTATCGTCGAGGACAAGGATTGCACGCCGGAACAACGCGCGATCCGCACGATCAATACGGGCGTGATCGCGGCCGACGCCTCAGCACTGCGTGCTTGGCTCGCGCGCCTAGACAATCGCAATGCGCAGGGCGAGTTCTATCTGACCGACGTGTTCGGCTTTGCCGCTGACGAAGGCACGCCGGCACTTGCGGTTGCCTGCGAGGATGCCGACGAGATCGCCGGCGCCAACGACCCCTGGCAACTTGCGCAACTCGAACGTGTATATCAGTTGCGCCGCGCGCGCGCGCTGTGCGCGGCGGGCGTGCGCGTGATCGATCCAGCGCGCCTGGATATCCGCGGCAACGTGAGCACCGGGCGCGACGTCGAGCTCGATGCCGATGTGATCCTCGAAGGCCGCGTCGATCTTGGCGATGAGGTACGCATCGGCGCGTTCTGCCGTATCAAGGATGCGACGCTCGCTGCCGGCACCGTCGTGCACGCGCACAGCGATCTCGACGGCGTCGTCACGCACGGGCCTTGCGTGATCGGCCCTTACGCGCGCCTGCGTCCCGGCACCGAGCTCGCGGCGGGTGCGCATGTCGGCAATTTCGTCGAAGTAAAAAATTCGATCGTTGGGCGAAACTCCAAGGCCAATCATCTGAGCTATCTCGGCGATGCCACGATCGGCGCCGAGGTCAATATCGGCGCCGGCACGATCACCTGCAATTACGACGGCGCGAACAAACATCGCACCACGATCGAGGACGGTGCCTTCATCGGCTCCAACTCCGCGCTGGTCGCGCCGGTGACGATCGGCAAGAACGCGACGATCGGCGCAGGCTCGACCGTCGGAAAAAACGCCCCCGCCGATGCGCTGACCGTCGCACGCGCGAAGCAGACGACGCTTCCGGGCTGGAAGCGGCCGAAGAAGTCGTGAGCTGGTTCGCGCCACTCGGCTGGATCCATCGCCCGATTAGCGTGGCGGGCTGGCTCGTCACGCTCGCCGCGGCGGCATACATGATCCAGGTGTTTTTCGCGATCGACGCACATTCGCACTCGGTCAGCGACACGCTCTATGCCGTCTACCTGCACTGGGGCGTGACTTTCCTCGGCTGGGATTGGGTCGCGCGGCGCACTGCGGCCCGAAACAGCTAAAATACACAGTCGGATTCAAGGTACGAGAACATGTGTGGAATAGTCGGCGCCGCCGCGCGGCGCGATGTGGTCGGAACGCTGATCGACGGGCTCAAGGCGCTCGAATACCGCGGCTATGATTCGGCGGGCGTCGCACTCTTGACCGATCATGGCCTCGAACGCGTGCGCACGAAGGGCAAGGTGCGCGAGCTCGAAGCCCTGCAAGCCGCGCAGCCGATCCACGGCATCACCGGCATTGCGCATACGCGCTGGGCCACGCACGGCGCGCCGAGCACGATCAACGCGCATCCGATCGCTTCGCGCAATACCGTCGCGGTCGTGCACAACGGCATCATCGAGAATCACGAGGAGCTGCGCGCGGAACTCAAAGGTCTCGGCTTCGAGTTCGCGAGCGAAACCGATACCGAAGTCATCGCGCATCTGATCGAACATTACCACTCGGCCGGTGCCGATCTGCTCGATGCGGTGCGCAAGGCGCTCGCGCGCCTGCGCGGCGCCTACGCGATTGCCGCGATCTCGACGCGCGAACCGGGCCGCGTGGTCGGCGCGCGCCGCGGCAGTCCGCTCGTCGTGGGGCTGGCGGATCACGAGCAGTTCATCGCCTCGGACATCCACGCCTTGCTGCCGGTGACGCGGCGCTTCATCTACCTCGCCGAGGGCGATGTCGCCGACGCGACGACCGAGAATGTAAAAATATACGACGAGCATGGCGCGCCGGTGCAGCGCCCAATCAAGCAGGCGCATTTCGGCGCCGATGCGGTCGAGCGCGGCGAATACCGTCATTACATGCTCAAGGAAATCCACGAGCAGCCGCAGGCGATCGCCGACACGCTCGAAGGCCGCATCGCCAACGACAAAATCCTGCCGAACATCTTTGGCGTCGATGCGGAAGGCCTGCTCGCGAAAGTGCGTCACGTGCAGATCGTCGCCTGCGGCACGAGCTATCACGCTGGCCTTGTCGCGCGTTACTGGCTCGAATCACTGACCGGCATCCCCTGCAATGTCGAAGTCGCGAGCGAATACCGCTATCGCGACGTGGTCGTGCCGAAGGACAGCCTGTTCCTCGCTGTGTCGCAGTCGGGCGAAACCGCCGACACGCTCGCCGCGCTGCGCGAAGCCAAGCGCCTCGGCTATCTCGGCACGTTTGCCGTATGCAATGTGCCCGAGTCGAGTCTCGTGCGCGAATCCGATCTCGTGCTGATGACGCGCGCGGGCCCGGAGATCGGCGTCGCCTCGACCAAGGCGTTCACCACCCAGCTCGCCGCGCTCGCGCTGATCGTGCTCGAACTCGCGCGCCTCAACGGCCT
>CAZDWH010000189.1:0-6032 GCA_964509025.1 uncultured Rhodanobacteraceae bacterium
ACCAATGCCGTACCGAGTTGCATCGCGAGAATTTCCGCCGGCGTCGCGACCGCGCGCACGCGCGACAGGTCGAAATCATGCGCGCTGCGGCCGCGGCTCACCTGGGTGACCATATGCACTTCGTCCTCGCTGCTCGGATAGTGCATCAGCACCTTGAGCAGGAAGCGGTCGAGCTGCGCCTCGGGCAGCGGATAGGTGCCTTCCTGCTCGATCGGGTTCTGCGTGGCCACGGTGAGAAACGGCGGCGCCAGCGCGAAGCTGCGCGACTCGATCGTCACCTGCAGTTCCTGCATCGCCTCGAGCAACGCAGCCTGCGTCTTCGCCGGCGCGCGATTGATCTCGTCGGCCAGCAGCAGGTTGGCGAACACCGGGCCACGGCGGATCTTGAAGCTTTCTGTCTTCGGATCGTAGAACGCGTGGCCGCTGACATCGCTCGGCATGAGGTCGGGGGTGAACTGCACGCGCGAGAACGTGCAGGACAGCGCGCTGGCGAGCGCGCGCACGAGCAGGGTCTTGCCCAGTCCCGGCACGCCTTCGAGCAGCACGTGCCCGCTGGCGAGCAGCGCGATCAAGAGCTGGTCGAGGATTTCGGTCTGGCCGACGAAGGCTTGCGCGATCTGCGCACGGATCGCGTTGCAGCGATCCGACAGTGCGGCGCCGGTAATCGGCTTGAGCGGTTCCGCGGGGGTGTTGGTTTCCGTCATGGCTGGCTTTCCATTTCGTGCAGAGTCTTGATCGAGAGGAAGAAGTGTTCGGGACGCGTGAGTTCGTGCGGTTGCAATGCGAGGCGCACTGCTGCGGCGCTGCGTCCGCTTTCTTTGGCGAGCGCGTCGACGAGCGCGGTGCCGTCGAGTGCGGCGATGGCGGGATGGTCGCGGCGCAGGCGTTCGAAGAAGCGGCGCTGCACCGGCGCGTACAAAGCGCTCGGCGCGCCGCGGCGAAAAATGAAATCGCCCGCCGCCTGTACGTGCTCGAGCAGCGCGCGGCGATGCGGCGTGGCCAGCGGCAACGGCGGGCCGAAGCGCTGCGCACGTGCCCAGATCCAGGCGAGCAACGCACACAGGGCGGGCAGCAACGCGGGCCAGCCGTAGCGCACGAGCAGTACGTACAGCGGCGGCACGTCCGCGGCGTAGACGAGATGCACCTTGCCCTTGTCGACGAGCGCGGGCGCGAGCATCTGCCAGGCCAGTTCTGTATTGCCCGGAAGTTTCAACTCGGTGTTGTGCAGGAAAATCAGATCGCCGGCGACCGCGAACGTGCCGTCCTCACGCGTGCGCTGCCCGAACACATAGCCTTCGTCCGGCTTGCCCCAGAGTACGTCGAAGTCTTTGGCCTCGCCCTGCTTGAGCTTGAAGCCCGCAAAAAAACAATGCCACTGCGCATCCTTGTCTTCCTTGCCCTTGCTCTCCTCGCCCGACCAGCCATGGCAGCGGCTGGCGTGCGCCAGCGTCAGCCCGAGCGTATCGAGCAGTGCGCCAGCGCGCCCCTTGCTGTCAGGCAATGCAAAAATCAAATGTCCGCCGTCCTCCACCCATTCGACGATCTCCTGTGCCTGCGCATCGGCGAGCGTGCGCACATTGGCGCCGAGCACCAGTGTGTCGCCGGGCTTGAGGTTCATTGCCGGCAGGTTGAGGTTCGCGCGCGACGCGACTTCGAAACCGCGCGCCTGCAGCGCCTTCTTCAGCGCGTACAGCGGGTTGTAGCGCGCCTCGCCGCGCAGCGGCGCATCGAACTCGCGCTGCACATGCTCGAACGAGGTGAACCACCACACGACGATCGCCGCGAGCGGCACCAGCATCAGCAACGCGACGATCCAGTTGCGCCGGTTCATGCCGTCACCTCGCGCGTCGCGTTCCAGTCGGCCAGCAGCGCGTCGACTTCCGCAGCGGGAGGCAGACGCTGCGCATATGCCGCGGCCTGCCAGCAGCGCACGATGCGCGCGAACAGCGCGGCATAGGGCTGGTCGCGCAGTCTGCGCGGGGGGCGCGGGGAGTCGGATTCCGTCGAACCGGGGGGTAGCGGCGAACCGATCAGTTCGACGAGGCGCGCGACGGCAGCGCGATACAGCAGTGCCAGCGCCGCACGCGGACGGCCTTGTTGCCACAACGCGCGCACGGCAGCGGCGATGTCGTCGGGCAGTTTCTGCTCCGCTGCCGCGAGCGCGTGTACTTCGACCGCAGCCGGTAGCGGCGCGGTGCGTGGCAGGCGTTCGGCTATCCATGGCAGCCAACGCCGGTGGTTGAGCAAGATCACTATCAAGGCGATGCCGATCGCGATCCACAAGGCGAATTTCGCGAATAGCGCGGCGAGATTGCCCAACAACTTCTGCCATGCCGGCGTGTCGCCGGGAGTAGCGGCGTTGGTCCTGCGCGGCGCCCATATCCATTGCTTGCGTTTGCCGCTGAGATCGGCGTCCGCATACGCCTGCTTGATGGCCGTATCGAAGTCGGCGCCGCCCTTGCTGTAATGCTCGCCGAACACGTCGCGCAGCGATTCGGCGCCATTCTTCTCGTGCGCGTCCGCGCAGCGCGACGCCGGTGGCGTTTCCGCTTGCACCGGCTGCGGCGACGGGCATGCCACCGTGGCATCGGCTGCACGCGCCGGCAGCGCGGCGGAAGCGATCGCGATCAGCAGCGCCGCGGCGAGCGCTGTCGTCGCCTGCGTCAGGCGTGCGGCGATGCGGCGGAAGTTGAGCTCGATGTCCCAGCCTTCGAGTTGCACGCGGCGGTTCAGATACAGCCCGAAACCCGCGCCGATGAACACCGGTTCGATCAGCGACGTAGCTAGCCAGCCGTCGAAATTGAGCAGCACGCGCGCCCACGCCGGCGGGTTCTGGAACAGCTTTTCCCATACCGCCTTGGCCGAGTCGGACAGGAATTCCGTCGGCACGAACATCAGCGCCAGCGCGATCAGCGACAACGACAGCATCGATTCCAGGTGCGCGCAGATGATCGTCAGCATCACGTTCGGCGAACCGCCACCGCTCGATAGCACACGCACGCGCTCATGGCGCTGCGCGCCGCGCAGACCCTCGAGCAGGTCCACCGGCAACAGCATCGCGCGACCCGGATGCAGGCGCCGCCACAACAACCATGGCGCGATGCCGCGCCAGCCCCAATGCAGCTGTGCGCGCATGGTGTCGCGCAGCGAGGGTAATTCGCCGAACGCCGCGCGCGACAACACGAACAACGGCACGCGGTCGAACATCGGTTTGAGCCACCACATCAGCAGCGGCGCCAGCCAGGTTTTGCCGAATGGCCAGCACATGGCGTTGATCAGCACGAACACCGGCAGCGTCGTTAGCAGCCACGCAGTCCAGATGCGCCGCGCATGGGCGCGCAGCAGGGCGACGCCCAGATCGGCCGCTTCCCACGGTGTGCGCGCGCGCAGCGCGACGGTCAGGCCTTCAAGACGCATGCTCGATAAAGTGAAAAAGTGGATTTTTTCGCATCATGCGTCGACATCCGCGCGTCCGCGGCCGCCGCGTGCCAGCCACAGCAGGATCGCGAGCCACAACGCGGCGCCTACGCCGTACTTCACCGGCGCCGGCATCCAGCCAATCGACGACCAGTACGCCTCGACGAAAGCCGCGAACAGCAGCATGGCAAACACGCCGAGCACGAGCCGCGCGCCGATTGCTCCGGCCTCGCGCAATGCGCGCGCGCGCGTGCGGCGCCCGGGTGCGATCAAGGCCATGCCGACCTGCAGGCCGGCACCGCCGGAGATGACGATCGCGAGCAATTCCGGTGCGGAGTGCCCCGCGACGAAGCGCCAGAACGGATCGCCGTAGCCGATCGCCGTGAGATGCCCGGCGACGCCACCGATGATCACGCCGTTGAACACCAGCACGAAAACCGAGCCGATGCCGAAGATGAGTCCGCTGGCGAATGTACGGAAGCCGATGCTGACGTTGTTCATGATGTATACGCCGAACATCATCAGATCGGTGCCGCTCTCGCGGCCGAGCTTCTCCGCCGTCTTCGCCGGGTCGTACATGTTCTCGAACTGCGCGAGCTGGGTGGGGCCGAACAATGTGTGGATCAGTTCCGGCCGCAGCTGCAACAGCGCGATCACGCCGAGCAGCGGAACAAAGAACAGCACGGCCGACAGCGTCATCGCGCGCCACTGCGCGCGCACCAGGCGCGGAAAACCGGCGGCGAAGAAATCGACCACGCGCCGAAAACGCGGTGCGTGCGGACGGTACAGCACCAAATGTCCGCGCTGCGCGAGGTCCTGCAGATGCTGGATCAACAGCACGCTGTAGCCACGGCGCTCGGCCAGCGCAAGCTGCTGGCAGATGCGCCGGTACGCGGCGGGAAATTCGCTGTCGCCGAACACGCTGTCGTCGCCTGCGGTTTTGGCGCGTGGCCGCGCGCGCAGGCTGAGCCAGCGTTCAAACGCCTGCCACTCCGTTTCGTGGCGAGACTGGAACAGCTCCTGTTTCATGCCACGCCGCTCATCGTCGCCCGAGGAATCCACAGGCCAGGCCATGCAGGCGCTGCACTGCCAGCGCACCGCTCGCTTGCGTCAGCATCGGCAGCAGCGCGGCGAGTTCCTGTTGACGCTCCGGCGTGAGCTGCTCGGCGCGCTCTGCAAATTCGACGATCGCGGCGCGCTCGTGCAGCGGCAACGCGAGCGGCGGATGCACCACCGGCACGAACGGCGCGGCGCTCTGCTGCGGCGGCGCATCCGCATGCACGACCAGCGTGCCGGCGACGAGATCACCGATGCGCCGGTTATGCGGATCGATCAGCGTGCTCACCAGGCCGAACGCGTAGCACAGCGGCAGCATGTCCACGGTGCGCAGCAGATTGCGCACGAAGGACGCGACCCAGGTCACCGGCGTGCCGTTGGCGTTGACCACGCGCAGGCCGAGCACTTTCTTGCCGGGCGTCTGGCCGTCGCGCAATACCTCGAACAGCACCGGGTACAGCCAGAAGACCGTGAACAGCGCGATCAGATACAGGCCGAATCCGCTGCGCCCGAGCGCGGCAAACAGCATGCCCACCGTTCCCATGATCACGACACGGATCATGAGGTCGATGGCCCATGCCGCCGCGCGTGGCGTCGCGCCGGCCGAACGCAGGCGCAAGGCGATGCCTTCCGGCGTCTCGACCTGCGTCAGCGTATCGATCACGAAATCAGATCAGGCTTTTACGACGATCGTGTCGGCGATGTGATCGTGCAGGCAGCGGTAGTCCTCGCGGAAGATCAGCAGCGGATCGAGCAACGAGATGATGTATCCGATCAAGGGAATCGCACCGAGCAGGCTCACCGGCAGTGCGCGCAGGAAAATGACACGCGCCAATCCGCAGCGGCTGCCGTCGCTGCGCACGATCTTGATCTTGAACAGACGCTTGGCGATGGTCTGTCCATGCCGGTGCAGCAGGACGAAATTGACGATGATGAGAGCGAGCAGACCGCCGACGAAGAGCAGGGCGAGGGTGCCGACGAGCAGCGCGTTCCGATCCTGCCCCTTGCCGGCGATGAGCGGAATTACGATTGCCATCAGTATTGCGAGGCCGCCAAAGAACAGGCTGTCAACGATCTTGGCAGCCAGCCGCGAACCGCGATCGGCGAGCACCTGCGCGTCAGCGGCCATGTCGCTGACACGCGCCATCGGCGCTGCATACGGATTGACCGGTGGCAACGGCGGCGGCATCTGCTGCATGACCCTATCCCCCTTGAGTAGGGCTCCACTTTACCCGCGCGCGCAAGCCGCGCACAAGCACCATGACAAGGCCGAATTTCCCGGCGCCTGCATTGAACAAATCGACCGACGTGAAAAGTACATTTCGGCCAGCCGCGTAACGTGCTGCCACTAGCTGAAATATACTCAGCCGGAACGCAGCGGATCGGTTGCAATGCCCATGAATTTCATCAGACGTCTGCTCAGAGGCAGCGCGAACGTGCATGCGCCTCATATGCATGCAGATCTTCCGCACCTGGAGTTACCTTGGCGCGACGACACAACGATGCCCGTGCCGGATTGGAACGCTGCGAGCATGCTTGCGCCAGATCGAGCAGATCGG
>CAZDWH010000190.1:0-5987 GCA_964509025.1 uncultured Rhodanobacteraceae bacterium
CACCTTGGTAATTGTATAAACTTCCACCATAGCGGAACGCGAGCGAGGCGAGGCGCTCGTTGATGCGTGCGTATTGGTTGTCACCGACACGCGAGAGCGGCGCCATGCCGAGGCTGAAGGTCTGGTGGCCCTGCGCCTGCGACCACAGCATGACGTTGGCGAACAGGTAATCCATCGTGCTGCGCGGCGCGTCGCCGATATGCCGCATCAGGTCGACGCTGGCGGTGCCGTTCGAGCCATAGGGCGGCGTGATATTGGCAAATGCAACCAGCTCGCCCGCGCGGCGCACGAGCGCGAGCGGACTCCATTCGAGATATTCCTCGTCGAAGCGCCCGAGCGAGAACCCCTTCTCCGCCGAACCCTTGTAGGCGAGCCAGGTGTCGGATACCTGTTTGACCTCGGCCAGTACGACCGAATCATGCGGCGCCTGCACGATTTCGAACGTGAGCTTTTCCTTCGCCGCGCGATTCAAGGCCTGGCGCAAATCCTCCGCGCGCTTGCCCGTGAGCGAAAAATCCTGCAGCCGGATCAGGGCGAGTTCGCCAAGCTTGAACAGATCGAAGCCGTGATCGTGGTAGTGAGACAGATCGGGTTCGAGCACTTCGTAGAACACCGGCACGCGATCCTGCGCGTCCGCATAGCGGCGGAATTCGACGATCGCGCGATCCATGGTCGCTTCCGGCCCGCACGGCGATCCGAGCGCGACGAGACGATTGCGGATGCTGCCGAACGCGACCACGGCCTGGCGATCGGCCGCCCAGAAAAGATGCTTGTCGCGCATGAAGGTGAGGTGCGCGAACTCGCCGCCGCCGTGCGCGAGATAGATGCCGCGCGCTTGTTCAAGCTCGGCGCGACCCGGCAGTGTCAATGGCGGACGCTTGACCGCGAAAAACTGCCAGATCAAATAAATCACCAGACCCAGCAGCGCCGCGACGAGGCCGCGACCGATGCGCGAGGTGTGTTCGCCGAAACCGAAATAGAACAGGTCGAAGGAATCGTCGCCGAACACCTGCGCCGCGCCGATCGCAAAGAACACCAGCACGCAAATCAACAGGCCTGCGTACCAGCCGAGCGTGGTCGCCGAGGTCAGCGTCGTGGCGCGCCGTGTGAACACGCGCTTGCGCGTGCGCAACAGCACGGCGACGGCGAGCAGGAACAGCGCCTCGCCGAAGTGCAGGCCCTTGGTCACCGCGAGGCCGGCGCTGATCAGCAGCAGCCACATCGTCATGCGATAGGCAACGCGCAGGCGGCCGTCGATACCTCGCGCAAGCCCCAGCAGCAATACGCCAGTCAGGATCGAGAACCAGCTGGAACCCTCGACGAACAGGATCGGCAGATGCGCGCGCACTTCGTTGATGTGCTCGATGACCGAGGGCATCGCCGCCGAGGCGAGCAGCAGCGCGCCGGCGCCGAAGGTCAGCACGGCGAGCAGGCGCGTGCCGAGATCGGCGAGCAGCACCGCGGGCAGGCCGAGCACGCCGAATAGAGGATGGCTGCCGAGACGCGTGCGCAGACGCGCGACCACGGCGGAATTCTGCGTGAACATCTCCGAGCCGACATAGAGCCCGACGAGCAGCGGCAACAGGTAGTACGCGATGCGGAACAGCAGCAGGCCCGACAGGATCACCGGCTGGTCGAAGCCGGCTTCCTTGAGCGCGAGCAGCACGAGACCGTCGAACACGCCAAGACCGCCCGGTACCTGGCTCGCGAGCCCGAGCACGCTGGCGCCCGCGAACGCGCCGAGCATCAGGCCTGGCTTCACATGCGCGCCCGAGACGTAGAGGCAGGCCCACAGGGTCGCCGCCGCAAGCAGCCAGTCGAGCAGCGAGATGAAAGTAAGCTCAAGCTTGAGGCGCAGCGGCGGCAGACCGATATCGTGCGGCAGCCAGCGCATCAGCGCGCGGCGCGTGGTGAGGAAAAAGTACAGGGGCAGATACAGCGCGACCGCGACGAGCACGAGATAGGCGATCGTGCGTTCGACCGCGCTCGCACTGAGCGGCAGCGATTGCATTGCGAGCGTGAAGATCACGAGCACCGACAGACCAAGCCATAGCGTCAGCGCCTGCATGCCGATCAGCGCCGCCGCGCGTGGCAGCGGCACCTTGTGCGAGGTCAGGCTCATCACGCGGATGCCCGCCCCCATTGCGCCGGAGAGGTTGAGGATATTGGCCAGGCTGTTGGCGACAAACGACAGGCGCAGGTAATCGCGCAGGTGCAAGTCGAGCTTGAGCCAGCCGCCGATCAAGCCATCGACAAGGCCGGTGAACGCCACCGCGAACAGCGCGAGCGCGGCGATACCGAGTGCAGGCAAGGTCGGCACGTCGAGCAGGGTGCGCTGGATCTCGGGCAGGTCGAACTGATGATCGAGTTCGCGCCACAGCAGCCAGCCGGTCAGCGCCAGAAAGCCGAGCGGCACGAGCCAGCGCAGGCGTGCGAACAGGCTGGTGCGTTCCGTTGCGGGCAGGCTTTCCGGGCTTTCGCTCATGCCGCGATTATCGCATGGCGCGTACGCGGCACGGCATGCCGACTGGCATTGCGATCAGGGGCGTGCGTGCTTCTGCGCGTGCTCAGTTCAGGCCAGCAAACGCATCGCGTGTGAGATTCTCCGGCGCGCCTTCGGTGCAGACCACGTCGTCCTCGATGCGCACGCCGCCGTAGCGGCGGAAGCGCTCGACCTTGTCCCAGTCGATGTCGCGTGCCTGCGGTTTCGTCTTCAGTTCGGCCAACAGCATGTCGATGAAATAGATGCCGGGCTCGATCGTCATCGCCATGCGCGGCTCGATCGTGCGCGTGAGGCGCAGATACGGATGTCCGGCGGGTTTGGCGATCGTGCCGCCGGTGTCGTCCTTCTGGAAACCGGCGACATCGTGCACCTGCAGGCCGATCAGATGGCCGAGACCGTGCGGATAGAACACGCTCGACACGCCCGACTCGACCGCGCTTTCAGCGCTCATGCGGATAAAGCCCTGGTCTTTCAGGATGCCCGCGAGCACCTGATGCGCGTGCAGGTGCAGTTCTGCGTAATTTTTGCCTTTTTTCACTTTTTCCACAAATTCCAGCTGCGCGCGATCGACCGCGTCGACCAGCTCCTGGAATTCGCGCGCCTGCGGCGCCGCATACGTGCGCGTGATGTCGGCCGCGTAGCCGTGGAAGTTCGCGCCGGCATCGATCAGGAACGACTCGGCGTGCGCCGGCGGGGCGCGATTGAGTTCCATATAGTGCAGCACCGCGCCGTGCTGGTTGAGCGCGATGATGTTGGTGTAGGGCAACTCGTTCTCGGTCTCGTGCACGGCGTTGAGGTAGGCCGTGTTGATGTCGTACTCCGATGCGCCGTTGCGGAATGCGGCTTCGGCCGCGCGATGCGCGCGCGCGCCGAGTTTCGAGGCGACGCGCATCATGCCGAGCTCGTAATCGGTCTTGTAGGCGCGGTGATAGTGCAGGTAGTTGAGCACCGCTTCCGGATTGTTCGGCGCGAAGCCGTCGAGCGCGGCGTTGTCTTCGCCGATGATCGCGCAGCGCGCGGCATCCTTCGGCAGATGCGCGCGCGCCTCGGCGGGCTCGCGAATGATCGCGATGTCGTAGTGCTCGACCCAGTAGCCCGCCGGCGCGTCGGGCACGACGTGCCAGTAGTCGTGCGGCTGCAGGTAGATCAGCTTCGGTTTCTGTCCCGGCGTATAGACGAGCCAGGAGCCAGGCGCCTTCGTCACCGGCAGCCAATGCTTGAAATGCGGATTGACCGCAAACGGATAAGGCCGGTCGTCGAACAACTGATAACGCGGGGTGCCCGCGGCAATAACGAGATGCTCGCAACGCGCCTGATTGGATCCACCGCGTTGCAGCGCGATGTCGGCGCGCTGCTTCAAGGTTCCGAGATGATCGGGATACAGCTTGGCCAACAGGTCCGACATACAGCGCACTCGCAGCGTATTGCAGAAACGCTATTGTGCCGCAAACGCAGCGCGTATGCCGGCATCGCGCGGTTGCGAGGTACCTGCGCGCCGCGCCGCGCGCGACATCTCAAAGCGGCGCGCGCTCAGGTGCGCGTGGCGTCGATCCATTCGTTCAGGTGCTGCTGATCTTCCGGACTGATGTCGATGATGCGGAAACCGGTCCAGAACTGACCTGGCGCACTCGCGGCTTCGCCCCATTGCTCGTGCACGCCGATCTCGATCGGGCGGGTGGAGAGACCGGTCTTCGCGGACAGTCGGAAGCTGACCTGATACAGGGTATTGGCCGGCAACGCGCGCGGACTGATCAGCAGCATCCCGTCGCCGGACAGATTGCCGATATGCCCGAGGCTGCGTCCGGTGATCGAATCGATCACATCGATGATGCGTACCGGCGGCTTGCGTTTGGTGGTGCGGGTGTCTTGCATCAGAGTGGTTCCACTGGCGGCGGCGCGAACAGCGCCGCAATCGAACCGATGTGCTTGAACGAAGACAGGATCGCGCCCCAGGCGCGATCGACGAAGCTCTCGGTTTCACTCTTGACCACGCTGGCCTGGCCGCGCACGATGTCGCGCGCGAGTTCCTCGAGCGTGGTATCGCCCATGCGCTGGCCGCGCTGATTGACGAAGACGCAGCGCCCGGTGAGCTTGGAGTACCAGGCGATCTTCCTGCGTGCGCGATCGCCCTGCTGATTGGTGACGAAACTGATCCACGTGCCGAACGGCAGCTCGGAAATTTTTGCGAGTTCGGCCGTTTCCTCGGCGTTGAGATTCATGTCGACGCGGCGCTTCGCCGCAGCTTCGAGCGGGCGCTCGTCCTGCTGCGCATCGTCGCCCAGGCGCGCCTTGCGTTGCAGCTTGCTCGCCAGCTCCGTGCGCGACGGCACTTCGTCGTCGTTCGCCGCGGCCTCGGGAATGAACAGGTGCTTGGCCAGCGCCTGCACATCGCTTGCGTGGTAGCCGATCTGCGACAGTCCGCTTTCGATATCCTCGCGCAGTTCTTCCGGCAGCGGCGGTGCGCTTTCGCTGCCGCGCGCGCCCGGATTGGCCTCGATCAGCTTCTCGGCGATCTCGATGCGCTTCTTGTACGCGTCGCTGTCCTGACCTTGGCGCAGCAGGGTCAACGCCAGCACGTCGGCCCAGGCCTGTTCGAGCAGGGTGCGCACGAACTGACCCGGCATTTTTTCATTGAGGCGCGCCGCTACGGCCTGCGCTGCCTCCTCGCGCGCGAGCGCGAGCTTCTCGCGCCCGATCGCCGCGTCGACCTGACGGCGTTCGGTCACCTCCGCCTTGCGCGTCAGCGATTGCGACAGGTCGGACAGGTCGCCGAGCGCGTCGTCGATCTGCCCGAGGTCGCCGTCGAACTCCCCGCTGAGGCGGTCGAGCACCACCTGCAGCTTGTCGTGCAGATCGCGATCGGCCGCCGCATCGCTACCATCCACCCAGCGCTCGCTCGTTTCGGCGAGCGCATTGAGCAGCAGCCTTGCCGGGTGTGCGTTGCGCGTGAAGAAGCTCTTGTCGCGCAGCGCGATGCGCATTAGCGGGACTTGCCGACGCGTCAGCAGTGCGCCGGTGCCGCTCGCGCGTGGAAGAGTCGCTGCCATGTTGTCGAACAACATGCCGACGAGGTCGAGCGTATCGGAATCCTCGGCGGACAGCCGTGGCGTCTGGCCGGTCGGCGCCAGCTCGCGCAGGCTCTGCAACAGTTCCTGCTTGAGCTGGGTGACCGAGCGCAGTTCGCGTCCGCCGGGCTGGTAGGGCGAACTCGGCTTCGCCTGCAGCGCGCCTAGCACGCCCTGCACGTCGGCCTCGCTTGGCACATAGCTTCCGGGCGGTGCGGCCGCGGCGGCCGCGGCGGCTTCGCGCCCGCTGCGACTGCCGGCGAGCAGATCGCGCAAGGTGGCGAACAACTCGAGGTCGTTCGCCTCCGCGAGCGACATGCCGCTATGGCGGCCGCGTGCGGCAGGCGCGGCCGCCACAGCGGCCTTGGCCTGCGCCGGAGCCGCGGTGTTCCCTTCCGCGTACGAAGGGTTCGCCGCCG
>CAZDWH010000191.1:0-5984 GCA_964509025.1 uncultured Rhodanobacteraceae bacterium
GCGAAACATTGACTTTGTGCACCGCGGCACCTACCATCGCGCGCGCCGTGTCCTCCGCCTTGCCAGAATTAGTCGATCCGTGGCGCATGGTGCAAGCGCGGCGCTCGTTCTCGGGCCGTCTGCCGCTGGCATCGCTGCGCAGGCTGGCAGCGAGTCTGGCCGCGACGGAGGGCGAAGTCGAATACGAACTCGACTTCGGCAAAGACGATTTCGGTGTGTCTGGCGTGCATGTGCGCGCGTCGGCGGCGCTGCCGCTGACCTGCCAACGTTCGCTGGAAGTGTTTGCGTTTCCGGTCAAGCTCGACTCGCGTCTCGGTTTTATCGTGCGCGAGGACGACGAAGCCGCATTGCCTTCGGGCTACGAGCCTTGGTTGCTCGACCCCGCGGGCCTGCATCCGGCGGATCTGATCGAGGATGAGCTGATCCTCGCGCTGCCGCTGGTGCCGGTGAAGCCGGGAACGCAGGAATTGCAGCGCGAGTGGAAGGAAGATGCGGCCGAGGCCGAAGCGAAACCGAATCCGTTCGCGGTGTTGAAGAAAGCGACATTCAAGTAAGCATTCAAATTAGCAAGCTAGCTGGAGAAGTACCATGGCCGTTGCCAAAAGCCGTAAATCCCCGTCCCGCCGCGGCATGCGCCGCTCGCACGATGCGCTGAGCGCCAAGCAGCTCTCGACCGACCCGACCTCGGGCGAAGTGCACCTGCGTCACAACGTCACCAAGGACGGCTACTATCGTGGCCGCAAGGTGATCGACAGCAAGACTCCGGTTCACACCGAAGACTAAAGAAACGCGGCGATTCGAGCGAATCGCAAAGCGTTCATACGTAAGTCGCTGCCTGCCATGAGCTGGATGCGCAGACTCGTCACGCGTGCGGACCAAGCCGCGCGTTGCGTGCTGCCTGCCACAGGGGGATAGTCTTGAGCTACGCACGCATCGCCGGCACCGGCAGTTTTCTGCCGGAGCGGGTTGTTACCAATGCAGAACTGGAAAAGCTCGTCGAGACTTCCGACGAGTGGATCGCCTCTCGCACCGGCATCCGTCAGCGCCATGTCGCTGCCGAAGGCCAGACCACAGGCGATCTCGCCTTCGGCGCCGCCACGCGCGCGCTCGAAGCGGCTGGCGTTGACCCGAAAGACCTCGACCTGATTGTGCTGGGCACAACTACGCCCGACCTGATTTTCCCGTCGACCGCGTGTTTGCTGCAGCATCGACTCGGTGCGAATGGTTGCGCCGCGTTCGACGTCAACGCTGCGTGTTCTGGTTTCATCTACGCGTTAACCGTCGCCAATCAGTTTATTCGCGCAGGCTCTGCAAAGACCGCACTCGTGGTCGGCGCAGAAACGCTGACACGCATGATCGACTGGGCAAATCCGGATCGTTCGACCTGCGTGTTGTTCGGCGATGGCGCAGGCGCGGTCGTGCTCAAGGCCGACAACGAACCGGGCATTCTGTCGAGTCACATTCACGCCGATGGCGGCTACAAAGAACTCCTGTGGAATCCGGTTGGCGTGTCAGTAGGGTTCACGCACGAGGGCAATCACGGCGTGCGCATCGTCATGCAGGGCAGCGAGGTGTTCAAGGTCGCGGTCAAGACGCTCGACCGCGTGGTCGAGGAAACACTCGCCGCGAACAATCTCGATCGCCACGCGATCGACTGGCTGATTCCGCATCAGGCCAATCTGCGCATCATTCAGGCCACGGCCAAGCGTCTCGACATGCCGATGGAGCGCGTGATCGTCACCGTCGACAAGCACGGCAACACCTCGGCCGGCTCGGTGCCGCTCGCGCTCGACTACGCCGTGCGCTCGGGCAAGGTGCAGCGCGGCCAGTTGCTGCTGCTCGAAGCCTTCGGCGGCGGATTTACCTGGGGTTCGGCGCTGCTGCGGTATTGATTTTGCACGCCGTCGACTAGACGTCATTGATCAAAGCAGGGTGACATTCAGAATGTCTGAAGTGAACCAACTCGCGTTCGTTTTTCCCGGGCAGGGCTCGCAGTCGCTCAATATGCTCGCGGATCTGGCGAGCGAATTTCCGATCGTCGAGCGCACGTTCGCCGAGGCCTCGCAGGGCGCCGGACGCGACCTGTGGGCGCTCTCGCAGGATGGTCCCGAGGAAGATCTGAACAGCACGCAGAACACGCAGCCGGCGTTGCTTGCCGCCGGCGTCGCCGTGTGGCGCGTGTGGCAGGAACTCGGTGGGCCCCACCCACATCTGCTCGCGGGGCACAGCCTCGGCGAATACACCGCGCTGGTCTGCGCCGACGCGCTGTCGCTGCACGACGCTGCTGCGCTCGTGCACGAACGCGGACGCCTGATGCAGGCCGCGGTGCCGCCCGGTGTCGGCGCGATGGCGGCGATTCTCGGCGGCGACGATGCGCAGATCGCGCAGGTGTGCGAGGAAGTCGCGCAAGGTCAGGTCGTGTCGCCGGCGAACTACAACGCGCCGGGTCAACTCGTCATTGCGGGGAACACCGAAGCGGTGGATCGCGCCTTGGCGCGTCTGGCCGAACTCGGCGTGAAGAAGGCGGTGAAGCTCGCGGTCAGCGTGCCTTCGCATTGCGCGCTGATGCGCGACGCGGCGGACCGCCTGGCCGAACGCTTCAATTCGATTGCCTGGCAAACGCCGAAGATCCACATCGTGCAGAACGCCGAAGCGCGTTCCTACGACAGTATCGACGATATCCGCGCCGCCCTCGCGCGCCAGCTGTATCAGCCGGTGCGCTGGACCGACAGCGTGCACGCGCTCGCTGCTGCTGGCGTCAAGCGCGTTGCCGAATGCGGTCCCGGCAAAGTGCTCACCGGATTGCTCAAACGCATCGAGCGCACACTCGACGGCCGCGCGATCGGCGCGCCAGCGGATCTCGAACAAGCCATCGCAGACTGGAAGAGCTGAGCATCTTCGATTAGCAGCGCACCAAGGGAGATAAGCATGTCGACACTTTCCGGCGAAATCGCTCTCGTCACCGGCGCAAGCCGCGGCATCGGCGCGGCGATCGCCGATCACCTTGCGGCACAAGGTGCCAAAGTCATCGGCACCGCGACGAGCGAGGCCGGTGCTGCAGCGATAGGCGCACGTCTCGCTGCGCACGGTGGTGCAGGCCGTATGCTCAACGTGACCGATGCCGCTGCGGTCGAGGCATTGATCGAAAGCATCGGCAAGGAGTTCGGCGCGGTCACGATCCTCGTCAACAATGCCGGCATCACGCGCGATCAGCTGCTGATGCGCATGAAGGACGAAGACTGGCAGGCGATTCTCGACACGAATCTCTCGTCGGTCTATCGCACCAGCAAGGCGGTGATGCGCGGCATGATGAAGGCGCGCAAGGGGCGCATCATCAGCATCGCATCAGTCGTCGGCGTGACCGGCAATCCGGGGCAGGCGAACTACGCCGCGGCCAAGGCCGGCATCATCGCATTCTCCAAGTCGCTCGCGCGCGAGATCGGTTCGCGCGGCATCACCGTCAATGTCGTCGCGCCGGGCTTCATCGACACCGACATGACCAAGGCCTTGACCGAGGATCAGCGCAACGCGTTGCTGCCGAACATCGCGCTCGGCCGTCTCGGCGCGCCGGAAGACATCGCGCAGGCAGTGGCGTTTCTGGCTTCGCCTGCTGCAGCCTATATCACGGGCGAGACGTTGCACGTTAACGGCGGCATGTACATGCCCTGAGGCAAAGCACACAGATCAATTCAGCAAGCCAAGAATCGCGGCCTTGACCGAAGCTTGAGTCTTGTTGACCGCGCCTAGCTTGCGCACGAGTTCGGTAATGTGGAAATTCGCCGTGCGTTCGCTGATGTGGAGCAGGGTCGCAATCTGATGGGCGGTTTTCCCTGCGGCGGTCCAACGCAGTACCTGGAGTTCACGCGAGGTCAGGCCCGGATCCGCCATACTTCGGTAAGTCGCTGCCGCGCATGCGGTATGGGCGAGCCAGATAAGATGCGGCTCGATCTGGTCGAGTTCGACCTGGCTGATCGGCGTCGTGGAGCGCGCGAAACAAAATGACGCGCTCATGCTAGCGAGACCCCACGCCGTCATGGACCAGCCGTAGCGCAATCCTTGGGACTCGGCATCATCCCAGTAGTCGCGTCGTTCGCTGAACTGGCGCGAGTCCCATACAAGCGGTGATTCCGAAGTGCGCAGGTGCGCCATCACCGGGTCTGCGGCGAAATAGTTCTTTGCGCGATATCGCTGCAGCCACTCCCGCGGCTTGCTCGTCAACCAGGACTCGTTATTGGTGGCGGCGTCGCGCAAACCGAAGGCCGAGTACTCGAAGCCCAGCGCACGCGCCTGTTGATCGACTATCGCGAACAATTCATCGTTGTCCTTTGCCTCTACCAAGCGCGCGAAGACCTCTTAGCGCCAATCACCGCGCATACTTATGCTCCTGTCTATCCGACATCAGAAATGCGTGACGCCGCCGATCCAACTACGGTCGATTCCCGAGTAGCATCGCAAGTCTTGTGGTTACGCAATCGCCGCCATGGCGCATCTGCGAAGGCGCTAGCGTAGCAAGCCCAACAAGGTCGCAGTAACCGCTGCCTGCGTCTTGTTGACGGCGTCGAGCTTCTCGACGATGGCGGTCACATGAAAATTTACCGTACGCTCGCTGATCCGCAACAGGGTTGCGATCTGCGGCGCGGTTTTGCCGGCCGCGGTCCAGCGCAGAACTTCATATTCGCGGGGCGTGAGCTCGTGCGCGAGCGCGTGCGGAACTTCAATCGCGGTGCTCATCGCGACATGAGCTGTGTGCGCCAGCCAAAGCAGGCGTGGTTCGATTTCCGACAACTCAAGCGGCTTGAGGGCATCGGCCGAGCGCGAAAGCGAAATCAACCCAGTCGTGTTGCCGCGGCCCCAGGTTGCGACAGTCCAGCCGTAGCGTACCCCGTGTGATTTCGCGTCCTCCCAAAACGCAGGTTCGTTATTGACCGGCCCCGTGCCCCAGATGACCGGAAGCGCGGTTCGCCATGCCTGCGCCAGGATCGGGTCGACACTCATGTAGTTGCTTTCGAAATAACGGCGTTGCCACGTATCCGGATAGTTCGTCGACCAAGATTCGCTAGGGGCACTGTTCGCCGCCGGAGCGCGAATGCCGAACGAGCAGAATTCGAAGCCGAGCTCACGCGTCAGCCGCGTCAATTCCGCGAACAGCTCCTCCGTGGATTTGCCGGTGGCTGTCAGCTTTCCCAGAGCATCCTCACGCCAGTTAGCCATTTCTTAACCCTATGCCCCGCGGGAATGTCAGGATTGACAGTTGGCACGCACTATACGATCAGGATAATGCGGCCTCATACACAACGCGTATAAGGACGCCACTGTGATAATGCCCGTTGCGATAGGACAGTACGAATATGCGGAATATTCTAGCGATGGTTACATCCGTCTGACCTATCCGCGCTTCTGCGAGCTGCTGTTTCGGCATCGATCGAGTTTTCCCGACGACGCGCTGCGCGAGGAACTGGCGAGCCAGAATATTCCCGTCGTACGCGCGGGCTACTGCGATTGGATGGATGACAGCACAATAGCGCAGGTCAGCGTGAGTTGGGCGTGGTTTGCGACCGCGGACAACGTGCCCGAGGTGCTGGCGCCCGGCGGCGTCAACAGCAATGTCATGCTCGTTTCGGCGGAGGGCGCTGATCTCGGCTGGTTGCGGACGGATCGGTTGCTGCAGCGCTGGCTCACGCAGCGCGCATGGCGCCCGATCCGGTGCGCAGCCTTTTCCGGCTACCCTCGTTCGACTCTGCAGTGAGCGAGTCCAGGTTCGCGTCGACATATCGTTTTTTGTAGTTCGCGCAGCTCTGGTCTGCGCGCAGCCCGTACGCGACAGAGTATGCACCTGCCCCCCCAAAAAATAACCTGTAAGAGTTGACAGTTATCAAGACCAGAAATAGCGGATAAATAAGAACGCTGCTCCATCCGTAAACAGGGGAGGGGTAGCAAAATGTTGATGGTCAGAGCGGGAACGCCGGAGCAGTTGCAATCCGGCG
>CAZDWH010000192.1:0-5918 GCA_964509025.1 uncultured Rhodanobacteraceae bacterium
TGGCGATCATGTGCATGAGTTCGATGCCGCTCAACAGGATGCGGGCACAACGAAAATTACTGAAGCCCAGCATGGGCCGTGTGCGCCGCTTGATCGCCCAGCGGTGCACGGTTGAATGGTCGACCGAAATTCCGCGCTCCGCCATCATCTCTTCCAGGTGTCGAAGACTCAGCGGATACGCCACATACCAGCGCACGCACGTCAGGATCACATCGAGCGGATAGTACAAAGGCTTGAGCACCCGTGCCACAGCAGGATTCAGAGTCTTCAGCAGGCACCCGATCGTTCGTATCGCCTCGGTACAGGAAACCCGGCGCGTTACTGCGACAGATCCGCTAGCTTGCGCTCGCGTCATGATCAGACAGCGATTCATGATGCGAACGCGGCGCAGGAATCAACGCCTCATGCTCTCCGTCGCGAATCAGAATCAACGGATAGCCGAAGGCACGGCTCGCCAGTGCAGGGGTCAACACGTCGTGCACTGGCCCGGCATACGCGCCGCCTGCGCCGTCGAGCAGCAGCGCGTGGGTCGCGAAGCGGCGTGCCAGGTTCAGGTCATGGCACGAAAACATCACTGTACGCCGAGGCTCGCGCGTCCACGCGGCGAGTGCCTCGAGGCAGTCGATCTGATGATGCAGATCGAGATGCGACAGCGGTTCGTCGAGCAGCAGCAATGGGGCCTCCTGGCACAGCACCGCGGCAAGCGCCACGCGCTGACGCTCGCCGCCCGAGAGCGAGAGCACATCGCGCGCGGCGAATGCGGCAAGATCCAACAGGTTCAACGCGGCCATTGCTGCCGCGCGATCGGCCTCGCGCTCCCAACCCCAGCCGCTCAGATGAGGAAAGCGGTTCAGCATCACGATATCGAGCACACTCGCGCTGAACGCGTCGGGCGCGCTTTGTGGCATCAGCGCGCGCCGCTGCGCGAGCGGCAGTGGCGGCCAGTCGGCCACGCGCACGCCGTCGAGTTCGACATGGCCCGCCGCGGGTTGCAGCAGACCGGCGAGCGTGGAGAGCAGCGTCGTCTTGCCCGCGCCGTTCGGTCCGGCGATGCACCAGATCTCGCCAGCGTAGAACGTATGCGTGAAGGCGTCGAGCAAGGTGCGCACGCCGGCTCGCAAGGTCAGACGTTGCGCGCTGAGTACGGATTGGGAAGCGTCGTGGACTTGCATCATCGGCGCCTGCGCAACAACATCCACAGAAACACCGGCACGCCGATGATCGAAGTGATCACGCCGACCGGCAGCTGGCCCGGCGCGATCACGGTGCGCGCGATCAGGTCCGCGCCCATCACCGCGACGCCGCCGCCAAGCGCCGCGGCCGGCAGCAGCATGCGCTGATCGTTGCCAAACGCGAGCCGCAGCATATGCGGCACGACCAGCCCGACAAAGCCGATAGTGCCCGCCGTCGTCACCGCCGCGGCCGCCGCCAGCGAGGCCGCCAGATACACCCGCAAGCGCAGCGGCATCACCGCGACGCCCAACGCCTGCGCGGCCGCATCGCCGCGCAGCAGCACGTTGAGGCGCGGCGCAGCGGGCACGATCGCGATCAGCACGATGACGAGCGCGGCGAGCGCCGTCCACGGCATCGTGCCGCCGTTCAGATCGCCGGTCAGCCAGAACAGCATGCCGCGCAGACGATTGTCGGGGGCGAGGTTGAGCAGCAAGGTGATCAGCGCGCCCCACCCCGCCGCGATTACCGCGCCGGTCAACAGCAAACGGGGCGACGTGTCCTGCGGCTCGCCGCGCCACAACTCGCGGCGCGCGAGACCGAGCACCAGCAGGATCGACACGAATGCGCCGGCGAATGCGCTCGCGTCGACGAGCCACCACGCGCAGCCCGCAATCATCGCAACGAGCGCGAAGGTTGCCGCGCCGCCCGACACGCCCAATACGTAGGGCTCGGCCAGCGGGTTGCGCAACAGCACCTGCAGGAGCGCGCCGGCCACCGCGAGCAACGCGCCGCAAGCGAAGCCGGCCACGGCGCGCGGCAAACGCAGCGTGCGCACGATCTCGCCGGCCAGATCGGCGGGGCCGGCAGACGGTCCATGCGACGGCGACAACGCAGCCAGCACCCGCATGGGGGCGAGCGATACGCTGCCGAGCGCAAGCGAGGCCATCAGCACCGCCAGCGCAATCAGAGCGAGCGCGCACCAGATCGCGGCCGCGCGCTTCGCGCTCATCACGCGCAGCGCAGCGGGCATCGAACCCGAGTGGCGGCTCATTCGCGCGCTCTCAACGCAGCGACTCCATCACTGCTGCTGCCAACCGAGCGTGAGGTATGCACCCCGCCGCGGCGAGTTATACGAGTAGGCCGTTTCATAGTCCTTGTTCAACAGATTCTGGATTTGCGCCGCCACGTACCATGCCTTTGTGAAGTTGTAGCGCGCCGACAGATTCACGACGCCGTAGCCGCCCAGCTTGCCGCTGCTGTCCTCGCGCGCGCCGCTCACAATCCACTCGCCGCCCACGCGCCAGCCGGCAATGCTGCGATTCACCGTCAGCGCGCCGAAGCGCCGCGCACGCCGCACGAGGTCGACATCGTTGTCGAGGTCGACGGGATTTTGCAGCGTCACCGACGCGCGCACGTCCGTCTTGCCGACATGGCCGCTCCACGACCCTTCGAGTCCCTGCACCTTCGCATGGCCGACGTTCTCGGCCAGATAGATGCCGGGCGTCACCTGCTGATAGTCGATCAGATTCGAATAGTGCGTCTGAAATGCGGAGAGGCGCATCACGCCAAGCGCAATCGATGCGTATTGCAGCGCCGCTTCGATCGAATGGCTGCGCTCCGGCTGGATCGACGGATTGCCGCTGATCGGGTAGTACAGATCGTCGAAGCTCGGCGCGCGAAACGAATCCGAATAACTTGCGGTCGCCTTCCAATGCTCGGTGATATCGAAGCCGTAACCGAGATAGTAACTGTTTGCCCCGCCGAAATCGGAATACTGGTCGCGCCGCACGTTGGCCTGAATCTGGTTGCGCCCAAAGCGCCCTGTATAGCCGATGAAGCCCGAATCCACATGCCGGTCCGGCGCCGCGAACGTATCCGAGTCGAGGCTCTGGTCGAGATGCTCATAACCGGCCTGGAGCTTCTGCTGCGCGGCGAGCGCGAAATCGTTCTGCCAGGTGTACTGGCGATTGTCGGTATCGAAGCGCCCGTTATACACGCCGTTGGTGTTCGACGCGCTGCGGTCGTCGCCCTCGGCGACGATGAAGTGGGTCGTCCACCAGTCGGTCAGCTTGCCGTTCGCGAACGCCGACACCTGACGCACTTTGCTGTACAGATTATTCAATTCTGTCGGCACGCCATACGCGTTGTCGTAGCTGTTGTTGCCGTTCGACTGAAAATAGCTGACGCCGGCGTCCCATTTGTCGTTGAACTTGTGGCGCAACGAGGCCGTGATGCTCCCGTTCAGATAGCCGTTCGCGTTCGGATTCGCGTTGGGCGCCTCGAGCGGATTGAGCGATGAGAAGCCATCGTCCTTCGAGCGCGCGAGCGAAACGCTGAAGGTCGTGTTGCCGTCTTTATCCAGTGCGCCGTTCACACCCGCCTGCTGCGTCTGCGTGTGATAGCTGCCGTAGCCCACCGAAAAATTGAAACGCGGCGGGTGATCGCCACCGTCTTTCGTGAATACCTGCACCACGCCGCCGATGGCGCCCGAGCCGTATAGCGCGGACACGTTGCCGTTCACGACCTCGCCGTGATCGATCTGCTCGAGCGGAATCTGCGCGAGTTGCGACGCCCCCAGACTGACCGAATCGACCCGCACGCCGTCGATCAGCATCAGCGATTGCGTCGACGACGCTCCGCGCAGGAACAGGCTCGCCGTCGAACCCGGGCCACCCGTACGCGAGATCTGCGCACCTGGCGCGAGTTGCAGCAGGCCGGGCAAATCGGTCGCGGTGGTGTCGGCGATATCCTGCTGATCGAACAGCGCGGTCTGCGGGATCGTATCAGCGAGCGCTTGCGGCCCGCGCTCCGCGGTCACGACAACGGGCGACAACACGGTCGCTGATGAATCCGCGTCAGCCGCGGAAACAGATGGGGAAGCCGCGGCTTGCGCGTGCGCGACGACGGCCAGGCTCGCGAAAGCAAGCCACGCCGCGCGAGCGATGGGGGACAGCATGGGATGATATTCCTGTGGAAAGCGTGCGCGGCCCGCTTCCCCGCAGGCCGATGCGTAACGAGGCGCCCACGTATTTAACATTATCGCGCGGGACGTGCCTCTCCCTCTGGCCGGTATCCGGGCTGGCGACGCATCGATCCCGCCTTCCCACGCGTGACGCGCAGTGGCACACTCGCGTGTTGAACCTCGAACACGCGATCAGGATCGACCTGCACGATGAATGCGGTCGCTTACCGTTGCGGGGGCAGCGCAGGTTGGCGCGTTCAGGTGAACGGCGCGCCCTGCTTCCCGTTTAACTGCGCGCGCCGTTGACAAGCGCACGCGGGCACCAGAGTGCGGCCAGTTTAGGAGCGGCCTCGGGGTCAGTCAAGAATGCTGGGCAGCGGGCAATCTGTTCTGTTATGCGCGGAATATTGTCCGATGCATAAGTACTTTTTCATCGTAGGGTCGATAAATTCCCGCATAAAGCGATGTTGTTACGTCTCGAAACGAGACAATTGTCGGAACCTGCGACATTCCGCGCTAAAATGCGATGTCTTTAGAGGACGCAGCACATGCTCACCGAACTCGAAACACTTTCACAGAATATCGGCAAGCTGATCGCGATCAGCCAGCGCCACAATGACGCGCGACTCGCGCTCGAAGAGCAGCTCGCCCAGGCTCGCGCCGAAGTCGAAGCCACGCGCACGGAACTTGCAATGCTGCGCGAGGAGCGTGATGCGCTGCAAGCGGAACGCGACGCGCTGTCGGCGAAAATCGACGACGCCCAGGTGCGCCTGAATGCGATTATCGAGAAGTTGCCGCGTGCTCGCGCGCACAGCGAGCCGGATAACCAGCTCGATCTGCTCGAACCTGCTCAGCACGAAGTCGAAGCCGAGAGCGACGCGACCCGCCACGGAGAAAATGCATGACCACCAAGCAGATCGAAGTATCGATTCTCGGCGTGCCCTATCGCCTCGCCTGCTCGCCGGAAACGGAAGGCGCGCTGCTTGAAGCGGTGGCACGGGTCGACGCCGAAATGTCGAAGATCCGCAATAACAGCAACGTGCGCGGCACGGATCGCATTGCCGTCATGGCCGCGCTGTCGCTGGCATCGGAACTGCTTAGGCTGCAGACGAGCGTGCGACACGGAGAAGCATTTCCCGCGGAGGAAATCCGGCGTACAATGCAGCAAATGAACGAACAACTGGGTACCGTGATTCAGCAGTACAGCATGCAGTAAAGTACCCAGCAGCGTTAAGTTGTCTCAAGCAGCCGGTCCTGAGATCGGTTTGCGGATTCGAACGGAATGCGTGAGCAATACATGGCAAACGTTTGAGTTCAATCGGTTTAGCTTCCCTGCCTGGTTCGCCAAGGTCATATATTCCTTGAACCAATGCCATGTGCACGGTTGCGGAAATTTGTAGCACGGGTGTGCGCGTCACTCTGTCTGATGTACCCGAAGTGTTGCTAACTGCGACCAATTCTGAACCCCCGGTTCAGGATGCCGGCCTAGCGGCTAAGGCGGGGACCTTATCTAGAACGGCATCGGACTTCGGTTCGGTGCCGTTTTTCTTTGGGCGTCGCCTGCGCGCAGTCTTGCCGACTTGCGACGCTTCGATCGCTTCGCCCCATACATCCGCATCGTCAACCCCTTAACGTTCAATTCGATTCATGCGCTACTGGCTAATGAAGTCCGAACCGGACGAAGCAAGCATCGACCATCTCGCCAACGCACCGCAACGCACGTTGCCGTGGACCGGCGTGCGCAACTATCAGGCGCGCAACTTCATGCGCGACATGATGCAGG
>CAZDWH010000193.1:0-5837 GCA_964509025.1 uncultured Rhodanobacteraceae bacterium
ACCAGGTCAGCCGCGGAACGAGCGCCTGCAGCGCGTTCGCGTGGCCCGGACCGGTGGCCTTGTAGATCGCGTTGTCGCCCACGCACGAACCCGAATTCGGAAAATAGGAAACCCCAGCACTGAGATTAATGTTGTAGGTCGTGCCAGCGACGCCGTGGGGCACGTCGACCAGCACCCAGGCATTGCTCGCAGTCACCGGCGCGTTACGCAGATCGATGACGCAACGGGCCAGCACGTTGCTGCTCGCACTCGATGTCTGCGCGCAGAGTTGTTCGGCCTGGCCGGGCTGACCATCGCCGTCGCTGTCGATGCCCGCGTACAACACAGGCTGCTGTGCCGTCGACCCGGTAATCTCCGCGATCAGCACGCGTGCGCTACGCGGTCCGCAGATATCCGCACCGCCCGGACTGATCGGCAGCAAGACGAATTGTTTGCCCGCACCCGGGAAGGCGTCATACAGCTTGCCTGGACTTGGGTCGACCGCAAGACTCATATTGGTTGTCTGTGCCGGTACCGGCTTGGCGATGCCATAGGTCGCCGACGGCAGCGCCGCGAGTCCGCTCAGCGGGATGTCGACGTGCCCGCCCGGCGCGCTCGCAGCGATATCCTGGAATCCCGGCTGCGCGCCTGGATCGGAATAGACGTCCATCTGCAGGGCGATGTCGGACGCCGCGCGTCCGCCGCCGGTCTTGTGCAGCACCAGGCGCGCAGCAACCCAGGTGCCGACCAGACGTGGATCGCTGACGTCGGCGGCGATGCTCAGCGGCTGCGAGGCGCCCGCACCAAGCGTGAACTGACTCGGCGTCACCGTGATGTTCGCGCCCGCGGGCGCGCTGACACTGACCTGCCAGCTGCCTCCGTCGGACATGTCCGCGACAGTGCGCGTGAAGCTGCAATTCTGGAAGCAGTGCTCGTCCTCGATGCCGATGCGATTGAGGTTGCGCGGATTGCCGCCCGTGCTCGGATCCGCGGCACGGATATCGCTGCTGCTTAGCGGCAGGTACAGCCCGGCCTGTGCCGCGGTCGCCGGCTGGATGCGTCCGGAGCCGCCATCGAGCGGCGTGGCCGGCGTAAGCGCGTCTTCCTTGCGCAGGCTGTTGGCGAGCGCAGTGCCGAGCAAGGCCGATTCGACCTGCGCGGGGCTCCAATCGCGATGCGCCGCGCGCACCAGCGCGACAGACCCGGCAACATGCGGGCTCGCCATCGAAGTGCCGCTGAGAAACACCAGGCCGCTGCCGGTCTGCGCGGCGGAGAGGATATTCGAGCCGGGCGCAGTGATGTCGGGCTTGAGGATGCCGCCCGAGAATCCGTATGGACCACGCGAACTGAACGAGTCGACGATATCGCCGAAACTCGCGTCGAGCACCGCGCTGACTCCCGCGATCGTGCCGTTGTGCGTGCCCGCCTGTGCGACCCAGGCCTTGAGCGCGACGCCTTCGGTGTAACCGATGTGTACCGCGGGCAGCCAGTGGTTGTCGCTGACGATCGACTCGGCATTGCTCGGCGCGTTGGCGAGGATATAGCCGCCCGCGCCCGCAAGCTTGAGGTTATAACCCTTCTCGACGCGGCCGTAGGTGCCACGATCGCAGATCACGATCTCGCCGTGAAACGTGCCGGCCGGAAACGGATTGCTGCCACCATCTGGCGTCGACTGCGAGGCGCCGGTGCCGCACAGCGCCGAACCGAAATCGCCCGCGTAAACGATCTTGGCCGGTCCGTAACCGGCCGTGAAGCCGACGCCGCCGATATCCGCGGGCGCGTTGGCGACGCCATTGAGATTGACCAGGCGATTGGCGAAACGCCGGTTATGGCTCGCGCTCGCAACACCGATCACCCAGGGCGCGTCGCCCGGTTCGCCCACGGTATGCGGCGACGGGCCTTCGTTGCCGGCGGAAACCGCGATCACGACGCCGGCCGCGCGTGCACGGAACATCGCGGCATCGTCGTTGTTGTTCGCGCGCAATTCGGCGAACGGATCGGACGCGTCGCCGCCGATCGAAAAATTGATCACGTCGACCTGATCGGACACCGCCTGGTCGATCGCGGAGAGCAGGCTCGATTCGGGACAGGTGCCGCCCGGACTCGCGCCGCTCGTATCGGCCTTGCAGGCTTTGTACATGATCAGGTTCGCGTGCGGCGCAACACCGGACACCGTGCGCGGCAGATCGACGGTATTGCCGTGCAGCGTCGTGGTGTACACATTGCCGGCGGCAATGCCGCTGACGTGGCTGCCGTGGCCGGTCGAATCGACGCCCTTGGTGCCTTCGTTGGTGAAATCGTAGATGCCGATCAGCTTGTCGGTACAGCTGGCCTGGCCGCTCGCGCACAGGCCGTAGACCTTGCCGCGCGGATTCGTATGCGCATAGCCGTCGCCGCCGGTCGAGGCGAACGAGGGATGGGTCGGATTGATGCCGCTGTCGATCACACCGACGATGACGCCCTCGCCCTTGGTCGCGGCGACGCCATCGACCTGGCCGTTCCACAGCTTGTCCGCGCCGATCCATTGCGGACCCGCGTCGGTATGCGTGCGCGAGACGCGCTCGCGCTGCACCGATGCGACACCCGGCAATTGCGCGATGCGCTCGGCTTCCGCCGGCGTCAGCGCCAGCGCCATACCGTTGAGCGCGTGACGATAAATCTGCGTCGGCGCCAGTCTGCGGCCGACGCTGCGACCGGCGACGTCGAGCGTCGCATTGCGCGCAGTGTCGAGCTGGTTCAGGTAAGCGGTACTTTCCGGCGCTTTGAGCGCCTGCCGCACCGCCTGTACTTCTCCGCGCGCGCCCGCAGGCGTCGCTGCCTGCGCTCGCACGCGCTGCAGGGCATTGTCGACCAGGGGAGCGTCGCGCAGGGTGACGATATAGGTCGCCTTGGCGTCCGTCTCCACTGTATGCGCGGTCTGCATCCACAGCGTCGCGGCAAATGCGGCGAGCACGATGCGCGGGGTCAGCTTCGATGCCATGGACAACTCCAACCAAAGGAATGGGGCAAGTGTCGACCGGCGTTGGCGGTACGTCAACGGCAGACTTCGTATTCACATGAATCTACGGAGGCAGCGCGGGTACGGCCGGAAACTTCGCGCGCGACGCTGCGACAGCGTCACGCCGATGCGCTAGCATTCGCGCCCGATGTCCGCTGCAATTTCCGCCTACGACGAACACGAAGCCCCGCCATTGCTCGCGGTGCGCGCGCTCGCGTACGCACGCAACGAGGAACCGGTGTTCGGCCCGCTCGATTTCACGCTCGCCGCGGGCGAGACCGTGCTCATCGAGGGGGATAACGGCAGCGGCAAGACGACCCTGCTCAAGGTGCTGTCGGGCTTGTTGCAGCCGAGCGAAGGCGAAGTGCTGCTCAACGGCGATCCGCTGACGCTGGCCCGCCTGTCGCATCAGGTCGCCCTGCTCGGACATCTTCCCGGAGTGAAGATGGAATTGTCCGCCTTGCAGAACCTGCGCTTCGCGATCGGCCTCGGCGGCATCCGTCCCGGCATCACGCCGCAGCTCGCGCTCGCCGGCGTCGGCCTCGCCGGTTACGAGGACACGCCGCTGCGCCAGCTTTCGGCCGGGCAGAAGAAGCGCGTCGCACTAGCGCGCCTCGTGCTCGTACCCGCGGCGCTGTGGCTGCTCGACGAACCGTATGCGAATCTCGATCGCGACGGCATTGGCCTGGTCAATCGCGTGCTCGAAGCGCACGCACGGCGCGGCGGCGCGGCGCTGATCACGTCGCACGGCGCGTATGCTTACACGGCGGGGACGCCGCGACGAATTGCCCTGCGCGCCCGCCCCGGAGCGCAAGACGCATGAAGCCCGGCACCACTTCCGCCGCCTGCGCCGCTGTACTCAGACGCGATCTGGCCCTGACCTGGCGCCGCCGCGGCGATGCGCTCAATCCGCTGTTGTTCGCGATCATCGTGACCGCGCTATTTCCGTTCGCACTGGGTCCCGAGCACGCGGTGCTCGAACGCATCGCCGCGGGGACGATTTTCGTCGCGGTGTTGCTCGCCGGTCTGCTCTCGCTCGATCAGCTGTTCCGCAGCGACCTCGAAGACGGCTCGCTCGAACAACTCGTGCTGTCGCCGCATCCGCTGTCGCTGTTGCTCGCATGCAAGATCGCCGCGCATTGGATCACGACCGCGCTGCCGCTGATCCTCCTCGCGCCGCTGCTCGCACTGCTCCTGCAGATGCCGTCATCGCTGCTGCCGGTATTGCTCGCCGCACTCGCGCTGGCGACACCGCTGCTGAGCCTGATCGGCGCGATGTGCGTCGCGCTGACCGTCGGCATGCGCCGCTCTGGTATGCTTTTGACCTTGCTCGTGCTGCCGCTGCTCGTGCCGGTATTGATCTTCGGCGCGGGCGCATGCAATGCGGCGCAAGGCGGCCTGCCGTTCGCGGCGCCACTGCTGTGGCTCGGTGCCTGGCTCGCGCTCGCTGTCGTGCTCGCGCCGCTTGCGACGGCGGCGGCGCTGAAGATTTCGCTGACTTGATTCTTTTGTACCTGCGTTGAAAATCCGATGTGCCATCCCTGGCAACTGCTTCGCGACGTCTCATTGAGTCAAGCCATCTGATGAATCCCCTCGTATCCTGGTTCCACAAAATGGGCTCGCCGCCGACGTTCTATCGCGTCGCCGGATTGTGGCTACCGTGGCTCTATGCGATCGCGCTGATCAGCGGCGCAATCGGACTCTACGGCGGCCTCTTCATCGCGCCGGCCGACTACCAGCAGGGCGAATCCTTCCGCATGATCTATGTGCACGTGCCTTGCGCGTGGATGGGATTGTTTGCGTACCTGTTCATGGCGGCAAATGGATTCATTGCCTTGGTCTGGCGCATCAAGCTGTCGGAAACGCTCGCGATGGCCGCCGCACCGGTCGGCGCCGCGTTCACCTTCATCACCCTTGTCACCGGCTCGCTCTGGGGCAAGCCAATGTGGGGCACGTGGTGGACCTGGGATGCGCGCCTGACTTCGGAACTCGTGCTGTTGTTCCTCTACCTCGGCGTGATCGGCCTGTACAACGCGATCGAAGACACGCGCCAGGCGGCGCGCGCGGCGGCATTCCTCGCGCTGATCGGCGTGGTCAATCTGCCGATCGTGCATTACTCGGTCGTATGGTGGAACACGCTGCATCAGGCGCAGACGGTGAACCTGATGGGCCAGTCGAAAATTTCCGGCAGCATGCTGTGGCCGCTGTTGACGATGGCGTTCGCGACCCACGTATACTTTTTCGCGAGCGTGCTCGCGCGCGCACGCACGATGCTGCTCGGTCTCGAATCGGGCAAGGACTGGGTGCGTGCGCTCGCACTCGCTGACGGCGCACCGGCAAGCACGGAGGCCGCGCATGGCTGAATTCTTTGGCATGGGCGGCTACGGCGTCTATGTGTGGAGCGCCTACGCAGTGTTCTTCATCGTGCTGCTCGCGGACGCGCTGCTGCCGCTGTTGCAACGCCGCGCGACGCTGCGCGAACTTGGTTCGCGCCTGCGCCGCGAACGTACGCGCCTGGAACACACACGTCTCGAATCCGCGCGCAACGAGAAGAACACGCCATGACGCCGACGCGCAAACGCCGCCTGATCGCGGTACTGCTGATTCTGCTCGCCGTCGGCACTGCCGCCGCACTGACCGTGACCGCGCTGAGCCAGAACATGACCTATCTGTTCTCGCCGAGCGAAACGCTTGCGGGCAAACCGCCGGCCGGCGCGAGCTTCAAGCTCGGCGGCGTCGTGCTCGAGCATTCGTTCAAGCGCGATCCGGCTTCGCTGCGCTCCGACTTCGTCGTGACCGACCGCTTCAAGGAAATTCCGGTCGAATACACCGGCATCCTGCCCGACCTGTTCCGCGAGGG
>CAZDWH010000194.1:0-5824 GCA_964509025.1 uncultured Rhodanobacteraceae bacterium
CAGCGTGCGCCGCGGCCGGATGCGGGGCGCGCGGCATGAGCGCGGCAGCGGTGGAAATACAGGTCGAACTCGGTAGGCGCAGCTATCCGATCGCGATCGGCACGCGCCTGCTCGACGACGGCGCGCGCTTCGCGCAGGCGATACGTGGCCGCCATGTCTTGATCGTCAGCAACGATGTGGTCGCGCCGCTCTATCTCGAACGGCTGCGCGCGACGCTCGCACGTGCGTGCAGTGATCTGCAGGTAACGCAACTGATCCTGCCCGACGGCGAAGCGCACAAGACGCTCGACTCCGCCGCGCGCGTGTTCGATGCGCTCGCCGCAATGAAGGCGAGCCGCGACGCGACGATTCTCGCGCTCGGCGGCGGCGTGATCGGCGATCTCGCCGGATTCGGCGCCGCGTGCTGGATGCGCGGCATCGCCTTCGTGCAGGTGCCGACGACCCTGCTCGCGATGGTCGATTCCTCGGTCGGCGGAAAGACCGGCGTCGATCTACCCGCCGGCAAGAATCTCGTCGGCGCGTTCCACCAGCCGCGCGCGGTGATCGTCGACACCGATACGCTCGCGACGCTGCCGCCGCGCGAACTCGCCGCGGGTTTCGCCGAAGTCGTCAAATACGGCGCGCTCGGCGACGCGCAGTTTTTCGCCTGGCTCGAACAGCACGTCGATGCGCTGCGCGCGCGCGACGCGTCCGTGCTCGCGCAGGCGATCGCACACTGCTGCGCGCAGAAAGCCGGCACCGTCGCGCGCGACGAAACCGAACAGGGTGAACGCGCCCTGCTCAATCTCGGCCACACTTTCGGCCACGCGCTTGAAACGGCGACTGGCTATGGCGCGCTGTTGCACGGCGAAGGCGTCGCGATCGGCATGATGCTCGCGGCACGACTATCGGCGAATCTCGGGCTGTCTCCCGCTACGGACATTTCGCGTCTCGAAGCCTTGCTGCAACGCTTCGACTTGCCGACGCGCGTGCCCGCGGGGCTCGGTCCGGATCAGCTGATCGACTTGATGCGGCTCGACAAGAAAAATCTTTCCGGCCGCCTGCGTCTGATTCTCTGGCGTGGCATCGGCCGCGCGGAGATCGTGCCGGATGTGGATGTCGCTGCGATCCGGCAGGTGCTGTCGTAATGCATCGCCCCTGGGCTGAGATCCGTCAGCGCTTCTCGGAAGCACCTGATGCAGTTTGGGCACAAGACTTGGTCGCTCTTGTAGATCACATCTCCTCGTCGCCACTCGCCAAGAGCGTCTATCCATGGACGTCTATGTTTGATCTCTGCATTTCGCAAACGCCACCCCTGCCCAACGCGAACACTCCGCACCTACGCATCTCACCAACGACATCGGGTTTAGAGTTCCGTTACATAGACACGATGGTATCGGCCCAGCAGTGGGCCCGAGTTGTCCCGCCCAATGAAGCAATCGCTCGCTTTGATTTGTTTGTGCGGCAATTGCATTGGCTAGCCGCGGTATGAGGCACTTTTAAGGCGATTACTCACGAGTCGGGCGCGATAAATCGCACCCTACGGTACAATGGCGCCATGCGCGTTTTCCTGCAAACCCGGCCTACCGCGACCGAGGCACCGAAGTATTACCAGATCGCCCTGCAGCAGGATCTGCTCGGCGGCTGGACGCTGACGCGCGAATGGGGCCAGCAGGGCGGCCGCGTCAGCCTCAAGCGCGAGGTCTACCTCGAGCGCGACGACGCGCTTGCGGCTTTCGAACACGCACGCGACGTGCAGCTCAAGCGCGGCTTCAAACTCATGTTCACTCAGGGCGCCGACTCACCGTATTCGTGATCGCACCGCTTCGGTAAAAGTATACAAATGTCCAACGATCGTTTTCTGTGCGCGCTCCGGCGCGAGCCCGTCGACTGCACGCCGGTGTGGATCATGCGCCAGGCCGGCCGCTACCTGCCCGAGTACCGCGCCACGCGCGCGCGCGCCGGCAGCTTCGTCAATCTGTGCAAGACGCCCGAGCTTGCCTGCGAGGTGACGCTACAGCCGATCGCGCGCTATCCGCTCGACGCCGCGATTCTGTTCTCGGACATTCTGACGATCCCTGATGCGATGGGTCTCGGTCTCTCGGTCGACGAAGGCGTCGGCCCGCGCTTCGCGCGCACGGTACGCACGCGCGCGGAGATCGACGCGCTCGGCGTGCCGGACCCCGAAACCGACCTGCGCTATGTGATGGACGCGGTACGCCTGATCCGGCGCGAGCTCGCCGGCAAGGTGCCGCTGATCGGATTCGCCGGCAGCCCGTGGACGCTCGCGTGCTACATGATCGAAGGTGGCGGCTCGTCGAGCTTCGCACGTCCCAAGGCGCTCGCACTGGACGATCCAGCGACGATGCATCGCCTGCTCGACGTCGTCGCGCGTTCGGTCGCGACTTATCTCGCCGCGCAGGCCGCGGCCGGCGCACAGGCGCTGATGGTGTTCGACACCTGGGGCGGCCTGCTCGCGCCCGAGCTGTTTCGCGAGTTCTCGCTGCGCTATTTGCGGCAAATTGCGCAAAGTTTACAAAGCGACAAAGTGGCCAAGGACCTGCCGCTTATCCTGTTCAGCAAGGGCGCCAACGGCCATCTCGAAGCGCTCGCCGACACTGGCTGCGCCGCGCTCGGCCTCGACTGGACGATCAGCCTCGGCGACGCGCGCGCGCGCGTCGGCAACCGCGTCGCGCTGCAAGGCAATCTCGATCCGGCCGTGCTGCATGCGAGTCCGGAGGCGATCCGCACTGAAGTGCAGCGCGCGCTAACGAGCTTCGGCGCGCACCCAGGGCATGTATTCAATCTGGGGCACGGCATTACTCCCGATGTCGATCCCGAGCGATTGGGCGTGCTGATTGAAGCGGTGCATGAATTTAGCCTAGCGTGAGCAGACCAAGGGAATAAGCATGAAATTGATGCGCGTAGCGCTTATTTGCATCGCACTCACAGCCTGCAACGCTTTTGACACGATGAGTGATGGTTTCAGGCACTCCTCGGAAGTCGCGGATGACATCGAGAAGGCAACAGGGTCAAAACCTTTTGTGGGATTCAACTGGAGCAACGGATCACTCACACGCGTCACTGTGACTTTTGAAGGTGTTCCTGCGGGAGTCTCCAACGACCAAGTCATAGCCCTCTCAAAAAACTCGATAAGCACTCGATTCAAGCAAGTTCCAAATCGAATCATCATTGGTTACGCGCTACCGGGCGCGTGATTCGCACCCGCGCTGATGGAGTTAGTTCGCCGCAAAAAGAGGCCCGCCGGAGCGGGCCAGAAAACCATCACTTGCGTGGCCAGGGCGCAATAGCGAAGGGAACCGCGCCGTGATGGTTATTCGTCGTGATGACGGTAGTGGGTGACCACATAATCGTGGCGCTCATACGGACGCAGCGTGTCGAGTTCGATCGCCGTGCCGCCACTGCGCACGTACGGCATCATCTCGACCGGCAGCGCGCTGCCGGATTGCCAGCGGCCGTCGCTCTGCCAGAAATACGTCTTGGTTTCCGGCGAGAAGAAGATGTCGTGATCGCCGTAGTAGACGTAGCGATGCTTGGTCGTCGTCGTGGTCGTCGTCACCGTTCCGTCATCGGCTCTGCGCTCGACCGTGGTGGTCGTGGTGGCTGGCCGTTCCACGGCAGTGGCAGTAGCCGGCGCATAGTCGCGATAGTGCGCGACTACATAGTCGTGGCGCTCATACGGACGGTCGGTATCGAGCACGACGTCGACGCCATTGGTCGCATAAACGCGTTCTTCCTCAGGCAGCATCGCACTGGCTTGCCAGCGGCCGTTGTCTAGCCAGTAGTAAGTGCGCGTTTCCGGCGCGTAGTAGATGTTGTGATCGCGATAGAACACGAAGTGATGCTTGCCTGCCTCGATCACCGTATCGGCATAAGCGGCAGTGCCCATGCCAGCGGAAAGCGCGAGCGCAAGCGCGGTAATTTTTATCAAGCTTTTATGTTGGGTCATGTTGTTCTCCTCAACAGTCGGAAGAGGAATCGCAGCAGCGGCGCGAACTCGTGCCGGACACCGCCTCGACTCCAACATCGACCCTAGGCCTCGCGCGATGAACATCGCGGAAATATCGCGCGCAGCGACGCGAATTCGTGCGTGCAGTTCATGCGCGAGTTGATTAGTTGAATAGGAACTGAGCCCGACAGCGACGTGTCAGGCGAATTGCGCGCCGCGCGATGTCTCGATTGTCGAGAAGCAGGCACGCAGCCTCGCACCGCTGAGCGGCTTGCGCAGGAACGCATCCATGCCCGCGGCGAGCGCAAGCGCTTCCTCGTTGCCAGCTGAGCGCGCGGTTGTGCCGATCAGACGGAGACGAGGCTTGCGGTCGGCCGCCTCGCGCGTGCGCAGCATGCGCGCGAGCGCGAGGCCGTCGAGACCAGGCAGATCGAAGTCGATCAGTGCTGCGTCGAACTCGCCTGTCGCAAGCTCGCTCAAGGCGGCGAGGCCGTGTGCGGCGTGACGCACCGTGTGTCCCTGCGCTTCGATCAGCCCCGTGATCACGGCTGCGACCGTCGCATCGTCCTCGACCAGCAGTACGCGCAATGCGCGTCTGTCGGGGCCTGGTGCGGCGTCAGTCGCACCAGATTGCTGCATTGTGGAATTTTCCACATTCCCCAGATCCGCCTGCGCGACTTCCGTCAGCGGCAAAGTCACGCGAAACGTGCTGCCCTGCCCCGGCTCGCTGTCCAGCGCAATCTCGCCGCCCATCAGCGCCGCAAGGTCGCGGCAGATCGCCAGACCCAGTCCGCTGCCGCCATGCCTCTGCGCGCCATCGGCCTGCTCGAAACGCCGAAACAAGCGCGCCTGCGTCGCGGCATCGATGCCGGGACCCGAGTCGCGTACGCGAAATTCGATGCCGCTCGCGCGCGCACGCGCGAGCGCGATGTCGACACCGCCGCGCTCGGTGAACTTGATTGCGTTGTTGATGAGGTTCTGGAACATCTGCCGCACGCGCACCGCATCGCCGCGCGCATATCGCGGCGCATCGGGCGCGATCGCGTGCGTGAATGCGAGCCCCTTGGCCTGCGCGAGCTGCGCAGCGAGTGCGGCGAGATCGTTCACCAGCGCATGCAGATCGAACGGCGCATCGACAAGTCCGAGCTTTCCCGCCTCAATGCCCGCGAGATCGAGCGACTCGTTGACCAGGCGCAGCATGGGCCGCCCGGAGCCCTCGATCACTTCGGCGTAATCACGCTGCTTGTCGCTCAGATTCGTGCCGAGCAAGAGTTCGGTCATGCCGAGCACGCCGGTCATCGGCGTGCGGATTTCGTGGCCCATCGTCGCGAGGAAACTGGTCTTCGCCGCGCTCGCGCTTTCGGCCAATTCGCTGCGTTGCTCCGCCAGCGCAATCGCATGACGCTCGTCGAGACGGCGCCGATACGTGCGCAGCGCGAACCAGCCGAGCAACAATGCCGCGCACACGTAGGCCGCATACGCCCACGCGCTCGCCCACGGCGGCGCCGGCATCGTGATCGCGAGCGGCGCGTTCAACTCATGCCAGACGCCGTCGCTCGCGGCCGCGCGCACGCGCAGGCGATAGTTTCCCGGCGCGAGTTTCGGAAAGCTGCGCTCGCCGTTCGCGGCGCCGCCCGACCAGTCGCGCTCCAGGCCGTCGAGTCGCCACTGATAGCGATGCGCTGCGGGCGCGACATAACTCAGCAACCGCGCCTGCACGCGCAGATCGCGATCGCGCCAATCGAGCGCTAGCCGCGCCGTGTGCGTGTCGAGTTCGACGTTGCCACCATCGCGATGCACGCTGATCGCGTCAATCAGCAGCGGCGCCGGTGTGGTCGGCGCGTCCTCGAACTGTTGCGGCAGCCAGCCGACGAC
>CAZDWH010000195.1:0-5809 GCA_964509025.1 uncultured Rhodanobacteraceae bacterium
GCCCCGGTATGTAGCGGTTTTCGCAATGTTCGAGTCCCTGAGTCAACGCCTGTCTTCCACCATCGAGCGCCTGCGCGGGCGCGCGCGCCTGACCGAGGCGAATATCCGCGACTCCCTGCGCGAAGTGCGCATCGCCCTGCTCGAAGCGGACGTCGCGCTGCCGGTCGTGCAGGCGCTGATCCAGCGCATCCAGGTGCGCGCGGTCGGGCAGGAAGTGTTGAAGAGCCTGTCGCCGGGCCAGACCCTGGTCAAGGTCGTGCGCGACGAGCTGACCGCGGTGATGGGGACCGTGAATACCGATCTGAATCTCGCCGCGGCGCCGCCCGCGGTCGTGCTGATGGCCGGCCTGCAGGGTGCGGGCAAAACCACGACCGTGGCCAAGCTCGCCAAGTTCTTGAAGGATCGCAAGAAGAAAAAAGTCATGGTCGTGAGCTGCGACGTGTATCGTCCGGCCGCGATTGAGCAGCTGCGCACGCTGGCCGAACAGGTCGAGGTGCTGTTCCATCCGAGCGAAGGCACACAGGATCCCGTGGCGATCGCCAAGTCCGCGCTCGATGCGGCGCGCAAGAATTTCGCCGATGTGCTGCTGGTCGACACCGCAGGCCGCCTCGCGATCGACAAGGAGATGATGGACGAGATCAAGGCGCTGCACGCGGCGCTCAATCCGATCGAAACCCTGTTCGTGGTCGATGCGATGACCGGCCAGGACGCGGCGAATACGGCGAAGGCGTTTGCCGAGGCGCTACCGCTGACCGGCGTGGTCCTGACCAAGACCGATGGCGATGCGCGCGGCGGCGCCGCGCTGTCGGTACGCTATATCACCGGGCGCCCGATCAAGTTTATCGGCGTGTCGGAAAAGCCGGACGGCCTCGATGCGTTCCATCCGGATCGCCTCGCGCAGCGCATCCTCGGCATGGGCGACGTACTCTCGCTGGTCGAGCAGGTCGAGCAGAACGTCGACAAGGAAAAAGCGCAGAAGCTTGCCGAGAAGGTGATGAAGGGCAAGCGCTTCGACATGAACGATATGCGCGATCAGCTCTCGCAGATGCTCAACATGGGCGGCCTATCCTCGCTGATGGACAAGCTGCCCGGCGTCGGCAACCTGCCCGACGCGGTGAAGTCGAAGGTCAACGACAAGGAAATCCACCACATGGTCGCGATCATCAATTCGATGACCAAGAAGGAGCGCCGTCATCCGGACCTGCTCAACGGCTCGCGCCGCGCGCGCGTTGCGCGTGGTTCCGGCACGCAGCCCGCCGACGTCAATCGCCTGCTCAAGCAATACATGCAGATGGAAAAGATGATGTCGAAGATGGCCTCGGGCGGCATGAAGGGCCTGATGCGGCAGATGGGTGCCGCGATGCGCGGGATGGGCGGCGGTGGGATGCCTCCTGGTGGGATGATGCGTTGAGGGTACGAACATGCGCCACTTTCGCAACTGGCTGATCGCACTCGTCGCTTTTTTCTCAGCGCTGCCGGCACTCGCCGCGGATGGCTCAGCCGAAGCCTTCCTGCGCACGATCTATGGCAAACCCTATATCGGCAAAAATGCCAAGGGTATCGATATCGACACCCGCGCGCAGCTGGACCGCTACTTCGCGCCCGATCTCGCGAAGCGCATCGACGATGATGCGAAGTCCGCGGCGAAGCGCGGTGACATCGGCGAACTCGATGGCGATCCGTTCATCGGCGCGCAGGATATGGAAATTGCCGCATTCGATATTTCCGTGCAGGCAGTCGATGCGACGCATGCGACCGGCACGGTACGCTTCAAGAATCTCGGCGATGCGCGAACGGTCATCGTGACGCTCATGCGGCTCACGGTCGGCTGGCGCATCGTCGATATCGACTGGGGCGGAGATGCCGGGACGCTGCGCGCTTTGTTTGCCAAGCCCGTCAGCAAGCACTGAATCGATTTTTCGATGCCGCGCCGATCAGCAGGTGCGGAACGAATCAAAAAATTCCTTGTGCTGCGCGAGAATCTCGCGCTTTTTGTCGAGGTCTGGCGCGAGCGACCAATCGCCTTCCTCGTGCGTGCCGCCGAGCAGGACGCCGTCCGAACGCGGGAACATGTAGCAATCGCCGTGCAGCGCGGCGTATTGCACCTCAGGTTGCGGCAACAGGATCGTGAGCTGGCCTTTCACTGGCGTGAGTTCGGCATCGTCGAACAGCGCCTTCGCGCCAAGACCGGTGCAGTTGAACACGAGTTTTTCCGGTAGAGCCATGATCGCCGCGCGATCGGCGATTTCGCGCACACGCACCTTGCCGCCGGCGATGCGGAACTCATCGAGCATCGCCGCGAGATAGACTGGCGGTTCGATGATCGGCGTGTCGAATTGGCGCACATATTCGTAGCCAGAGAACGGATGCTCGGCAGGTGTGAGGTCGCGGTGTTCGGGCAGCATCGCATTGAGCGGACTGTTCATGCCGAGATAGCCGTTCTCGCTGAAGGCATGATGGCTCGAGAGATAATTGCGCATCCAGCGCACGCCATAACGCGGCCCGACCATGATCTGGTAGCGGCGATACGCATAGTCCGCAGCAGCGAGTAGCTGCGCTTTGAATTCGGGTGTGCGTTTCTCGGGGTCAGACAGATACGCCGGAAACCATTGCCCGCCGGCGATGTTCGAGGTCGTCTCGGGCGGCAGCGCCTTGGCGTAGATCGTTACGTCGAAGCCCGCTTCCTGCAGCAGGATCGCGTTGGCGAGTCCGACTGCGCCGCAGCCGAGCACTGCGATCGCGCCGCGATGCCCGGGCGCGCCGAGATCGACGGCGAGTTTCGAGGTGCCCCACGACAGCGTGATGCCGGCTCCGCCGTGGCCATAGTTGTGCACGACCAGTGTATCGCCAAGTTTTTCCGCGCGCACGACGAAGCCAGACGGGCGATATGGTCGCAGACCGACGACGGTGCGGATCTCGCGCTCGGGCGCGACGTGCACCGGTGGCAGGCCGCAGGCGCCACCGGTGAACGAGGTATCGGGTGCGAGATAGTTGCGTTGTGCGCCGCTACGCGTTGCCACGGACGGCACGCATCCGGAAAGCAGGGTTGAGGTCGCGAGCAACGAAGTGCTCGCCGCGCCACAACGGCGCAAAAAATGGCGTCGGTTCATGCGCGGGATTCTAGCAGCGTTGCGTTATGAAGCTCGCTCGCCGCACACAAGGCTAAAGCTTGAGATAGAGCTTGCGACGATCCATCAGATAGACAACGAACCACCAGAGCAGTACGAACGCGACGGCATAGGCGAGCGAAGCGACGTAGGGGCCAGCCGATGGCGTGAGCCAGGCAGCGAACGCATGATCGTAAATCGGCTGCTGCCAGCCGAGCGCCGGCAACACGATTTGCATGAGTTCCGATCCCGCATACGCCGCGATCGCGTTGACGCCGAAGCGGCGGCCGAAAGCAGGCAGGCCGCAACGGTCAACGAGGACATGCGCGGCGAGCAACGCGAGCGCAGTCAGGCCCGCGCAGAACAGCGCGAACGACGGCGTCCACAGATTCTTGTTGAAAGGCAGCCAATGCGACCATGCGAATCCGATAGCGAGCGCACCCAAACCGCCGAGCAACAACTCGGCCAGCTTGCCGCGACGCAGAAACTGTCCCGCATGGAGGCCGAGTAGGCTGGTCGCGAGCGAGGGCAGCGTCGCGAGCAAGCCTTCGGGATCGTGGCCGCGCCCCGTCGTTGCATCGATCAGGTAGACGTGCGAGCCGAATATCGCGGTGTCGATGCGGCTCGCGATGTTGCTCCAGGGTTCGAGCGAACCGCCTGCGAGCAGCAATGCCCAGTAGTCTGCCAACAGTGCGAACGCGGCCGCGAGCCAGACCTTCGGCCGCGCGAAGATCGCGAACGCCGCCGTGCCCGCAAAGCAGAGTCCTATGCGTTGCAACACGCCAGGCCAACGCAGATGCGCCCCTGGCAGCAGCCACCACGCAACAACATTGATCGCAACGCCGAGCGCGACGACGCGCAGCGCACGCCACAGCGCCGCGCGCAGCAAACCGCCACGATCGCCGCCTTGCTCGACGCGCGGCGAGACGCCAAGCGCAATTGACACCCCAACCACGAACAGGAAGCACGGGAAGATCAGATCAGTGGGCGTGCAGCCGTTCCACTCGGAGTGCTCGAACGGCGCATAAACGTGCGACCAATCGCCCGGGTCGTTGACGAGCAGCATCGCCGCGACGGTGCAACCGCGCAGCGCATCGACCGAGGCCCAGCGGCGCGGTGTCGCGTTCAAGGCTTGGGCATGAGGCGCATCGATCGTACAACCCACATCGGATCGTGATGCCCGGTGGCGAAGCGCAGGCACACGTCGTGCGTGCCGCCGAGGCCCGCGGCCGGAATCGTCAACGTGCGTGCCGTGCTGCCGCGCATCAGCAGCGGCGCGATCGAAACGGTCTTCGCTGGCGCGCCGTCGCAACGATCGACGAACAGTTGCAGTTCGCCGATCGGATGCGTCGTCGGCCTGCGCTCGACGATGCTCTTCACGTCGTGCCACAGCTGGAAATTGTACGGCAGCAATGCGGTGTCCACTTCGATGCGTTCGATACCATCGAGGTCGGCCCGCGGCCATTTCCAGCACGGATCGAAGATGTCAACGACAAACGCATCGGGCGTCGCGTTTGCGGCTGCGTCCTCGGGCAACTTCAGGATGACGCCACTGGTCGGATTGCACGGCGCGAGTTCGGCCGAGCTTTTCGTGAGCAGCGAAGTGACTTCGAGCTTGCGCGCGCGCGCATCGGCTAGCGGCGTGTCGCCGCCGAACGTGGCGGCATGCATCGCGCCGGTCGCCGGCGCGTCGAACGGCCGCGTGTACCGCGGCGACGCTGGCGTCGGCGCCGCGCCATCGAGCGTGTAGCGGATCTCGCCGAAACCGGCCTGGTTCGACAGCGTTACGTGTGCTGTCGTGCGCGCCGCATCGAGTGTCGCCTCTACGCTCACTGCGAACGCGTCTTGAGCATACGGCAAGCCGAGCAGCCTATAGCGCGCTTCTTGCGCGGGTAGGCGGGCGAGGAAATCATTCCACTCGTGCGTGGCTGCGGGCGACCACAGCACTTCGGCGAGCGCCGCCGCGCGCGGGTAGGCCGCGTGCGCGACACTCGCGTCAGTGCGCAGGTATTCGCTCCACAGATTGGCTTGCGCGCCGAGGACGTGTTTCGCCTGTTCGGTGTCGAGTTCCTTCGGCACAACTTGAAAGTTGTAGATATCGGCGAGTGACAGCACGCTCGGTCGGCCCGGCGGTTCGTCGGGCAGATCGCCCTGCAAATGGTCGAGATAGAGTCCCGGATCGGGCGACATCACCACGTCGTGGCCGAGCTTGCCCGCTTCGACGGCGCCTTTGCTGCCACGCCACGACATCACCGTCGCTTCGGGCGGCAGGCCGCCCTCGAGGATTTCGTCCCAGCCGATCAGCTTGCGTCCGTGCGCCGCGAGAAACTTCTCGATGCGCGCGGTGAAATACGCCTGCAGTGCGGTTTCGTTCTTGACGCCGAGCGCGCGCATGCGCGCCTGCACGCGCGCGGAGGCCTGCCACTGGTCCTTGACCGCCTCGTCGCCGCCGATATGGATGTAGTGTGACGGAAACAGTTCCATCACCTCGCTCAATACGTTCTGAAGAAATGTAAAAGTGGAGTCTTCCACATTGTAGAGATAAGTGTGCACGCCCCAGTCGCGCGACACGCCGGGATTCCTGCCGCTGACGCCAAGCTCGGGATAGGCCGCGATCGCGGCCTGCGCGTGGCCGGGCATCTCGATCTCGGGCACGATCGTGACGTAGCGCGCCTGCGCGTAGGCGACGATGTCGGGGATCT
>CAZDWH010000196.1:0-5778 GCA_964509025.1 uncultured Rhodanobacteraceae bacterium
TCGTGATCTTCGAGCCCCTTGCGTGCTTCGACCAGCTGCTTGTCGACGAGCAGACGCTGGTTGAGATAGGTCTGGCGCTCGGCTTCGAGATCGGCCAGCGGCGTGGCGCCCGATTCGAGCTGCTGCGCAAGCTCGGCCTTGCGCGTTTCGAGTTGCGCGAGCTGGCCGTGCATGCGCTGCATCGCCTGTTCGAGCGAGGTCAGCGCGGCGCGTTTGGATTCGAGCCCGAGCGCGAGCTGATGCTGATGGTCTGCAGCCCCGCGCGCGTTCATGCGCGCTTCTTCGCGCGCTTCGAGCAGGCGGCGGCGCTCGCCGTCGAGGTGCTGGCGATGCTGTTCCTGGTCGCCCATGCGCGACACGGCTTCCTCGAGGCGTGCGCGTGCTTCCTTCGTCGCGATTTCATCCGCGCCGAGCTTGGTTTCGAGTTCAGCAAGTTCCGTGTCGACCCGCGCAATGCGCGCCTGCGCGGTTTCGAGACGGCCGCGATGGCTCTGCAACGATCCGGCGAGTTCGGCGACGCGGCGATGCGCGACGTACAGTTCGCGTTGCGCATCGTCGCGCTGGCGCTCGGCGTCCGCGCGCAGAGTCTTGATTTCTTCGTGCCTGGCGCCCGACGCTTCGCCCAGGTCCTGCAGGCCCTGAACGCGTTCGCGCAGCGTGTGGATTTCCTTTTCGCGCGCGAGCACGCCCGCCTGCGCGCCGCCGCGGCGCAGCACGCGCGCATAGCCCGCACCGAGCCACTCGCCCGCCGGCGTGATCACCGATTCGTGCGCCGCCAGTGTCGCGGCGCGCGCGCGCGCTGCGTCGAGCACGTCCGCGGTGTGCACGTTCGCGAGCACACGCAACGCCGCTGCGGGCCCGCGCACGTGCGCGGCTAGCGTGCCCGTCGGCGTGAGCGCGTCGCGCGCGGACGCGACCAGCGCGATATCGGCCTGACTCGCCTGCGCAAGTTCGCTCAAATAATCGAATGGCGCGTCGACCACGACGCCTTCGAGCAGGCCCGAAAGCACCGTTTCGACCGCGGTTTCCCAGCCTGCGTCGACGTCGAGCGATTCGCCCAGGCGCGGCGCCTTGTCCAGACCGAGCCGTTCGAGCCACTCATGCGCCGCGGATTTCTCCTGTCCGAGCGCGGCATGCTGCAACGCTTCGAGCGAGGCCAGCCGGCCGCGCGCGCCTTCGAGTTCGCTGCGCGCGTCGCTGAGCGAGCGCACGGCCTGATGCTCGGAGTCGACGATCTCGTCGTGGCGCGCCTTGCGCTCGTCCAGCAACGAAGTATACGTTTCCACTTTTTCTTTGTGCGTGTCGTGCTCGACCGCAAGCTGCTCCGCCGCGGCGTTTAGCGCGGCAAAATCGGCCACGCGCTTTTCCTCACGCAACGCATCGGCGCGCCTGCCGTTCTCCAGCGACTGGCGATCGAGATAAGCGAGCTTGGTGCGCTCGACTTCGGCGGCCTGGCCCGAATCGGCGCTGGCCTTGGCGTGCTCGTCCCACTGCGACTGCCACTCGGCGAGCTTGCCCTCGGCCTCGCGCTGCGCTTCGACCGTGCGCTCGGTGATTTCCGACAGCGCCGCGAGCTTGGGCTCGCCCTCGCCTAGCGCGCCGCGCAAGGTCTCGATCTGCTCGCGGTCGGCGCTGATGTGTTCGCCGAGTTCGGCGTGCGCACGTACGGTTTCCTCACGCGCGCGCTCGAGGCGTTCGGTCAGATCCTTGTTGTGCTGGATCTGCTGCTCGACACGCGCCACGTCGCCGCCGACGCGGTAGACCTCGGCCTGCACCGCGTTGAGACGCTCGGTCGCGCCCTGATACGTCTCGCGCAGGGTTTCGAGCTGCGCCTCGACCTGGCGCTGATCGGCGACAAGCGCCTCGATGCCGGTTTCGGCGTGCTTGAGCGCGTCGCTATGGCCAGCGAGCTCGGTCGCGATCGCGCGGTGATGCAGGCCGCGCAGTTCGCTTTCCTTGCGCCCGTGCTGGGTCTTCAATTCCTGCCAGCGCGCCGCGGCCTTGGCCTGGCGATTCAAGTGCTCGAGTTGCTTGTCGACTTCCTCGCGCACGTCGTTGAGGCGTTCGAGATTCTCGCGCGTCGACTTGATGCGGCTCTCGGTTTCCTTGCGGCGTTCCTTGTACTTCGAGATGCCGGCGGCTTCTTCGAGATGCCCGCGCAGTTCATCCGGATGCGCCGAGATGATCTCGGAGATCATGCCCTGCTCGATGATCGAATAGCTGCGGGCGCCGAGGCCCGTGCCGAGGAACAAATCAGTGATATCGCGGCGGCGGCAACGCGCACCGTTGAGGAAATACTGCGATTGACCGTCGCGGCTCGCGACGCGTTTGACCGAGATTTCGCTGTACTTGGCGTATTCGCCGACGACGAGGCCGTCGGAGTTGTCGAAGATCAGTTCGACCTGCGCCGTGCCGACCGGTTTGCGTCCGGTCGAGCCGGAGAAGATCACGACGGTCAGCGCATCGCCGCGCAGGCGGCTCGCCGCGCTCTCGCCCATCACCCAGCGGATCGCGTCGATGATATTGGACTTGCCGCAGCCGTTCGGACCGACGATGCCGGTCATATTGGTGGGCAGATGCAGCACGGTCGGATCGACGAAGGATTTGAAACCGGACAGCTTGATCGTGGTCAGTCGCATCGCAAGGAGTTACATCAAAAATGGGGTCTCGGCGGTCCGCAACGAACCGCATGGAGGAATCGAAAGTTGTGGGAGGCACGCGCTTGAGCTACCGTGCCGGCCCGACCGATGATTGAAACAGAGGAAAGAGGCTGTGTCGACCGCCCCGAGCAAAGAGCTGGAGACTTTTCCGAACCCGCAGCCTAAGCGGGATTATACCATTCGCATGCGCATCCCCGAATTCACCTGCCTGTGCCCGAAAACGAGCCAGCCGGACTTCGCCGAACTGCGCTTGGAATACGTGGCCGAAAAGACCTGCGTCGAACTGAAGTCGCTCAAGCTGTACGTCTGGAGCTTCCGCAACGAAGGCCATTTCCACGAGGACGTGACCAATCGCATCCTCGACGATCTGGTCAAGGCGACACAGCCGCGCTTTATGCGCCTGACCGCAGAATTCGGCGTGCGCGGCGGGATTTACACCACGGTGGTGGCCGAGCACTGCGCAGAAGGATGGGTGCCGCCGGCATCGGTGAGCTTGCCTTAACGATGCAGCTTTAAGCCAAGCATTGCCGTTCAATCCGGCAATGCCGCCAGGTTTCCTCGAATGCGTTGGAGGTAGTACGTGCCGCCAAGCGCTACGACTGCGAACAAGAAAGGCCTATCGGACCAACCGCCGAAGGCAATCTCCAGCAGCACAAAGACCGCGACAGGCGCAGCTGCGTATGTTGGTCTCCATTGTTGTGGACGCCAAACGCTGTAAATCGTGTAGGCCAGGCCTGCTGCAAGAAGCATGGGAATGGCCGCCGCAACTATCGCGCCTGACGACAAGAATCCGATCATGGCGACTGCCAGGGTAAAGATTGAATACGCGACACAGCCCGTTATCACGGCGCATGCCTGATATTCACGTTCTCTTAGAGAGCGCCGCTTTGCGCGTAGCCCGATCTCTCGAAATCGAGCTTGCTGATCGAGATCATCAGATGCGTCGTCGGATGTTTCCATTACTGCTCCGGTAACTAAAAAGCGCCTGCCCTCGCGCGCGACTTATTGAGTAACTATCCCTGCTTCGCTGGCGACGGGGTTGGGGGGGCCTTCGCTGGCGGCGCCACTCCCGCCGGATACTCGATCTTCGCCTGCTCGCGCAGCTTTTCCAGGCGCTGGCGCGCGATGTTCGCGGCCATCGAGCGACGGACACCTTCCTTGACTTGATCAAATGGCGGCGGCGTCAGCGGATTGATCGACGTGAGACTGAGCAAATGCCAGCCGAACTGCGTCTTGATCGGCGTGGGCGTGCTGTCGCCGGGCTTCATCGTCGCGAGCGCCTTGCCGAGATCGTCCGGCAGCTGATCGCCGTGCACCTTGGTGAAGACTTTCGCCTGCTTGGCCTTGTCCTTCCACGCATCGTAGACCTGCGCAAACGTCTTGCCGTGCAGTTCGGCAGCGGCCGCCACGGCGCTCGCCTCGTTGTCGAACAACAGGCCGGAGAAGTCGTAGTCGAATTTGCCCGCCTTGGCGACCTGCGTGTCATATTCGGCCTTGAGTTGCTCGTCGCTGAGCGGCGTCTGCTGCTGCAGCGCGTCCATCGTCACGCTCGCCAGCGCGGACAGACGCGCGTACTCGACATCGGCCGCGGTCGCGGCCTTGGCCAGCACCTGATCGCGCCGCGCCTGCTCGGACAGCACGACGAAATCGGCCAGCACGGACAGCGCCTTGGCGCGCTGCTCGGGCTTATCGAGATCGAGATTGCGTGCGCGCGCCAGGCTGTCGAGCAGCACCTGCGGCACCGGCGTGCCGTTGACCGTTTCTGCCACCGGCAGTTTCGGATCGAGCTGGATCAACTGGTCGGATTTTTCGGCTGAACACGCGGCAAGCGCGGCGCAGACGGACAGGGCGATGATTTTCTTCATGGGTGCTTCCTCAACTGAATCAGTTCACTTCATTCGGCGCTTTCGTGTCGAGCGCCAGCGCATGGATATCGGTTTGCATCAACTCGCCGAGCGCTGCATACACGAGCTGGTGCCGCTGCACCGACCGCACGCCCGCGAATGCGTTTGCGACTATGCGCACGCGAAAATGCCCGCGCCCGTCGCGCGCGCCCGCGTGACCGGCGTGCAGATGGCTTTCGTCGATGATCTCGAGCGCCGTCGGTGCAAGCGCGTGCTCGAGCCGCGCGCGGATTGTCGCGATGCGCAGCGCGCTCACGGCAGGGTCTTGCGGAACGGCCGCACCGAAACTTCGCGGTACACGTCTGCAGCAACGAACGGATCGGCATCGGCCCAGGTCTGCGCGGCCGCGATGTCGGCGAATTCCGCGATGATCAGGCTGCCGGAAAATCCCGCTGGACCGGGATCTTCGCTGTCGATCGCCGGAAACGGCCCGGCGAGCAGGAGGCGTCCGGCATCCTGCAGTTCGCGCAGGCGCGCGAGATGCTCGGGGCGCACTGCAAGGCGCTTGGCAAGGCTGTCGGCGTGATCTAGGGCAATGATCGCGTACCACATGGCGATCTACTCGAATGCGTTGAAAGGCCGCGATCATAGCCGAATGCCACGCAGAACTGGATTACTTGCCTCGCTCACCCCTCCGGTCAAGCTTCGGCTGTTCTGCGCGCTTCGCGCGCGGGAATGGCGCACCAGGAAAGGGCTTTACAGAGTCCCGCAATCCCCGTAACCTGTGCACCCAGGCGAGGGCCAGCCTTGCGCACCGTGAACTGCGGCGCCTCCCGACCCGCCCCGCCTTGGCACTTCGAAGCCTTCTGCGCGAACCCGTGTATCCACCGTGATGCGCGCGCGTTCGATGCGGTCTGGCCGCGCCGCCATCCCGCTGCCGCCTTATCGCGCGATGCAGCCGAGACGACGGAATTTAGGGATATCGCTGACGTTTTTTTCGGTACCCGCGGTGGTTTCACCGAATGCATTTTTGATTTTCTATAAATTTGTACTTTTGGCCGCCACGGTGCGGCACACACGTTGACCGATCCCTAGCGCATGACGACGCAAAGCGCCGAAGCCATCGAGCAAGTCTCGCCCGCGGAAAATATCTTCCAGCCGGTACCGCAGCAGCAGGAAATGCCGCTGGCGATCGTGCGCGGCGAACCATTGCTGCAGATGCCGCAGGACCTGTACATCCCGCCCGACGCGCTCGAAATCTTCCTGGAAGCGTT
>CAZDWH010000197.1:0-5739 GCA_964509025.1 uncultured Rhodanobacteraceae bacterium
ACTGCGACGTGCTGCAGGCCGACGGCGGCACGCGCACCGCGGCGATCACCGGCGCCTATGTCGCGCTGGTCGATGCGGTCAATTCGGTGCTCGCGCGCGGCGCGGTGAAGAAGAATCCGATCCTCGGCGCCGTCGCCGCGGTGTCGGTCGGCGTGTATCGCGGCATGCCGGTACTCGACCTCGATTATCCCGAGGATTCCGCCTGCGATACCGACCTCAATGTCGTGATGAACGATGGCGGCGGCTTCATCGAGCTGCAGGGCACGGCCGAAGGCCACGCTTTCCGTCGCGACGAGCTCGACGCCCTGCTCGGACTGGCACAAAAAGGCATCGGCGAATTGTTGGCGAAGCAGCGCGAAGCCCTCGCCTGATGGCGATGCCGCGCTGCCCGCACTGCGGCTGCCTCTTGCAGGTCCGCGAGGACGAGGATCCGTATATCGATCGCTACGGCGACCCCGACCAGGATTCGAAGAGCTGGTTCAGCGGCGGCTTGCTCGGTTTGCTTGGACTGGCGAGCTTCATCGCGTTTCGTCTGATGCCGTGGGTCAAGCGCCATCGCTGGTGTCCACGCTGCCACATGACGGTGCGCTGATATGCGGCGCATCGTCCTCGCCAGCAGCAATCGCGGCAAGCTCGGCGAAATTTCCGACATCCTGCGCGATCTCGATATCGAACTCGTGGCGCAAGGCGAACTCGGCATCACTGATACCGAAGAAACCGGCACGACCTTTGTCGAAAACGCGCTGCTCAAGGCACGACATGCCGCGCGTATTTCCGGACTGCCCGCGCTCGGCGACGATTCGGGTATCTGCGTCGATGCGCTCGGTGGCGGGCCCGGCCTGCACTCCGCGCGTTACGCCGGTACGCACGGCGATGCGGCGGCGAATATCGCCAAGCTGCTCGACACGCTGCGCGGCGTGCCCGAGGCGCAGCGCAGCGCGCACTTCCACTGCACGCTCGTGCTGTTGCGCCATGCCGACGATCCCGCGCCGCTGATCGCGGAAGGACTCTGGCGCGGACGCATTCTCGACGCGCCACGCGGCTGCGGCGGCCACGGCTACGATCCGATCTTCTTCGATCCGCAGCTCGGTCTCAGCGCGGCTGAAATGGGCATGGCCGAGAAGAATCGCATCAGCCATCGCGGCCTCGCGCTCGCGCGCCTGCGTGAGTTGCTGCTGGCGATACGCTGAAAACGCGGCGCACGTTTTAGAATCTGCGCATGCTCACGCTACCTCCATTGTCGCTGTACATTCACATCCCGTGGTGCGTGCGCAAATGCCCGTACTGCGATTTCAATTCGCATAACGCGCCGGGGACATTGCCGCAGCGCGAATATGTCGACGCACTCCTGGCCGACCTCGACCAGGATCTGCCTCTGGCGCAGGGCCGCATGCTGCAAAGTATATTTTTCGGCGGCGGCACGCCGAGCCTGTTCGCGCCGGACGAGATCGCGCGCCTGCTCGATGGCGTTGCCACACGCCTCGGCTTCGCGCGCGATATCGAGATCACGCTCGAAACCAATCCGGGTACGGTCGAGCACGGACCGTTCGAAGGCTATCGCCGCGCGGGCATAAACCGTATCAGCTTCGGCGTGCAAAGCTTCGACGATGCGGCGCTGAAGCGCATCGGCCGCATCCACGATGCAAGCCAGGCAGAACGCGCGGTCAAGCAGGCTCAAGATGCCGGCATCGAGAATCTCAATCTCGATCTGATGTATGCATTGCCCGAACAGACGCTGGCTGGCGCGCTCGCGGATGTGGACAAGGCAATCGCGCTGCAGACACCGCACCTATCGCACTATCAGCTGACGCTCGAACCGAATACGCAATTCGCCGCGAATCCGCCGCCGCTGCCCGACGACGACAGCGCCTGGGACATGCAGGAGGTGTGTCAGGCGCGTCTCGCCGCCGCAGGGCTCGCGCAGTACGAAGTTTCAGCGTATGCAAAACCCGGCAGCGAGTGCCGCCACAATCTCAACTACTGGCGCTTCGGCGATTATCTCGGGATCGGCGCGGGGGCGCACGGCAAGTTGTCGACGCTTGGCAGCGATAATCGTCTGGAAGTACGCAGACGCTGGAAGTTGCGTGCACCGCGCGGCTATCTCGAACATGCCGCGAACGCGCGCCGCATCGGCGGCGACGATCTCGTCGCGACGGAACAGCTGCCGTTCGAATTCATGCTCAACGCGCTGCGCCTCAATGCCGGCTTTGCGCTGGACGATTTTGTTGCGCATACCGGACTTAATCCATCGGCGATCGACACGCAACTGCGCAATGCGCGGGCGCGCGGTTGGCTCGAAAACGATGCGACCCGCGTGCGTGCGACGGCGCTTGGGCAGCGCTTCCTCAATGATGTGATTGGCTCGTTCTTGCCCGCGCGCGAACGCACCGCAAAACCGCATGCACGCGGGGGTCCGCCACATGATTGAATCCATCGTCATGCACTGCCCTTATTGCGGTGAAAGTTTCGAGACGACGGTCGATCTCTCGGCCGGCTCGCAGCAGTACATCGAGGACTGCGCGATCTGTTGCCGCCCGATCGAGATCGCCCTGCGCGTAGGCGACGACGGCGAACTTTTGGACGTCTCGACGTCCACGGATCGCGACTGAAGTTGCACGCCCGGCGGCGCGCCACTACACTGCGCGCCGCCGCAGGTGCCCGCGCTGATCGCTCAGCCGGGTGAAACGGGAAGCCGGTGAGTCGCGGACGATCGCAAGATCGCGCTGCAACGAGTCCGGCGCTGCCCCCGCAACGGTAAGCGAGTCCGCTTCGATCTTCTCAAGCCACTGCACGCAACGCGCGCGGGAAGGCGATCGAGGCCGCATTCCAGAAGGACAAGGGATGCATCTTGCGAGCCCGGAGACCGGCCTGCGGTACGGCCATACGGGTTCCTGCGTGAATCCGCGTGCCACAAGCTCAAGGCGTTGCGGCGGGCAACGGACGGGCGTTCCGCGCGTCGTTCCGACCACGGCACCCTTTCCGAACCGTCACCACCCTTGCCATGCACCGCGGGTGTGCGTTTCGGAGAGTATACGATGTTGCAGAAGTCACTTTTATCCTTTTCCATTCTGGCCGCGCTGACGGCGTCATGTGTGCAGGCGCAGGAAGCCGTGCTGCAGCCGACTGTCGAAGTCACCGCACGCCGCGTCGCCGAGACGGTCGATGCGAGCCTTGCCGATGTGTCGATCATCACGCGCACCGATATCGAGGCTAGCCACGCGCCCGACCTGCTCGACCTGCTGCGCCTGCAGGCCGGCGTGGACTTCTACCGCACCGGTGGCGCGGGCCAGCAGACCAATGTGTTCTTGCGCGGCACCAATGCCAACCATGTGCTCGTGCTGATCGACGGCGTGCGCGTCGCTTCGGCCAACACCGGCGCGTTCGCGTTCGAGAACCTCCCGCTCGACGCGGTCGAACGCATCGAGATCGTGCGCGGCCCGCGCGCGAGCTACTGGGGTTCGGACGCGATCGGCGGCGTGATCCAGATCTTCACGCGCAAGCTCGAGCGCGCACATATCGCGGCCAGCTACGGCAGCTACAAAAGCGCCGATGGCAGCGTCGGCTACGGCGCGCGCAACGACGACGGCGGATTTTCGCTGCAGGTCGGCGCGCGCCATGTGCGCGGCTTCTCTTCGACCAATCCGTCGATCTGTTCGAGCCCAACCGATCCGTATTGCATCTACAACCCGGACGACAACGGCCTGCAGAACCACAACTTCGTCGCGCAGGCCGACTATCGCGTCGGCGCGCAGACGCTGTCGGGCAGCGCGTTCCGCAGCGTCGGCACGCAGAGCTTCGACAACGGCAGTTTCGGCACCGGCATTTCGCACACGCTCGACCAGGCGATCGGCGTCAATCTCGAAGGCGCGCTGACACCGGGCTGGTCGCACCGCCTGTCGCTCGGCAGCGCGCGCGAGGACATCGACACGCCGGCGTTCTCGTCCGCGTACCGCTCGACGCGCGAGCAACTCGGCTGGACCAATGACTTCACGCTGTCCGACACGCAGCATCTCGTCGCCGGCCTCGATTTCAACCACGACCGCGGCCAGTCGATCGACTCGTCCGGCTTCGGTGCGCCTTATGCCGCGTCGCGCAACAACAGCGGCGTGTTCGGCGGCTGGCGCGCGACGAATGGCGCGCTCGACGGCGAAGTATCGGCGCGTTACGACCACAACTCGAGCTTTGGCAACGCGTTCTCGGGGTCGGGTGCGCTCGGTTATCGTCTCAGCGACGCGCTTCGCCTTACGGCAAGCTACGGCACGGCCTTCCGCGCGCCAACGCTGAATGAACTGTATTCGCCTGGCTACGGCGGCTACTTCGCCGGCAATCCGAATCTCGACGCCGAGCGCTCGCGCACCGCCGAGCTCGGACTCGACTGGAATCTCGACGCGGCCAATCGAATCGACGCGCATGCGTTCTCGACGCGCGTGCACGATCTCGTCGATTTCTCCGGCGGCAGCAAATTCCAGGCGATCAATATCGCGCATGCGGCGATCGATGGCGTCGAGCTGACGCACAACTGGCATATGGCCGCGTGGACCTGGACCAATACGCTGACCGCGCAGAATCCGCGCAACGACGACACCGGCGCGCAACTGCTGCGCCGGCCGAAGGACAAATTCTCGAGCCTGCTCGAAACCGCGTTGAGCGACGCGTTCAGTGTTGGTGCGGAGCTGACCTGGAGCGGCAAGCGCGACGATATCGGCGGCAAGACTCTCGATTCGTACACGCTCGTCAACCTGCGCGCGAGTTATGCGATCGACACGAGCTGGCACCTCGGCCTGCGCGTCGAGAACCTGTTCGACCAGGACTACGCCCTCGTGCACGGCTACAACACGCCGGGCCGCTCGGCCTATGTGACGGTGAGTTTCGAGCCGCACTTCTAGGCGCATCGGGTTCGAACCGGGCCAACGCGCCCGGTTCGCGCCTCCAGGCCGCTCCGGGCGGATTGCGCGACCTGGTCGGTGGACGCGCCCGCTGTCTGCCCTTATGATTTGCGATCACAGTCACAGATGACCGGGCCCCGAGGGCTTGGGGCGTGATGGGTTCGCGGATTCCACCGGGATCGCGGCCAACGCGCGACAAGGTGGCATAGCGCGTGGTGATAACGCATGAATCAGCGGTCTGAAGAAGCGGGCAAGGCGAGCGCGTCCAGCGCGCCTTATCCCCTCCGTCTTGCTGCGCGTACCGAACTGCCGCCACGTGCGCGCGCCCTGATCGAAGCCACGTTCGCGATCTCGCGCCGCTACACCAACGATACCCTGACGCGCGCGCTCGAAGAGTTTCAACGCGAGCTGGTCAAGCTATCGGAAAATGCGCGCGACACGAACGTACAGCAGAACTACTTTCAAAGCACGCGCGCGCTGTACAGCCTGCACAGCCATCTCGCGCCGCGCTACGTCGAAGACCTCGAAGACAGTTTTGCAGGCTACGACCGGCGTGCGCACCCCGGCGCCAGCGCTGTACCGTCGCGCGAAACGCTATCGCTGATCGAGGCCAACGAACTCGAGGAATCGCTCGCGGTACAGGAATTCGTTGCGCGCAATGAAGTGCATTACACCCAGGCGCTGTACGAACTGGGGCATCGCTTCGCCGTGCTCGTCGCCTTGCCGATGCTGGAACCGCAGGCGATTCCGATCGGCCCCGCATCGATAGGCCGCGCGGTGCGCCATGCGGCAACGGTGCTGACCATCCCGAGCGAACATCGCGTCCTGTTTTTCCACACCTTCGGCCGGCATG
>CAZDWH010000198.1:0-5727 GCA_964509025.1 uncultured Rhodanobacteraceae bacterium
AAACAGGGCCATGCCGCGGCAGCGGCGAACGCACTCGAGTCTGCCGCGGCGCTGCAACCGTCCGACGCAGAGTTGCAGGCAGCGGATTCGCAAGCGTGGGCGGTGGCGCAGGATCCGCGCAAGGCGCTTGCAGCGATCGAGCGCGCACTGACGCTCGCGCCCGACAATGTCGACTACCTCGTTTCACAGTCGCAGCTGGCCAACTGGGTTGGCGACTATGCATTGTCCGAAAAAAGTCTGAGCCGCGTGCAGCAGCTTGCGCCGCAACGCGAGGACATTCTAGCCGGCGTCGCGCGCAGTACGGCATGGCACGGCGATCTCGGCAAAGCCATCGAGTTGATGCGCCGCTATCTGGACAAGTATCCGCAGGACAAGAATGCCTGGCTCGATCTCGCGCGCTACTACGCCTGGCGTGGCGACTATCCCACCGCTGCCGACACGCTCGCAGACTATTTCAAGAGCTTCGGTGCGGACGACGGCGGCAACGCCTTGCTCGCACGCATCTATGCATGGGCGGAATGGCGGCATCACGCGCTCGATTTGAATAAGCCGTTGCTGCAGGCCGCGCCTGACAGTTACGAAGACAACTACACGCAGGCGCTGGCCCTGCTCAAGGGTTATGTGCCGCGCGAGGCCTTGCCTTATACGGCGGCGGTGCAGCGGATCAAGCCTGAGGTGAAGGAGAGTCTGGATCTGCAGCGCGTGACGGACAATCGCGTCAGTTCCTATGTCGAGATTCCGTTGTGGCGCAGCTGGGACTCGCAAGGCATCAGCCTGCGTCACCTCGATGCCGGGCTCAACTGGTGGCTCAGCGACAAGACCACTTTGCTGCTCGATGCTGGCTGGAATCGCTACGGCGCACGCACGGGTAGTCCGTTCGCCACGGTCGACGGTGGCGATCACGTCAACGAATCGCGCCTGCGTGTCGGCTTGCGTCAGGTTTTGAACGATGACTATGCAGTCGAGGGCTGGGCCGGCGCTTCGCATTTCGGTCAGGGCGGAGGCAGTACCGGCATCGGCAGCTTGGCCGTGCTCGCGCAGCCGAGCGACGAATGGCGCTGGCGCGCGAATATCGATCGCGATCGTGTCGGCGTGTCGCCTCTAGCCGCTTCGCTCGGCATCAATCGCAACGGCGGCATGGTCGAAGCATGGTGGACACCGAATCTGCGCTGGACGTTCGATGCCTATGCGCGGCACGACAATTATTCCGATTCCAACCAGCGCGACGAAATCGCGTTCGCTTTGCGACGCGCGACGGTGCGCAACGGCTGGCTGATGCTCGATCTCGGCGTCGCCGGACAGTGGTTCAGCTTCGATCGCAATCCTCACGACGGCTACTACGCGCCGAGTGACTATCGCCGCTTCGCGCTGACGGCTGGCGCGTATTTCCATATCAATGATGACGTCGGCTTGCAGGTCCAGGCCGGTTTGGGACGGCAGCGCGATGAGACGTTCACGGCTTGGCGCCGTGCCAATGACATCAGCGCGAACTTGGTGTTCGGCATCAATTCGCCGTGGCAGCTGAGTTTGAGTGCGGGCTACAGCCAGCGCATTCTCAATACAGGTGCTTATGCCGGACACATCTGGGGCGCCACGCTGACGAGGCATTTCTGAGTCCCGACAAAGAGCGCGGACGGGGGCGGGCGTGAAAGCGGTACGCACCGACATTCAGGCGCTGCGTGGACTGGCCGTGTTGCTGGTGATCCTGCAGCATGCACGTGCCGGGTTTATCGAAGCAGGCTACCTCGGCGTCGATATTTTTTTCGTGATCTCGGGCTTCCTGATCACGGGCATGTTGGCCGATGACATCGGTCGCGGTGAGTTTCGTTTTTCCACGTTTTATTTTCGCCGTGCCAAGCGTCTGTTGCCCGCCGCTTACGTCACCTTCGCGCTAACCGCAGTGGCGGCGTTCTTTCTGCTCGATGCGAATGAATGGCAGGACTTCACGCGCCAGCTCGCGGGCGCCGTCAGCTTTACCGGCAACTTCGTGTTGTTGCAGCAGACGGGATATTTCGCCGGCGCCGCAGCGCTCAAACCGCTGCTGCACGTCTGGTCGCTCGCGGTCGAGGAACAGTATTACCTGCTGCTGCCACTTGCGATGTTTCTCGTGTCGCGGCGCTGGTGGTTCGCCTGTAGTCTGTGCGTACTTGCAGCAAGCTTCGCGCTCTGCGTCGCACTGAACTATTCGCAACCCGAAGCGGCGTTCTACCTGTTGCCGACGCGCGCCTGGGAACTGGCAATCGGATCGCTTGCCGCGTTGGCATCGCCGGGGCTGCGGCTGCGCATCTTGGTGGCGCGGTTGTTTCTGCCTGCGCTGGCGGCATTGTTCGTGGTTCCGATCTGGCCCGTGCCGGCGCCGAATTTCGTGAACATCGCGATCGTCTGCGCAGCGACGCTGGTGGTGATCCTGCGTCATCACGACGAGCTGCAGGATCGACCGATTCCGAACGCGTTTGCCGCCGTCGGCGACGCGTCGTACTCGCTATACCTCGTGCACTGGCCGATCTTCGCCCTGCTCAACAACGTTTATGTCGGCGATCCTTCGTTTGGACACCCGTCTGCAGAGGTGCTGACGGCGGCAGTTGCGCTTGCTCTGCTGTTGGGTTTCGCTCTGTATCGCTGCGTCGAACTGCCAGTGCGCCGGATGCAGCCGCGCTCACCGCTACGCTGGTCGCTGGCCGCGCTAGTGACTTCCCTATGCATGGTGCTGGTACCGCTGAATATCGCTGCGCACACGAGCACACGCGAAGCACATGGCTCGGCGATCGACTATGCCTGGCTGCGTCGCGACAACGTTGGCTTCGGCGATGAATGCGAAGGCTATCAGCGCCTCGAGTACGTCATGCATTGCAGCAACGCGCCGCATCCGCAGACGATGATTTGGGGCGATTCCTTCGCCATGCATCTCGTGCCTGGTCTGGCCGCGACGATGCCAGGCGGCGTGCTGCAAGCAACCAAGAGCGCTTGCGGCCCATTGCTCGGGATGGCACAGATTTATCGCGTCTATACGCGCGAATTCGCCGAGCGCTGTCTCACGTTCAACGATTCAGTCATCGCCTATCTCGCAGCACACGAGGAAATTCGCACCGTAGTGTTGTCGAGCCCGTTCTACGAGTACTTCGATCCTGCGCGCGAGATGCTGCGCGTTGTCGATGGGCAGGCGAGGGTGGAGCGGCCGGATGCAGAGGTCGCATTGGATACTCTGGTCGCGACGATCGAGCGGATTCGCGCCCTGGAACGGCGCGTCGTGATTATTGCGCCGCCACCGAGCGACGGTTTCGACTACACGCATTGCCTCGAACGCAGGGCGCGAAATCGCACGCTATCCAGCCGTTTTATCGATTGCAATATCCCGCTCGTGCAATACCGGGAAAGCCATCGCGAAGTGTTTGCATTTCTTGAACGGGTTCGTGCACGCACCGACATACAGATCGTGTCGTTCGACGCTTTTCTATGTGACCCGAAAGCGTGCCGCACCGAGCTCGATGGTACCTTCCTTTACCGCGACGACGGACATCTCTCGTACGATGGTTCGGTCGCGCTTGCTCGCGCGATGCAGCTGGACAAACTGATCGTCGAGGCAGCGCGCTAAAAACTGGCCACCGCGCGGCAACGCCGGAGCAAGTGCGCAATGTGCGTCAGAAATCTGCCGAGCCCGGCACGCGCGGATACGGAATCGCATCGCGGATGTTGTTGAGGCCGCAGATGTAGACCACGAGGCGCTCGAAGCCGAGGCCGAAGCCCGCGTGCGGCACCGTACCGTAGCGGCGGAAGTCGCGATACCACTGGTAGTGCGCCGGATCGAGCTTGAACTGCGCCATGCGGCGGTCGAGATAGTCGAGGCGCTCCTCGCGCTGCGAGCCGCCGATGATTTCGCCGATGCCCGGCGCGAGCACATCCATCGCGGCGACGGTTTTGCCGTCGTCGTTGAGGCGCATATAGAACGCCTTGATCTGTTCCGGGTAGTTCATCACCACGACCGGGCGGCCGACATGCTTCTCGGTCAGATAGCGCTCGTGCTCGGTCTGCAGATCGTGGCCCCATTCGACCGGGTATTCAAACTTATGCCCGGACTTTTTCAGGATCTCGATCGCGTCGGTGTAGTCGATGCGCTCGAACGGCGCATTGATGAATCCCTCCATGCGCTCGATCACGCTCTTTTCCTGGCGCTCGGCGAAGAACTTCATGTCGTCCATGCGCTCGTTCAGCACGGCCTTGAAGATGTACTTGAGGAAATCCTCGGCCAGCGCCGCATCGTCATTGAGATCGGCGAACGCGATCTCGGGCTCGATCATCCAGAACTCGGCGAGATGTCGAGCGGTGTTCGAATTCTCGGCGCGGAAGGTCGGTCCAAATGTATACACTTTCGACATCGACAGCGCATAGGCCTCGACGTTGAGCTGGCCGGAGACGGTCAGATACGTCTCCTTGCCGAAGAAATCCTTGTGATAGTCGATCGTGCCCTTGTCGTCGCGCGGCAGATTGACCATGTCGAGCGTGGAGACGCGGAACATCTGACCGGCGCCCTCGGCATCGCTCGCGGTGATGATCGGCGTGTTGATCCAGAAGAAGCCGCGCTCGTGGAAATAGCGGTGGATCGCCTTGGCGATGCAGTCGCGCACGCGCGTGACCGCGCCGAAGGTGTTGGTGCGCGGGCGCAGGTGCGCGACCTCGCGCAGGTATTCCATCGTGTGCGCCTTGGGCTGGATCGGATAGGTCTCCGGATCGTCGACCCAGCCGACGACCTCAACCTTCGACGCCTGGATTTCAAAAGCCTGGCCCTTGCCCTGCGACTTCACCAGCGTGCCGGTCGCGATCACGGCGCAGCTGGCGGTGAGCTTGGCGATTTCGTCGGCATAGTTAGCCAGCGTATTCGGCGCGACCACCTGAATCGGATCGAAGCAGGAGCCATCGCTGACGTTGACGAAGGACAGGCCGGCCTTCGAGTCGCGCCGCGTGCGCACCCAGCCCTTGACGGTGACTTCGCTGCCTTCCGCGACCGAACCCGACAACGCCTGCTTGACTGAAACTGTCGACATGCCTTGAAACTCCGCTGTTTTCGCCGCAGATAGGGACCGGGCGTGAGGCGCGCATCATAGCGGACGACCGCCCTGGCGCCCACGGTTTGCTAGAATCGAACGCGATGAATATCCATCTCACCCAGGCCGCGCGTACGCGCATGCAGAGCTTTCTCGCCGCGAATCCGCAGGCGGCGGGCGTGCGTTTTGGCGTGCGCAAGACCGGCTGCTCGGGCTATGCCTATGTGGTCGAGATCGCGGACCGGCTTGCGGTCAACGACCAGGTAATCGAGCAGGACGGCCTCAAACTCGTCGTCGACGCCAAGAGCCTAGCGCTGGTCGATGGCACCGAGATCGATTTCGCCAGGCAGGGGCTCAACGCGGCTTTCGTGTTCCGCAACCCCAACTCGACCGGCGAATGCGGCTGCGGCGAGAGCTTCACGGTCGAAGCCCAGAACTGAGCCCTTGGCGCGCCAATTGCGCCAATTCCATGATTCCCCTATAATTCTCAGTTCCCTCGCACCCCGAGGGGCCTTGCCTCACCGCAGTTTTACCGAAGCGGGAGGCTTTCGCCGCGGAAATCCGTCCGCAGCGTCACCCACAAGGAACCACCATGCGTCATTATGAAATCGTGTTTCTGGTCCCACTTGACCAAAGCGAACAGGTGCCCCGAAAGCTCCACGGGCTGGTCGAGAAGAACGGCGCCCCG
>CAZDWH010000199.1:0-5671 GCA_964509025.1 uncultured Rhodanobacteraceae bacterium
GTTGCCGTCGCTGGTCTCGGTATAGAGGAGGAGCTGGTGGAGGGTCTGGAGGTAGTCTTGGGCCTCGGCCGCGCTCGCCATGTCGGGCCGCGAGACGATCTCGACCAGCGGCACGCCGCAGCGGTTGAAATCGACCAGGCTCTCGCCAGAAAGAGCGCCGCCCCCGGGCGCCTCGTGGAGGAGCTTGCCGGCGTCCTCTTCTAAATGGAGCCGTTCGATCCGCACCCGTTTGCCGGAGAGGCTGAGCGGCAGGGCTCCGTCCTCGGCGATCGGCAGCTCGTACTGGCTGATCTGGTAGCCCTTGGGCAGGTCGGGATAGAAATAATTCTTGCGCGCGAACACGCTCTGCGGCGCGATCGTCGCGCCGATCGCGAGGCCGAAGCGGATCGCCTTGTCGAGCGCGGCGTGGTTCGGCACGGGCAGCGCGCCGGGCAGGGCGATATCGACCACGGCGGTGTGCGTGTTCGGTTCGGCGCCATACGCGGTCGAGGCGCCCGAGAACAGCTTGCTCGAAGTCGACAGTTGCGCGTGGATTTCGAGACCGATCACGGCCTGCCAGCCGGGATGCGCGCTCATGCGGCACCTCCGGGCGTGCGCTGGTGCCAGTCGGTCGCGAGCTGGAACTGATGCGCCGCGCCGAGCAGCGCGCTTTCGGCAAACGCCGGCGCAATCAACTGCAAGCCAACCGGCAAGCCTTCGCTGAAACCTGCGGGAACCGAAATCGCCGGCAGGCCAGCGAGATTGACCGCAACCGTGTTGACGTCGGCCGCATACATCGCGAGCGGATCGGCGGATTTTTCGCCGAGCTTGAACGCGACCGTAGGCGTAGTCGGCCCCGCGATAAGATCGACCGACCGGAACGCCTCGATGAAATCATTCGCGATCAGGCGTCGTGCGCGTTGCGCACACAGGTAGTACGCATCGTAGTAGCCGGCCGACAACGCATAGGTGCCGACGAGGATGCGCCGCTTCACTTCCGCACCGAAACCTTCGGCGCGCGTGCGCGTATACAAATCCTCGAGCGAAGTCGGGTTGTCGCAACGATGGCCATAACGCACGCCGTCATAGCGCGCGAGATTGCTCGATGCTTCGGCCGGCGCGATCACGTAATACGCCGGAATCGCCAGTGCGGCGTTCGGCAGCGAGATATCGATGAGCGTCGCGCCGAGTTTTGCGTACTGCGTGAGCGCAGCCTGCACCGCGGCGCCGACGCCCACATCGATACCCGCGCCAAAATATTCGCGCGCGACGCCGATGCGCAGCCCTTGCAACGGACGCGCAAGCGCGCCGACGTAATCGTCGACGGGGCGATCGACGCTCGTTGCGTCGCGCGCATCATGACCGGCGATCGCGGCGAACACCTGCGCGCAACCGACCGCGCTGCGCGCGAGCACGCCGCCGCAGTCGAGGCTCGACGCATAGGCGACCATGCCCCAGCGCGAGACGCGGCCATAGGTCGGCTTCAGGCCCGTGATGCCGCAGAACGCTGCGGGTTGGCGGATCGAACCGCCGGTATCGGTGCCGGTCGCGAACGGCACGATGCCGGCGGCGACCGCGGCGGCCGAACCGCCCGAGGACCCGCCCGGCACGCGCGTCGTGTCCCACGGATTCTTCACCGCGCCGTAATGCGAATTCTCGTTCGACGAGCCCATCGCGAACTCGTCCATGTTCGCCTTGCCGATCGACACCGCTTTCGCGCTGGCGAGTTTCTCGACCACTGTGGCGTCGTAGGGCGGCACGAAATTTTCGAGCATGCGCGAGGCGCAGGTCGTGCGCACGCCGTTCGTGCAAAAAATATCCTTGTGTACAAAAGGAACTCCCGCGAGCGCATGCGCGTCGCCGCGCGCGAGCGCGACATCGGCTTGTTTCGCCGCAGCCAGCGCCCCGCTTTCGTCGAGCGTGATCAGCGCATTGAGCTCGGCCTGCGCCTGCGCCGTGCGTAACGCTTCGTGTGCGAGTTCGAGCGCGGAAACCTGGCGAGCGCGCAACGCCTGCGCGCATTGCGCAGCGGAAGTGAAGGACACCATCTTATTCGATCACTTTCGGTACGAGATAAAGGCCCGCGCGCGCATCGGGCGCGAGAGCGAGAAACGCGTCGGCGCGATCGCTTTCGGTCACCGCGTCTGCTCGCCAGGCCAGCGCCGCATCGTGCGGATGCGCGAGCGGTGCAACGTCGGCAATCTGCGCGGCGCCGAGTTGGTCCGCTAGATCGAGCACGCGCGACAATTCTTGCGCGAGCGGCGCGATCTCGCCGTCGGCAATCGCGATGCGCGCAAGACGCGCGATATGACGTACGGTGGTGGTGTCGATGGACATTTCGAGGCGGGAGAACGCGGGATCGATCCGAAGCATCCCCGATTCCCCGCTGCGGCGCAACATATACGCCTGCCGCCGCTAGAGAGGGGAATGCCTTGGGGTTCTCGTTTTGTCCTGAACGCGGACGATTGCCCGCAAACCGCCATCCCAACGCCGCGTTTTAACGGCATTTTTCCTTGCCTAGCACGGTCGCGCTTACTAAACTGGCGCGCTTTTTCCGCAAGACGCGGCATCACGACGGAATTTCACGAATGTTCAAAGGTTTGCGCGGGCTTTTTTCCAACGATCTGTCGATCGACCTCGGTACGGCCAATACCCTCATCTATGTGCGCGGGCAGGGCATCGTCCTGAACGAGCCTTCGGTCGTGGCGATCCGCCAGGATCGCGGCCCCGGCGGTCCGCGCTCGGTCGCGGCAGTCGGCGCCGACGCCAAGCGCATGCTCGGCCGCACGCCTGGAAACATCGTCACGATCCGGCCAATGAAGGACGGCGTCATCGCCGACTTCACCATGACCGAGGAAATGCTCAAGCAGTTCATCAAGAAGGTGCATCGCGCACGCATGTTTCGTCCGAGTCCGCGCGTGCTGGTTTGCGTGCCTTGTGGCTCGACCCAGGTCGAGCGCCGCGCGATCAAGGAGTCGGCCGAGTCGGCCGGCGCGCGCGACGTCTATCTGATCGAGGAACCGATGGCCGCCGCGATCGGCGCGGGCATTCCGGTGCACGAGGCGCGCGGCTCGATGGTGCTCGACATCGGCGGCGGCACCTCGGAAGTCGCGGTGATTTCGCTCAACGGTATCGTCTATTCGCAGTCGGTGCGCATCGGCGGCGATCGCTTCGACGAGGCGATCATCAATTACGTGCGCCGCAACCACGGCACCCTGATCGGTGAATCGACCGCCGAGCGCATCAAGATGGAAGTTGGCTGCGCCTCGCGCCAGGACGACGTGCGCGAGATCGAAGTCTCCGGCCGCAATCTGGCCGAGGGCGTGCCGCGAATGTTCAAGATCAACTCGAACGAAGCGCTCGATGCGCTGCACGAGCCGCTGGTCGGTATCGTCTCGGCGGTGCGTTCGGCGCTCGAACAGACCCCGCCCGAGCTGTGCTCGGATGTGGCCGAACGCGGCATCGTGCTGACCGGCGGCGGCGCGCTGCTGCGCGATCTGGACAAGCTGATCGCCGAGGAAACCGGTCTGCACGTGCACGTGGCCGACGACCCGCTGACCTGCGTCGCGCGCGGCGGCGGACGTGCGCTCGAGCTCGTCGATCAGCACGGCAGCGATTTTTTTGCGAGCGAGTGAAGGTAGAGCAGGGCCGAGGGCGAAGGGCCGAGGACCGAAGCGAGAGCGAAATGCGCACAAGCTTTCGGCCTTTGCTTTGCAACCCTCAGCCGTAACCCTCAGCCTAGAATAGAGCCACGCAACTTCGTAACGCCTTCAAGTGGCCATCGCCCCCAATACCTCAGCACCGCTGTTCAGCGAAGGCGCGTCGAGCACGCTGCGGCTGGTGCTGTATCTCGCTGCGGCGATCATGTGCATGGTCGCCGATCATCGCGGCGATTACCTCGTGCGCGTGCGCCAGGGCGTCAGCACGCTGGCGGAACCGCTGTATCGCCTCGCCGCGCTGCCCTCGCAGCTCGCGCGTGACGCGCGCGCTGCACTGGCCGATCGGTCGACCTTGAGCGAACGCAATGCCGAGCTGTCGCGCGAATTGATGCTCGCGCAGACGCGCCTGCGCCACTACGACGCGGTGCAGGAACAGAACCAGCGCCTGCAGGAACTGCTCGCGGTACAGAAAACGCTCGGCCTGTCGGTGCAGCTCGCGCGCGTGATCGACGTCGACTTTGGCGCATACCGGCGCCAGCAATTGATGCTCGATCTCGGCACCGATCAGGGCATCGGCGTCGGGCAGCCGGTGATCGATGCGCATGGCGTGGTCGGCCAGGTGGTCGAGGCGCGCGCGAAGAGTTGCAGCGTGATGCTGATCACCGACGAGCGCAACGCGATTCCGGTGCGCATCGAACGTACCGGTCTGCGTACGATCGCGCGTGGCGGCGGCACGATCGATACGCTCGAACTGCTGAATATTCCGGTCAGTGCAGACGTGAAAGTCGGCGATCGTCTGGTGACGTCGGGGTTGGGCGGGCGCTACCCGGCGGATTTTCCGGTCGGCCAGATCCGCTCGATCGCGCCCGATCCGTCCGGCATGTTCGCCGCGGCCAAGGCCACGCCTGACGCGGCGCTCGACCGCAGCGGCGAGATGCTTGTGCTGCACGAGCTGGCCGATCCGATCGGTCCGCCGGCACCGGCGGCGCCGGCGGGGCCGCCGGCGGTATCGGTCGGTGACGGTCTCGCGCCAGCGCCGGCAAAAGCGAAAGGAACGCGTCCATGAGTCGCATGCGCGGTCTCAACTGGTTGTTCTGGGGCAGCATCGCCGCGTGCTACCTGCTGCAGCTGACGCCGTTGCCGGCGCTGCTCGTGCCGCTGAAGCCGTTCTGGCTCGCGCTGGTGCTGATCTACTGGCTGCTGGAAGTCCCCGAACGCGTGCCGCTCGGTCTGGCCTTCACGCTGGGCCTCATCGGCGACCTCTTGCCCGGCGGCGAACTGTTCGGCGAGCAGGCGCTGCGACTTTGCATACTTTGCTTCATCGTGCTGCGCTTCCGCTCGCGCCTGCGGTTTTTCCCGATGTGGCAGCAGACGCTGGCCATCTTTGCACTGCTGCTGAACGATCGCATCGTCTATCTGATGGTGCACACCTTTGCGGGCGATCCCTTGCCCGGAGCGGATTTCTGGCTGGCGCCCGCCGCGGGACTCGCGGTTTGGCCGTGGCTGTTCCTGCTGCTCGACGACTTGCGCGCGCGCCTGCGTGGACACGAGGCCTGAACCTTTGAATAAGCTACTGCGCTCGACATTTCGCGTGCCGGCGGTGCTCGGAATCCTCATGTACTCGACTGTACACTCCGGTTCCTGCGCTCCGGCGTCGCGCGAACTGTCTTCGCTCGCTACGCTTCCTCAAAGGTTCAGTTAAGCCATGGTGAACCTCAACCAGGGCCGGCTGCGCATGAAGGACGTTCGGCACGAGGCGGAAACCTTCCGCACGCGCGCGATCGTCGGTTTCCTCGTGATCCTGGCCTGTCTCGCCGCGCTGATCGCACGCTTCGCCTTCCTGCAGGTCGAGCATCACGAGGAATTCACTGCGAAATCCGAGGCCAACCGCATTTCCACGCGTGGTATTGCGCCGAGCCGCGGCCTGATCTACGACCGCAACGGCATCCTGCTCGCCGACAACACCGCGGCGTTTCGTCTCGAAGTCGTGCCCGAAGGCGTCAAGCACATGGACGCGATGCTGGCCGAACTCG
>CAZDWH010000200.1:0-5605 GCA_964509025.1 uncultured Rhodanobacteraceae bacterium
CCGTGCGGGGTCGTTCCGCCGCGAGGAATTCGCTCACGCTCGGTGCGCCGATCGGGGTCAGGCGCCTGTCCGGGAATCGCTACCGCGTCGCCGGCACACCGACCGACTGCGTGCATCTCGCGCTCTGCGGCATGCTCGACAAGGATCCGGACATCGTCGTCTCGGGCATCAACAACTCGGCCAATCTCGGCGACGACGTGATCTATTCGGGCACCGTCTCGGCGGCGATGGAAGGGCGCTTTCTCGGCCTGCCCGCGATCGCGGTATCGCTGGTCACCCCCGATCACGTCGGCGAACACTACGACAGCGCGGCGCAGGCGGCGCTCGCGATCACGCGACGCCTGATCGTCGATCCGCTGCCGGCCGACACGATTCTCAACGTCAACGTGCCGGATCTGCCGTGGCACGAGCTGCGCGGTTTTGCGGTCACGCGACTCGGCAAGCGCCACCGCTCGGCGCCGTGCATCGAACAGGTCGATCCGCGCGGCCGGCCGCTGTGGTGGATCGGGCCGGCGGGCGAGGTCGACGACGACGGCCCCGGCACCGATTTCGACGCCGTGCGCAACGGCTACATTTCGATCACGCCGATCCACGTCGATCTGACGCGTTATCAGGCGCTCGAAAAAGTCTCGAGCTGGGTCAGTTCGATGTCGCTCGATCTCGGCACTGACGCAAGCTCGAAAACCGCGTGAGCATTTTGCATCGCATCAGCCCCGAAGCGCGCGGTCTCGGCATGACCAGCCAGCGCGCGCGCGACCGCCTGATCGACCGCCTCCAGGTCGAAGGCATCGCTGACCGGCGTGTATTGGATGTAATGCGGCGCCTGCCGCGGCATCTGTTCATCGAGGAAGCGCTCGCCTCGCGCGCCTACGAGGATACTGCGTTGCCGATCGGCCAGGCGCAGACGATCTCGCAGCCCTGGGTCGTCGCGCGCATGACGGAAATCCTGATCGCGCCGAAGCTGCCGGCGAAGGTGCTCGAAATCGGCACCGGTTCTGGCTATCAGGCCGCCGTGCTCGCCGCGCTTGTGGAAAATGTATACACGGTCGAGCGCATCGATGAACTGTTGCGCAACGCGCGCAGGCGTTTCCGCAAGCTCGCCATCGAGAACATCCGCTCGAAACATAGTGACGGCAAACTCGGCTGGAGCGAACACGCGCCGTATGACGCGATCATGCTGACGGCGGCCGACGATGCGGTGCCGCGCGAGCTGTTCGAGCAACTCGCACCCGACGGCGTGCTCGTCGCGCCGGTCGGCAAGCAGGGAGCGCAGAAGCTCGTGCGTTACAAGCTCGATGCCGAGAAGTCGGCCTGGGTGGCCGAACCGTTCGAGGCGGTGGCGTTCGTGCCGCTGCTCGGCGGAATGATCTAACTACAATACGGACTGTAGATTGAAACTGTTCAAACCGATTTACGAAAAGGCGCTGTACTGGGCGCATCATCGCCTCGCCGAACGCTATCTCGCCGCGCTGAGCTTTGTCGAAGCCTTCATCGTGCCGACGATGCCCGAAATCATGCTCGCGCCGATGACCCTGGCGCAGCCCGAGCGCTGGGCACGCTATGCGACGGTAAGTCTCGTCTTCTCGACGCTGGGCTCGATCATCGGCTATCTGATGGGCCACTATGGTTTCGCCATGGCGCAGCCGCTGCTCGACAAACTCGGGTGGCTGCCGTCGATCAATGCTCACATTGAAGAGTTGCGCGGCCTGTCAGGCTGGCAGACGTTCGTCGCGCTGGTCTTCGGTGGATTTTTGCCGATCCCGATGAAGATCATCGCCTGGTCTTCGGGCATCGTCGGCGTGCCGTGGGTTTGGTTTCTGGCCGCGATGATCGTCGGTCGCGGCAAGCGCGTTTATGTGCTCTGCGGCCTGATCCGCCTCGGCGGCGAAAAGGCAGAGCAAACGGTACATAAATGGATCGAATGGATCGGCTGGACACTCATTGCGCTGATCGTGCTCGCTGTGATTTATTTCAAGTTCCTGCACGCGAACGGTTGACGGTTCGAAGTATGTGGCCACAAAACAGGGTGACGGGGTGGACACGCGATCGCGCCGTGATCGCGTTGAGCGCAGTCGGCGCTGTGCTGCTCGCGGGTTGTGCGACCGAGCCCGCACCGGTCGAAGATCGCTCGCTCGGTGGCAATGAAGCCTCGGTTGCCCCCGCGCGCCCGCGCGCGCCTGCGGAAGGCGTCTATCGCGTCGTGCGCGGCGACACCTTGTATTCGATCGCGTTCAAACGCGGGCTCGATTATCGTGATGTCGCCGCGTGGAATGGCATCGCGCCGCCGTACAGGATTCTGGTCGATCAGGATTTGCGTCTGACGCCGCCCGGCGGTGTCGTCAATGGAGTCGCTAGTCGGCCGATGACGCCTGCGCCGGTGCCGACGGCATCGGCAACATCCGCGTCGTCGGCGCGCACCGTTCCAAGCAATGTCTCGTCGGGCGGTGCGACAACGATCGCCGCTGCACCCGCGTCGAGCAACTCGAGCATGTTCGAGGACGTACCGGCGAGTCAGTACGCGCCGCCGCCCGCGCCGATGGATTCCTCGGCTCGTATCGCGTCAGCCACTACGTCTGCGCCGGCACCAGTGCCGAGTTCGGCGAACGGCACGCGCGTGATCGAGGCGAGCGCGGTTCCTGCAACGGTCAGTCCGCCCGTGCAGCAGCCGATGGAAAAAGGCGTCGCTGCGCCGGTCGCACCTATGGCATCCGCCGCGACGAACACGGCTGAAACTTCGCCGCCTGCAAAGGTGCCGGTCGACCCCGCGCCACCCGTACCGACAGTGAAGCCCAACGACTCGGCCAGTGCCAGCGTCAACGGCATCAGCTGGCGCTGGCCGAGTGGCGGCAAGCTTGTCGGCGGCTTCGTCGGCGGCGACCAGACCAAGCAGGGCATCGATATCGCCGGCAGCGCGGGCGATCCCGTGCGAGCGGCGGCCGACGGCGAAGTGGTCTATTCGGGCAACGGCTTGATCGGCTATGGCGAACTCATCATCGTCAAGCACAACGCGAGTTTTCTGTCCGCCTATGGCCACAACCGCAAGCGTCTGGTGGCCGAGGGCGACAAGGTGCGCGCGGGACAGCAGATTGCCGAGATGGGTTCGAGCGGCGCCGCGCGCGACGCGCTGCATTTCGAGATCCGCAAGAACGGCAAGCCGGTCAATCCGGCCGAGTACTTGCCGGCGCACTGAAGCACATTCGACACACGGATTTACACGAATCGCGCCGGAGTGTTCTTGGTCCGAGTGGATCCGTGGCAAAAACGGTTCTTGAGAGTAAGCTCACCGCATGGCTGCGCAAGCGCGCGACGACGAATTCGAAGCCGAAGAGTTGATCGAGCTGATCGACGCGCTCGAGCCCGCGCAGGACGAGGGCGCGCGCGATTCGACCAGCGCCTATCTCAACGAGATCGCGCAGATCGCCTTGCTCGACGCGGACGACGAGCAATATCTCGCGCGCCGCGTCGGTGCGGGCGATGCGTACGCGCGTGAGCGCATGATCGAGGCGAACCTGCGGCTGGTCGTGTCGATCGCCCGTGCCTATGTCGGCCGCGGCGTGGCCTTGCTCGACCTGATCGCGGAAGGCAACCTCGGGCTGATCCGCGCGGTCGAGAAATTCGATCCGGCGCGCGGTCTGCGTTTTTCGACTTATGCGTCGTGGTGGATCCGCGATGCGGTGCAACGTGCGCTGATGCAGCAGAGTCGCACGGTGCGCATCCCGGTGCATGTATTGCGCGAATTCGCACAACTCGTGCGCGCGCGAAGGCAACTCGCGCTCGAACTCGGTCGCTCACCGAGCATCGACGAACTCGCGCGCCGCGCGAATAAGGCGCAGTCGGAAATCGCCGAATTGTTCTGCGTCACCGACCGCATCTCGTCACTCGACGAACCGGTGTCCGCGCACGACGATCGCGTGCTCGGCGAGCATCTCGTCATCGAGGGCGACAGCGACACGCATGCGGACGACGCGGGCGCCAGTCGCGTCGCGCACTGGCTCGAGCAGTTGCCGGAGCGGCAGCGTCTGGTGCTCGAACAGCGTTACGGCCTCAACGACCAGGCCACGCATTCGCTCGCGGAAGTCGCGCAGCAATTGGGGCTTACGCGCGAGCGCGTGCGGCAAATCCAGAGCGAGGCGCTGGTGCGGCTACGTGGCCTGGTCGAACAGGAAGAACGCTCGGCTCAGCGCTGACGCGAGCGCGGAATCAGCCCGGAAGCAAGAACGCGACGACTGCCTTGCGCCCTTCGCCGACGAGCACATTGAACGTACGCGCTGCGGCGGCGTTGTCCATGGTTTCGAGGCCGATACCGCGTTTGAGGAAAGCACCGAGCACGGCCTGTGACGGAAATACGGCGCGCGCGCCGGTGCCGAGCAGCACGACTTCGGGATTCAGCGACAGGATTCGATCGATCGCGTCCTGATCGATCTCGCTCACTTCACGCGCCGGAAATTCGCTTGCCGCCTCGGCGCTGAGCACGAAGCTCGTCGTCAGCACGCGATCGATCACCTGCACGCTGTGCGCGTCGGCCTTGCGCACGAACAGCTGCGCTTCGTTGTGGTGTTCGGTCAGTTGCATCTTTTACGCCTGCGAGGCGCGGGTCATTTCGGCAATGCGATCTTCGGCTCTTCCTTGTTGCGCCGAAAAAACGTCGCGGTGTGCCCGATGCGCTGCACGACTTCGGCGCCCGCGGTTTCGGCGAGCGAGTCGATCTGCTCGGCACGCGCTTCGCGATCGTCGCCGGCGATCTTCACCTTGACGAGTTCATGCTGGTCGAGCGCATTGCCGAATTCCTTGGTCAGCGCGGGCGTCACGCCCTTGTTGCCGACCAAGATCACGGGATTGATGCCATGCGCGAGTCCGCGCAGATAGCGTTTCTGACTGTTGGATAAGCTCATTGTGGAAATTTCACGCGGAACACGCGGATTCTAAAGAGTTTGTGAGGCAGACAGGGTATCATGTCGCAATGCCGCATTTATCTGTGTCCGGTTGAGCCGCCGTGGCCCGCAGCAAATCCAGCACGCGCTGGCTGCAGGAGCACTTCAGCGATCCCTACGTCAAACGCGCCCAGGCCGAGGGCTGGCGCTCGCGTGCCGTGTTCAAGCTCGAGGAGCTGCTCCAGCGTGACGCGATCCTCAAGCCGGGCATGGTAGTGGTCGACCTCGGCGCAGCGCCGGGCGGCTGGTCGCAGATGGTGCGCGAGAAGCTGGGCGACCGCGGGCGCGTGATCGCGCTGGACATCCTGCCGATGCAGGGCATCGCCGGGGTGGACTTCATCGAAGGCGATTTCCGCGAGGAGGCCGTGCTGCGGCTGCTGCGGGGCCCGTTGTCGCTGCGCGAGATCGGCCAGGAATTGTTCCTGTCCGCGAACACGATCAAGACCCACACCCGGGCGATCTACCGCAAGCTCGGCGTGAGCACGCGGACCGAGGCCGTCGAGCGCGGGTACGAAACCGGTTTGCTGCCCTGAGCAGGCCTTGTGCTCACTCACCCGGGTTAGCCTGGCACAGGGGTGAAGCGGAACCACCCCCTCGTGCGGGATGAAGGAAGCTCCCGCTGTGCAATGACCGGCATTCGACTTGTCAGAAACGAGGACCCCGCCTTCAACGTA
>CAZDWH010000201.1:0-5573 GCA_964509025.1 uncultured Rhodanobacteraceae bacterium
TCCGTGCTGATCCAGAGACGTTCGGCGCGATCCGCGACCAGATGAGTGCCGCGACCGGTGCGGTTGCCGCCACGCTCGAGCACGAAGGCCTCAACTTCGCCAGACGCGCTGTCCAGGCGTTGCAGGATGCCGGCGAAACTGAGAATCCACATTGAGTCCGTGGTCTCGGCGATGTCGGCGTTCGTCCGGCTTGCCAGCGTATCGCGCTGATCCGGGTCCCGATCGACCGTGCGCACGCTTTGCCCGTCGTATCGGTGGACGCCGCTGTCGCCGGCCAGCCAGACGAAGCCGTAGCGATCGACGAACACGGAATGGATCGCGCTGCTCGTCATGCCCTGACGCACGCCGATCGATTCGAAAGCCGGCTCGCCGAATGCCGCCGCGTTGCCGGATATCTCTACGGGCTCGCTCGAGCCACTGTAGTCCACGCAAAGCACGCCGCAAGCGGCGGTCGTGGCCAGAAACAGGCGATGTATGAACGAACTCATCCGGATTGGGAAGCGGTTCTTCGGGAGTCGCGCCGATAGGTTACCGCGTTTGGCATCGACTCTGGCTCATGTGCAATGGAGTAGCCGTGCGTCGGAGTCGCATCCGAACGGCTGCACCAGCCTTCGACAACGACGATTTATCTTGTGAGCGAACCGACGAAGTTCGCGACCCATTCGAGCACCGCGCTCTCTGCTTCCCGGTGCGGCACATGACCGTACTGCGCAAGTATCTTCAGCGTAACCGGCGCATTTGCCAAGGCGGCGATGCGCTCGGGATGTCGGATCGAGCCATACTCGTCGCGCCCGCCGTGAATCGCCAGCACCGGGCAGCGCACCTGCGTCAGCGCGCGATCGAGATTCCAGGCGGCGAATTCCGGTGCCAGCCAAGTGTCGACCCACGCGCTCAACACCCATGCGGCCTTGTCGCCGTGATATTTGCGCAGACGCTCCACTTGCGCATCCTGCGCGAACGCGCGCCGGGCGTCGCGGATGCCGTCGAGCGTGCGATCCTCGACGAACGTCTGCGCGGATTCGGTGATGAGCGCGACGCACAGGTCGGGAAACGCGGCGGCGCATTCGATCGCCATGCCACCGCCGACGCTGTGGCCGAACGCGATGAATTGGTCGAATGCGAATTGTTTGCGCAGCGCAGGCAGCACGTAGCTCGCTTCGTCGCGGATGAGTTTGAAGTCGAGATTTCCCGGATGCGCATCGGATTTGCCGAAACCGAGGCGGTCGTAGGCTATTACCGCGCGCTCCGTCGCCGCCGCCAGTTTTTCCGGAAAATCGCGCCATAGCGCGACGCAGCCGAGCGAGTCGTGGAACAGCACGAAGGGCGGTGGATGCGCGGCGTGTGGGCCGTTCCAGATTTTTGCGTGGAGGCGGCCGCGATCCGTGGAGATGCAAACCTCGCGTGCTGCTGGCATGTTGGTGGGTGTATTGCGCCGAAAGATATCGCGCTTTTAAACGGGCTCGACCAGCTTCTGCGCCTGCAAGTCGCGTATGAGGGCGAGCATGTCACGTTCGGCCACGTCGCGCGATACGTCATAATCGTTGACGATGGCGTCGCAGATTTCCGTCAGCGCCTTGCCTGCGCCAAGCAGCTCCCAGATGCGCGCACCCACATTGTCCAACCCGAAATAGGTACCGGTCTCGAGGTTGAGGATGATCGTCTCGCCACCGACGTCGCGGGCCATGACCTGTGCCGGAATAATCACTTTGTCGGACAAGTTCATGTCGTTACGTTCCGCTCGTTCGCATGGTCAACAATGGCTTGCCTGATTCGCGGCAAGTCCTGGTAACGCCTAGGATAATCCAGACGATAGTAAATCGGATGCGCGACCATGTCGGCCAGTTCATCGAAGTGTGAGGTGAGCATCTCGCGTTCCTCGATGTCGAGCAAAAACGAATGCTTGAGCAAATCGATCAACGCTTCACCCGGCTTCAATCGTTCAAAAGCGGGTTCGTGCTTGTCGCCTGCGCCGAGAAAATAGACGCGGTGCAGAGGCCGCGGCTGCGCGCAGAAGGCGATGTGTTCACCGGCAAGAAAACGCGATTTTGAAGTGAACTGCACGGGCGGAGCCATGGGGGCTCCTGCGGCGAGCAGCGCCTGCTGGCTGTCGTCCCACAGGCGGATGGACGGATGGCTTGGTGCGATCCGGCATTGCCCGTCGAATGAATCGACGATCAGCCCGTCGTCCGTAAGGAAACGGAATCCGTTCGTGGCAAAACTCGCCGCCAATGTGGATTTCCCGCTGCCTGATGTTCCGACGAAGGCGATCGCTTGCGCGCCGATCTCCACCGCGCTGGCATGGAAGACCAAACGACCCTGTCGGCTCAAGGCCAGCGGCAGCACTTGATTGAGATGCAAGTGCCGAATCGTTTCGTCCGACACATTCGGCGCCGGCCAGCAGCGCACGGAACGGCCGTCGCGTGAAACCTGGAAATCGGCGAGGTCGACAAATCGCAGCAGATAGTCCGCCTCACGGCGATAGAAACGCAGCCATGGACTTCCATCTGAAGAAATCCATTCGTGGAACATTGCGGCACCGGGCGGCTCTTGTTCGCGTACCGCGTCTATTTGCAATTCGACCGACATCAGGTCGTGTCACCGGACAGGACCTGCGCGACAAAGCGTGAAATCTCCGCGGTCGATGGCAGCAGCTGCGGATGGTCCCGCAGCACCGCTTCCTCGATTTCGCCTACGGTTCGGCGCCCATCGCAATAACTCAGCACGACTCTGCGCGCATCGCCGCCGGCGCTGAGCCGGGGTACATGCAGCGGATTGCGTCGCGCGATTTCCTCCGCCGTGAGCAGTTCGCCTTGCCAGGTCGAATGACGGAACGAGCGCCCGCCGGCATGGACTTCCCAGGCGATCAGATGATCCGCCGGGCGTGCCATTACGCTTGCCTTGAGCGTATCGCCAGCCTTTACCGTAACTGGTTCGCGCATCGGCAGGAAAACCTGCGACCGGTTGATCGCCTGGTCCGCCAGCGGAGAGTTGGTCATCCAGATGCCTTGCGTGAGCTCGCATTCGAACCAGCCGCCGAGACCGTGCAATATGCCGTCGCGCTGTACGCGCAGTTCCGCTGTCCATATGTGGAATTGTGGATTGTCGGTGTGCAAGTCGACGGTTGCCAGAATCGAAACTTCGCTAAGCAGTTCGTTTGCTCTCAGCTGCGCAGCATGCTTGCGATTGACGGCGTATTCCCGCAGCCAGTGAAATTCCGAAGGAATATTCGGCGCAGCCCAGCCTTCGGCGAGCGTTCGGCACGTCTCCGATTCCACCGCAGCCAGTTGCAGCGCGACGCGTGCGGGGATCAAGCGACCGCCCGGTTTGAGGAAGCGCCGCCGCGCGTCGGCCATGATTTCGATGATGTTGTAGTCGAACCCGAAGTAGCCGACGTGATCGCAGATCACGACATCGACCTGTTCTGGCAGTTCGATGCGCGTGGATAGTCCCGGCAGGAACTCGGCGCGGTCGGAATACCCGGCGCGCGCAAACGTATCGCGTGCGACCTGGATCATTTCGCTCGAATCGATGGCGTAGACCTTGGCAGCGCCGGCCTGCAGGCAAAGCAGGCCGAGGATTCCGCTGCCGCAGCCCAGGTCGGCGACACGATCGCCGGGCTTGATGACAGCTGCGACGGCGGCTTTGAAGCGTGCGAGTCTCAGCGAATCGGCGACGTAGCCGAGATGCTCATCCAGACGCGACACCGCCGCCGCCGATGTCAATCAGTTCAGTGAACGCAGCGGCTGGCCCTGGCCAGCATTGCGTAATCGACTACCTTGTAACCGTCCGGATGCACGCACACCGCTTCAGGCAGCACCGTTTCCACTTCGTCGGCCATTACGCCGAATTGCTTGCCGTGGCCCCAGCGGTCGCGGAACTCCGACTTGTAATCGTACAAGTAGAGTCCGATGCCAAGAGGATGTGTGGCTAGTCTGACGATATTTTCCTTGAGGGCTCGCGCTGATGCCATACCCATGCCACTGCCGGCGTTACAGGTTGATCCGTCGCTCGTGCAGGGGCTGGCTCCGGACTGCGTCAAGAGAGCTATTTTGCCAAAAACAGTGAGAGTGGGCGGTGTATAGTCGCGCCTCGCGAGCTTGTCATTGGACTGCATCGAGAGGTGTTCTTGCTCGTTCATGCTGCGCTCCTAGACGTTATTCGTGGCGCGCGCTGAGTTAGCCAATTGTTCAGCGCAATCGGACTGGTCATATAATAGCTACTCCACGTGGATTTGCTACCTTCGCCGCCAAGGTAGCGCATAAAGGCACGCTGGTAACGATCGGGGTCTATGTAGCTGGCGCTGACTTTAGTTAGTCTTTGTTCGATGGGAATGCCGATTTTTCCCATGGCAAACATGGCTCGAAAATGATCGCCGACCAGACACGTCTTGGGTCGCTCGCGTACCTCATCGGGAAGCTTGCCACGCATGACGTCGCGCAGGATTTTTTTTTCGGACTTCATGTAGCTTGGCAGGCGCACTAGAAAGTCCACGAGACGAATGTCGAAAAACGGATGGCGTACGATCAACGGCATCTTCAGTATTTCGTAGCATTCGAACAAGTTAGAGAGCCAGGGGATGCTCAACTGATGCCGCATGTCGAGCGCGTCGTCGAAAATCCTCCAGCCGTTTCGCCAGCGTTCGTGGAGCTGCGTCCGAGCGGCGAAGTCAGCGTCGATCCAGTCAGGGAATTCCGGGTGCCACGACGAAAGGCCCAGCGCTCTCTCCAGCGCTGAGCGCAGCCCCAAGCCCCGCACCGTTCCGGTGTGGCGCAGGTGTTGGTAGACCTCGACAAGTCGTCTGAGTGCATGCCGCCAGTTGTTGTGTGGGCCAAAGACGGCATGATTGAGCACGGAATCTCCACCATGGCCGCTCAACAACACCCGGGTGCGGTTTGCGACGATGTGCGAATACGTGTCGTATTGCGCGGCTGCGAGAGAATAGGCGTTGGGCTCCGCGGTTGCGAGCTGCGGCTCGTTACATCGCTCGAATAACGAGTAGTCGAGCAGTGCCTGCTCGACGTTGGGGATACCAAGATACTTCGCGGCGATACCGGCATAATGAGCTTCCCGGTCGCTTGGCAGCAAGCCATGGCAGTCCGCCGTGTATCCCATTACGGCGCGTTCGGATGTCTGCGTATGTGCGATCAATGCTGCGCCGATCGAGGTTGAATCCATTCCTCCGCTCAACTCGATTGCGACGCTGTGTGTTCGCGCACGATCGTTCACCGCGCAAGAGAACACCTCCTGGAATTGTTCCATGCACTCGGTGTAGTCGCGATAGCGAGCCTCATCGCGCTGTGGAAGGTCCCAATAGTGGGATATACGGAACGTATTGCGTGACAACTGTATTCGGCTTGCGGCCGGCAAGCGGCGAATATCGCTATAGATGGAAAGCTCGCACTCCTGCGGAGTGCCGAACAGAAGAAAATCGCCGATTGCACGTTCGTCAAGACGGTTGGAAACGGCGGGGTGCTGCCAATCTGCGGCGAGTTCCGAACCGAAGACGAACACCTGGGTTTTCTTCCCGTCAAAAAACGGCCTGACGCCGAAATTATACCGCCCGCACCCCAATA
>CAZDWH010000202.1:0-5563 GCA_964509025.1 uncultured Rhodanobacteraceae bacterium
GCCAGATCGTGCCGTGGAATTTCCCGCTGCTGATGCTCGCGTGGAAGATCGCGCCTGCGCTCGCTGCGGGCAACACCGTCGTGTTCAAGCCAGCCGAATTCACTTCGCTCAGCGCGATGCTGTTCGCCGAAATCTGCGAACAGGCCGGCGTGCCGGCTGGCGTCGTCAATATGCTCACGGGCGACGGCCGCGTCGGCGAGGCGATCGTCAAGCACGCGGGCATCGACAAGCTCGCATTCACGGGCTCGACCGAAGTCGGTCGTCTGATCCGCATCGCGACCGCGGGCAGCGGCAAGAAGCTCTCGCTCGAACTCGGCGGCAAGTCGCCGTTCATCGTTTTTGAGGACGCCGATCTCGATGCGGCGGCCGAAGGTCTCGTCGATTCGATCTGGTTCAACCAGGGTCAGGTCTGCTGCGCGGGCTCGCGCCTGCTCGTGCAGGAATCGATCGAGGAACGCTTCCTCGCCAAGCTGCGCGCGCGCATGGACACGCTGCGCCTCGGCGCGCCGCAGGACAAATCGATCGACGTCGGCGCGCTGGTCGATCCGGTACAGCAGCAGCGCATCGCGGGACTGGTCGAATCCGCGCGCGCCGAAGGCTGCACGATCTATCAATCGCCAACCTGCGAAGTGCCCACGAAAGGCTCGTGGTTCCCGCCGACATTGATCACCGGCGCTTCCACTTCGGCTGCGGTCGCGCAGGCTGAAATCTTCGGACCCGTGCTCGTCGCAATGAGCTTCCGCACGCCGCCCGAAGCAGTGACGCTCGCGAACAACACGGTCTACGGCCTCGCCTCGTGCGTGTGGACCGAGAATATCAGTCTCGCGCTCGACATGGCGCCGCAGATCAAGGCCGGCGTGGTGTGGATCAACACCGCGAATCAGTTCGATGCCTCTTGCGGCTTCGGTGGCTATCGCGAATCGGGCTTCGGGCGCGAAGGCGGACGCGAGGGCATGTACGAATATCTGGTGTCACGCGCGGAAGATGCGCGTCCGAAGGCGCCGCTGGTCGATCCAAAAATCGCTGTCAAGAAAAGTACGAAAGCCGTGCAGGCGACGATCGACCGCACCGCCAAGCTCTATATCGGCGGCAAGCAGGTGCGCCCCGACGGCGCGTACAGCCGTGCGATCCACGGCGCGGACGGCAGCTTGCTCGCCGAAGTCGGCGAGGGCAATCGCAAGGACATCCGCAACGCGGTCGAGGCAGCGCACAAGGCGGCAGGCTGGGCCAAAGCGACTGCGCACAACCGTGCGCAGGTGCTGTACTACATCGCCGAGAATCTCGCCGCGCGGCGCGAGGAATTTGCCGCGCGCATCCGCGCGATGACCGCCTCGAGAAACGCGGCGAAGGAAGTCGAGGCGGCAATCGAGCGCCTGTTCTACTACGCCGCCTGGGCCGACAAATTCGACGGACTTGCGCACCAACCGCCGATGCACGGCATCACGGTCGCGCTGAACGAACCGATCGGCGTGATCGGCATGATCTGTCCGAACGAGGCGCCGCTGCTCGGCTTCGTCTCGCTCGTCGCACCGGCGATCGCGCTCGGCAATCGCGTTATCGTTGTGCCGTCCGAAGCGCATCCGCTCTCGGCAACCGATCTGTATCAGGTGCTCGATACGTCCGACGTGCCCGATGGCGTGATCAATATCGTGACCGGCAGCAATGACGAGCTTGCGCGCATCCTTGCCGCGCATTCGGATGTCGATGCGATCTGGCGCCATGATGGCTCCGCCGCGGGATGCGCCGAAGTCGAGCGCCTGTCCGCGGGCTCGCTCAAACGCACCTGGGTCGGCGGCGCGAAAGGGCGCGACTGGTACGACAACGCGCAAAGCGCCGGGCGCATGGTGCTCGCGCATGCTTCGCAGGTAAAAAATATCTGGATCCCGTACGGGGTTTGATAATCACTGACCTTCTGGGGCCGGCTCCATACGGAGCGCGGCCCCAATTTCTTTTATAACGAGAAGAAAAATGTTTTTGACGCAGGAAATCATCCGCAAAAAGCGCGACGGTAGCGCGCTCAGTAATGACGAGATCGCTTTCTTCGTACGCGGCCTCACCGATGGCAGCGTGAGCGAGGGCCAAGCCGCAGCGCTCGCGATGGCGGTGTACTTCAACGACATGACGCTCGACGAGCGCGTTGCGTTCACGCGCGCGATGCGCGACTCGGGCGAAGTGCTCGACTGGCGCGGCATGAATCTGCCGGGACCGATCGTCGACAAGCATTCGACCGGCGGCGTCGGCGACGTGGTGTCGTTGCTGCTCGGACCGATGGTCGCAGCCTGCGGCGGCTATGTGCCGATGATCTCGGGCCGCGGCCTCGGTCACACCGGCGGCACGCTCGACAAGTTCGATGCGATACCGGGTTACTGCACGACGCCGGACATTGCGCGCTTTCGCGAAGTCGTCAGAAACGTCGGCGTGGCAATCATCGGCCAGACCGCACAGCTCGCTCCGGCGGACAAGCGCCTCTACGGCATCCGCGATGTGACCGCGACAGTCGAATCGGTGGCGATGATCACAGGCTCGATCCTGTCGAAGAAGCTTTCGGCCGGGCTCGATGCGCTCGCGATGGACGTGAAAGTCGGTTCGGGCGCATTCATGCCGACCTACGAAAAGTCGGTCGAGCTCGCGCAGAGCATCGTCGGCGTCGGCAATGGTGCAGGCATGCTCACATCGGCACTGCTGACCGATATGAACGAATCGCTCGCGCCGTTCGCGGGCAATGCCATCGAAGTGCGCGGCGCGATCGATTACCTCACCGGCAAATCACGTCCCGCGCGCTTGCATGAAGTCACGCTCGCACTCTGCGCGGAGATGCTGCTGCTCGGCAAGCTCGCGGCAAGCGAAGCCGAAGCGCGCGCAAAATTGCAGGCATCGCTCGACAGCGGTGCGGCAGCCGAACGCTTCGCGCGCATGGTCACCGCACTTGGCGGCCCCGCGGACCTGCTCGAACATCCGGATACGCATCTCGCGCAGGCACCGGTGGTTGTTCCCGCACCTGCATTGAAAACCGGCTACATCGACAGCATCGATTGCCGCGGCATCGGCCTCGCGGTCGTCAGCCTCGGCGGCGGGCGGCGCCGGCCGACCGATGCGATCGACTTCGCCGTCGGCCTGACCGATCTCGCGGCGCTCGGCGCGAAGATCGAAGCGGGCCAGCCGCTCGCGCTCGTGCACGCGCGCACGCCGGAAGCGGCGCAGCAGGCGATCGCCGAGATCCAGACTGCGTATCGCATCGGCGTGGCAACACCGGGACCGAATCCCGTGGTATATCGAACACTCCGAATCTAGACTCCGCCCACATGGATACCGCACACTTCCTCCGCTATATGGTGATGTTCCTCGGGGCGGCGGTGATCGCGGTGTCGATCTCCAAACGCTTCGGACTCGGCGCGGTGCTCGGCTATCTCGGCGCGGGCGCGCTGCTCGGCCCGAGTCTGCTCGATCTCACGCCCGACATGCGCGGGGCCAACGAGATTTCCGAGTTCGGCGTGATCTTGTTGCTGTTCGTGATTGGCCTTGAACTCTCGCCCGCGCGCCTGTGGCTGATGCGCCGCGCGGTGTTCGGCGCGGGTCTCGCCCAGGTCGTGCTGTCGGCGCTCGCGCTCGGCGGCGTCGCGTATGCGTTCGGCACTACCTGGCAATGCGCGCTCGTCGTCGGACTGGCGCTGGCGCTGTCGTCGACCGCGATCGGGTTGCAGACGCTCGCTGAGCGCAAGGAAGCCGGCTCGCGCTACGGCCGCATCGCTTTTGCGATCCTGCTGTTCCAGGACCTCGCGGCGATTCCGATCCTCGCGCTCGTGCCGCTGCTCGGCGTGCATGAAGCGGTCGCGAATGGCGCCTCGACCTGGGTCGCCGCAGCACGCGCAATCGGCACGATCGCACTGGTCGTGGTCGGCGGCCGCTATTTGCTGCGTCCGGTGTTTCGCGCGGTGGCGTCTACACGCATTCCGGAAGTTTTCACCGCAACGGCGCTGCTCGTTGTCTTCGGCGCGGCGTGGCTGATGCAGCTTGCCGGCATGCAGATGTCTCTCGGCGCGTTCCTCGCGGGCGTGCTGCTCGCCGATTCGGAATACCGCCACGAAATCGAGTCGCAGATCGAGCCGTTCAAGGGCATTCTGCTCGGCCTGTTCTTCGTCAGCGTCGGCATTTCGCTCGACCTGCATCTCGTGCGCGATCAGCCGCTCGCGATCGGCGCGATCGTGCTGTGCATGCTCGCGCTCAAGGCGCTGATGCTGCTGGCAATCGGACGCATGTCCGGCAAGCTCACGTTCGACGAGACACTCAAGCTCGCCGCGGTGCTCGCAGGCGGCGGCGAATTCGCCTTCGTCGTTCTCAATCTCGCCAATGGCCACAGCCTGCTCGCGCAGGACATGCATGATCTGCTCACGGTTGCGGTGACGTTGTCGATGGCGCTGACGCCGCTCGCCGTGCTTGCGGCAGCGCGCTGGCTCGATGCGCATCCGCATGCCGCGGTGCGCGAGTTCGATGCGATTCCCGACGTGCATCCGCGCGTGATCATCGCCGGCTACGGTCGCGTCGGCCAGATCGTCGCGCGCATCCTGCATGCGCAGAAAATTCCGTTCACCGCGCTCGACCCCTCGGCCGAGCAGGTCGAGTTCATACGCCGCTTCAACACGAGCATCTACTACGGCGACGCGAGTCGGCCCGAGCTGTTGCGCGCGGCCGGCATTGAGAAGGCCGAAGTGTTCGTGTTGACGACTGACGATCCGGAGACGAATTTGCGCACCGCGCGCATCGTCAAGCGCATGTACCCGCACCTGAAGATCGTCGCGCGCGCGCGCAATCGCCAGCACGCGTTCCGGCTGATGGATCTCGACATGCATACGATCGTGCGCGACACCTTCCATTCGAGCCTGAAGATGGCGGAGCATGCGCTCGAGCATCTCGGCTTCGACACGGAATTCGCGCGTGACCGCGTGCAAAAGTTCCGCGTGCACGACGAAGAGCTGCTGCAGACCCAGTATCTGGTCTACGACGACGAGGCCGCACTGCTGCAGACCTCGAAGGAAGCGCTGGCCGATCTCGATCGCCTGTTCCAAGCGGATACAGAGCAAGCCGACGTGGAAAACGAGGTACGCGGAAACGCGGAGTCGAAAGCGTAACGTCCCTAAAAGCGTCTCGACCCGTCGAGCGCGGCGGCGATTCAGATATACGGCTAGCGCAGCGCCGCAGGCTGTCCCGGCAACGGCATCGATGCAATACCGCTACGCAGACCAAGCTCGGCGGCGACGTCAACATAGCCGAGCAGGTTTGCAACCGCACGCGGCGTTCGCCCGAGTACATCCTGGGCCTCCACGTCTGCGCGCGCGACCAGCAGCGCACGCGCCGGAACGACCAGACCGTGCATCGCACAGGCGTGCAGCGCGGACACGCCGCGTTCGTCCTGCAGATTGACGTTGGCGCGACCGACGAGGAACAGCGCGAGCAGCGATTGCAGGTGCTGCTGGTCGGCGACACTGCCGGGCTCGGCGCGTGCACCGAGCAGATACAGCAGTGCGCTGCGTCCCTTCGCGTCGACCGCATCGAGCGCAGCGCCTTT
>CAZDWH010000203.1:0-3183 GCA_964509025.1 uncultured Rhodanobacteraceae bacterium
CACTGATCACGCAGCTTGAATTCGCGGCAACCGTGCCATTGGAGAAACTGATCGTGCTCGATCCCGCTGTCGCCGTCAGGGTTGGCGCGCCGCAGCCGCTGGTGGTGGCACCACTGGGATTGGCCACCGTCATATTGGGGGGCAGGTTGTCGACGAAGTTGTAGCCCGAGAGCGCACCGGCATTGGCGTTTGTGAGCGTGATCGACAGCACCGACACGCCATTGACCGGTACCGTGCTGGGACTGAACGACTTGGAAATGCCCGCGCTCGTGGGGTCGATGATGTTCGCGATGCGCGCGGCGGCAGAAAAGTCGCTGTTGTAGTGAAAACTGCTGCCGGAGAAGTCGTAGAGCAGCGTGTTCAGCGACTGCGACGTACCACCACCGCCGATGATCTTAATGGTATAGGTCGTGACGACGTTGGTGCCGCCCGCTTTGAAGTCTCCGCCGACGCAAGCGCGGTAGTTTGGATCATTCGGATCGTTCTGCCACAAGCATGCATCTGCGTACAGCTTGTCGTTCGGATTCGCCACAAATGGCGAGTTGTCGGCCGAATAGCTCGTGTTGACCGACAAGATCTGAAACACCGTGTTGGGGAAATTGATGAATGCTTCGAATTGGTTGTAGCCCTGTGTCGCCGTACCGCCGAGCAGTTGGATGACATACGTGTTGCCGACGACGAGGTTCATCGAGCCGCCTGCGGCTACGGATACCAGCGAGGGGATTGACGTGCCGTATTTGACGTCGGTGATCGAGTTGCGCGCCTGCGAGATCAGGTGCTCGACGTATAGCTCACGTGGCGTCGGTGTCGAATAGGTGCCGCTGCCGTCGGTGGCGGTGATGTGATAGCGACGCGCCGTGTCGTAGGCCGCCGCCACCTGGTTGATTGAAACTTCGAAATATCCGTCGACGCAGGTGCCTGCGGCGATCGCGGGGAAATTCAGGCCAGAGAACGATCCCGCGCGCAGATTGATGTTCGCGTTCGCGCTGTCGAAAACGAAATTGGCGGTGACGTTGGTGGTCGCTACATCGGAGCAGACGCGCGCACCTACCGGGAAGTTCTTCGGACCCGAGGTGGGACTGTTGCTGTCGAGGCCGATGACGTTCCACGTCAGTGGCGACACGGTCAGTGTGGCCTGTGCTACGAGCGGAACCAGCAGCAGTGTCGCCGATGCGATTAATCGATAGACAAAGTTACGCGCGCGACCAACCGACCGAAGCGCGTCAGGCGACGCGCCAGTGCTGAACATAACCATCCTTCCCCCTGCGGAAAGTGCTTGTTGCTGGAACGACTTTGCCGGTGCCCAGTTGATGGTCGCCCTGCTCGGGCCACGTCATCAGCATCGGATAGCAGGAATTGTGCCACATTTGCGCGCGGCTTGAGCGCGCGGTGCAATCCAAAGTCATCCGCGGCGGATTAACACGATTGTTCGTATCGAGCGTCGAGGCGGTACGGAGCGGACTTGAAATTACGCCTATGCGCGCGTGATCGTGCGCAAGGGTTGGTGCGGCAAAAAATTCGCATCGAGCGCGATGCAGAAATGGCGCGCTTCAACATGGGCTCGACCGTGCCCCTACTGCTGTCGCCCGCGCGTGCTGCTCAGTTCAAGTTCGCAGCGACCGACAAGGTGCGGTTGGGTTTGAACACGCGCGCTTAACCCGATGCCGCTGTCGCGGATTTGAGCCATTCACGCCCGTTCGGCACCAATATCTCTCCAATGCCTTTAGAGCACCTGAGAGAGAAATCTAAGGGGTGCCGCTCCGGCAATCTGCCGCTGCAAACTAGTGGAGAAGAATCTCGCAATTCGAGCCGCAAGCTAAATTGTTTTGAAGAACCTTCGTGGCTTGGATAGAGCAGTTCCGAATTTTTGGCTAGGGTCGCGAAGGAAGATTTTTCTGCTGGGGTGCTCCGCCGAATGCGCTGGCCATCGCCATCAAACTCGATCGCGTTAATCGCGTCCCCTGAAAGTGCTCGGAACATAGAGCGAGGATTTTCGTCGATACTCAGTCGAGGCGCCAAGAAGGATATTGCTGCCAGCGCCATTGCGCCCCAAGCCAGAAACGACGCAATAAGCATCCAGGCTGACGTCGTCCCCCACCGCAGTCGACTTCGCAGCTGCCACGCAATTCCGGGCAACAGCCCGACGAATACTCCAGTTGCCAGTCCACACCAGAGAACGAGAAACCAAAATGCGTGTGGTGTCCGTTCAAACCAAATTGCCGTGCTCGCTACGGCGCCGAGAAGAACGCAGAAAAAAATTCTCCAATGAGCCGCCAGCTTCGCGTCTCTGGCCTTTGATTTCCAGTCGAGATCACTAAGCATCGTTAGATAGGCTTGCAAGCCAGTGTCGTTTGGTCACTGCGTGCAAACTCCCACCTGCAACACCCTCCCCGCGCGCAGGTTGCCGTACTCGCTCGACTTGATGCCGTTCGCCTTCGCCAGATCGGCGACGCTGCGGCAACCGAGGCGCTGCGCGATGCGGCCGAGATTTTCGCCGCGGCGCACGACATAGGTCGGCACGGCCTTGCCGTGCGCGCGCACGGGCGGCGGCGCGCCGCGCCAGCGATTGGCGATCTGCGGTGGCGGCGGCGCGGGTGCGCTCAGCACGGCCTGATGCAGATCGTTCGCGACCGAGGCCCATTCGCCGCCGACGCAGCTGCGCTCGTACAGCGCGACGAGTTGCACCGGCACTTGCAGGTGTGTCGAGGCCGGCTGCTCCTCGCGCGGATCGAGCGAGGGATTCATATTGCGCAGCGTGCGGAACCAGCCGTCGTGCTGGTTGCCGTCCTGGCCGAGGCATACGGCGAGTTCGGCGAGCGAAGCTTTTTTCTGCAGCACGAGCGTGCCCGGACGGCCGTCTATCTTCGGGAACGTCAGGTGATAGCGCTCCGGGTGCAGGTAGAGCCAAGCCGCGGCGAGCACGACCGGCACATAGTCGCGCGTCTCCGGCGCGAGTTCGTAATAGATCTTCGGATCCCAGAAGCTCGCGTCGGGCGCGCCATGCGCGAGGCGCTGCACGCGGCCTTCGCCGCCGTTGTACGCGGCGATCACGAGTTCGAGATTGTTGTTGAAGATCGCAAGCTGCTCGTTGATATAGCCGGCGTTTGCGGCGGGGGCGAGAGCGGGATCGTAACGGTTGGCGAAACCGTCGACGACGCCTAACCCCAAGACACGACCGGTACC
>CAZDWH010000203.1:3193-5502 GCA_964509025.1 uncultured Rhodanobacteraceae bacterium
GGCGCCCTGGGAGCGGGGGGTTGACGGTTGGAGGTGGTGTGTGGAGTATGGCAGGTGGCCGTTTGAGTAGGCCGGCGTTTGCGCGCGGGGCGAGCGGGGGATCGTGGCGCTGGTCGAAACCGTCGACGACGCCAAGACCGAAGCGCGCGCGGGTCGCCGGCATGAACTGCAGCAGGCCCGCCGCGCCCGAGCGCGACAACGCGTGCACGCGCCCGCCCGACTCCTTCGCCATGATGCCGAACAAGATCGCCTCGGGCAGGCCGGCCTTCTCGTACTCCGGCCACATCTCGTGGCGCAGATACTGATAGTTCTCGTAGGTGTCCATCAGGAACGGGCGCAGGCTCGTGAGCCATTCCTCGAGCGCGACCTTGACCGGCCCGTTCAACGTCATCACCTCGGACAGCTCCTTGCCCTTGAGCAGGGTGATCGAGCGTGCGACTTCGGGCAATGCTGCGGTGACAGGCGAAGTCTCACCGGCGTTCTGCGTGCCTTCGGGCGTCATCGTCGTGGCGACATCGGCTTCGTTCGACGGCGCGGTCGCGCCGCCCGACATGCGCGTGAACCCCGCATCGAAGCGCGCGGTGTCGCAGCCGCGCGTCTTCGCGCATTGCGCCTGCGCGTCCTGCGCATCGTCCCAAGCCTGTTTGTAGGCGGCGGTTTGCGCCACGGGATCGGCCGCGTATGTCGCCGGCTCGCGCGCGGCGAAATACTTTTTCTCGTCCGCGTCGAGCCGCGTATACAACGCGGTCACCGCGGGACTGTCGACATGCGCCGCGGGCTTCTGCGGCTGCGCCGCGCAGGCGGCGAGCATCAGCGCCGGAACAGAGAGAACAACAAAACGAAAATTGAACATTTCGGCGCTACCGATCAACAAAACCGCGCACACGTTACACAGGCGCGCGCATAGTCACAACCCTGTCGCGCGTCGCGCTGGCGTGCGAACATCGAAGCTCGGGGAAGAAAATGCGGGGTGAACCAATGAGCGATATTCTGCTCGGCAAAAGCGTGCTGCAGACGCAGTCGCCGGATGTCTATCTGCACGCGAAGTACGGCAATCGCCACGGCATGATTGCGGGCGCGACCGGCACGGGCAAAACTGTATCGCTGACGGTGATGGCCGAAGGCTTCTCGCGTCTCGGCGTTCCGGTATTCATGGCCGACGTGAAGGGCGATATCGCCGGCATGTCGCAGGCCGGCGTCGTCAACGACAAGTTGAAGCCGCGTCTCGACAAGCTCGGCATCACCAATTTCACGCCCGCGGCGAATCCGGTCGTGTTCTGGGATATCTACGGCAAGCTCGGCCATCCGGTGCGCGCAACGGTGACCGAGATGGGCCCGCAGCTGTTCGCGCGCCTGCTCGAACTCAACGATGTGCAGTCTGGCGTGCTCGAAATCGTGTTCAAGCTGGCCGACGACAATGGCTGGATGCTGCTCGACCTGAAGGATCTGCGCGCGCTGCTCAGCTACGCCGCGGACAAGGATCACGCCACCGAGATTTCGCAGAAGTACGGACTCGTGAGTCCGACTTCGGTCGCCGCAATCCAGCGTGCGCTGTTGCAGCTCGAAAACGCCGGCGGCCATGTGTTCTTCGGCGAGCCTGCCCTCGATCTTGCCGACTTTATGCGCCAGGACATGTCGGGGCGCGGGATCGTCAATATCCTCGCCGCGGATCAACTGATCCTCAAGCCGATGCTGTATTCGACCTTCCTGCTTTGGCTGCTGTCGGAACTGTTCGAGAAGCTGCCTGAAGTCGGCGATCTCGACGTGCCCAAGCTCGTGTTCTTCTTCGACGAGGCGCATCTGTTGTTCGACGACTGCCCGCCCGCGCTGCAGAAGCGCGTCGAGCAGGTCGTGCGTCTGATCCGCTCCAAGGGCGTCGGAGTATACTTTTGCTCGCAGAATCCCGACGACGTGCCCGATGTAATCCTCGGCCAGCTCGGCAATCGCGTGCAGCATGCGCTGCGCGCGTTCACGCCGCGCGATCAGAAGGCGGTCAATGCCGCGGCGGAAACGTTCGCGCCGAATCCGAAGCTCGGCGACGTGACGCTCGCGATCACCCAGCTCGGCGTCGGCGAGGCGCTCGTCTCGACCCTGCAGGAAGGCGGCGTGCCGTTGCCGGTCGAGCGCGCGCTGATCGTGCCGCCGACCTGCCGCATCGGCGCGATCAGCGATGCGGAACGTGCGACGATCCGTTCGCGTTCGCCGGTCGGCGGCAAATACGACACGGCGGTCGATCGGGAGGCGGCCTACCAGATTCACACGCCGCCGCCGGCCCACACCCCCGCGGACACACCTGCACCAGGCGCCGC
>CAZDWH010000204.1:0-5413 GCA_964509025.1 uncultured Rhodanobacteraceae bacterium
TCGGTGCAGTCGGATCTGTTCGGCGTGGTCAAGCCGGTCGGCGTCGCGGGCGTGCTCGTCGTGCTGTTGCTGGCGCAGCCGGATTTCGGATCGTCCGCGCTGATCATCGCGGTCACCGTCGGCATGATCTGGCTCGGCGGCGCGCGCATGCGCAATCTCTTCTATCTCTCGCTGCCGCTGCTGCCGGCGATTGCCTGGGTCGCGACGACGTCGGACTACCGCGTCAAGCGACTGACCTCGTTCCTCAATCCGTGGGAGCATCCGTTCGACGATGGCTTCCAGCTGACCCAGGCGCTGATCGCGATCGGCCGCGGCGAATGGCTCGGTGTCGGCCTGGGCGGTTCGGTGCAGAAGCTGTTTTATCTGCCCGAGGCGCACACCGATTTCATCCTCGCGGTGATCGGCGAGGAATTCGGTTTCGTCGGCATCGTCGGCGTGCTCGCGTTGTTCGCCTGGCTCGTCGGCCGCGCGCTGACGCTCGGCATGCGCGCGGTCGAGCGGCGCCAGCGCTTCGCCGGCTACTGCGCGTTCGGCATCGGCCTGTGCATCGGCCTGCAGGCGCTGGTGTCGATCGGCGTGAACATGGGCGTGTTGCCGACCAAGGGCCTCACCCTGCCGCTGATCAGCTCGGGTGGCTCGAGCGTGATGATGACCTGCGTGATGGTCGCGTTCCTGCTGCGCATCAGCTACGAAGTCAGCCGCGCCGAACGCGAACACGCCGCCGCGCGCGAGATGGTGCAGCCACGCGATCTGCTCGGAGCGTCGGCATGAGCGTACAGGCGAACATGACCGAGCGTCCCGTGCTGATCATGGCCGGCGGTACTGGCGGGCATATCTTTCCGGGCATCGCGGTCGCACGCGCGTTACGCGCGCGCGACGTGCCGGTCGTGTGGCTCGGCAGCGCGGGTGGGCTCGAAACGCGGCTCGTGCCGCAGGCCGGCATCGCGATCGAGACGCTGGCGATCTCGGGCGTGCGCGGCAAGGGACTGGCGACATTGTTCGGCGCGCCGCTGAAAATCCTGCGTGCCTTGATCGCGGCGTGGAAACTGCTCGGCGCGGTGCGTCCGCGCAGCGTGCTCTCGCTCGGCGGTTTCGCTGCGGGGCCTGGCGGCATCGCGGCTTTCCTGCGCGGCGTGCCGCTGATCGTGCACGAGCAGAACAGCATTCCGGGCGTGACCAATCGCGTGCTGTCGATTTTTGCCAAAAAAAGACTTTGCGGATTCGTGGACGCGCTGCCGCGCAGCGAGTGGATCGGCAACCCGGTGCGCGACGAGATTGCCACGCTGCCGCCGCCGGTAGAACGTTTCGCGGCACGCGAAGGCGCGCCCCGCTTGCTTGTGCTCGGCGGCAGCCAGGGCGCGCGCGCCTTGAACGAGCGCGTGCCACAGGCACTCGCGCTGCTGCCGGCAGCGCAGCGGCCGCAAGTGCGCCATCAGTGCGGAGTCAAGCTCGCCGACGGCGCACGTGCGGCGTATGCGCAGGCGGGCGTCGAGGCAAGTGTCGAGCCATTCATCGACGACATGGCCGCGGCTTACGCCTGGGCCGACCTCGTGATCTGCCGTGCCGGCGCGCTCACGCTCGCCGAACTCGCCGCGGCCGGCGTCGGCGCGATGCTCGTGCCATTCCCGTTCGCGGTCGACGATCATCAGACGCGCAATGCGCAGAGTGCGGTCGATGCAGGTGCAGCGTTGTTGCTGCCCGAGTCCGACGCGAGCGCCGAACGCATCGCACAGCTGCTCGGGGAACTCCTCGCCGATCGTGTGCGCCTCGCCGCGATGGCGCAGTCCGCGCGCGCGTTGGCCAAACCGCATGCTGCGGTCGATATCGCGCAGCTCTGCGTCGAGGTGGCCGCATGAGCGGGCGGACCACGACGCAAGCCGCAGACTGGATCAGCGCGAGCTCGCGTCGCGTGCATTTCGTCGGCATCGGTGGCGCCGGCATGAGTGGCATCGCCGAAGTGCTGCACAACCTCGGCTACGCTGTGTCGGGTTCGGACAAGAACGAATCGCTCGTCACCAAGCATCTAAAATCGCTCGGCATCAAAGTGTACAAAGGCCACGCAGCGGCGAATGTGGCGAAGGCCGACGCCATAGTGGTGTCGAGCGCGATCAAGGCAGACAATCCCGAGCTCGTGGCTGCGCGCGAACGTCGCGTGCCGGTGATGCCGCGTGCCGAAATGCTCGGCGAGCTGATGCGTTTCCGTCGCGGTATCGCCGTCGCGGGCACGCATGGCAAGACCACGACGACGAGTCTCGTCGCCTCGGTGCTCGCCGAGGGCGGACTCGATCCGACCTTCGTGATCGGTGGCCAGCTGCTCGCGGCGGCGACGCATGCACGCCTTGGCACGGGCGACTATCTCGTCGCCGAAGCGGACGAGTCCGATGGCTCGTTCCTGATGCTCAATCCGGTCATTGCGATCGTCACGAACATCGACGCCGATCATCTGGAGAATTACGGCGGCGACTTCGCCCAGGTGAAGAAGGCGTTCGATGATTTCCTGCATCGCCTGCCGTTCTACGGTGTTGCGGTGCTGTGCACCGACGACGCCGAGGTCGCCGAGCTTGCGCGCGCAACGACGCGGCGCACGCTGACCTATGGCATCAACGCCGACAGCATGGCCGACGTGCGCGCAAGCGCGATCGTGCAGGACGGCGGACGCATGCGCTTTGCGCTGCACCTGCCGGGACAGAAGAGGGCGGTGCCGGTCACGTTGAACCTGCCGGGCCTGCACAATGTGCGCAACGCACTCGCGGCGGCAGCGGTCGGCTGGCAGCTCGGCATCGATGCGCAGGCGATCGCGCGTGCGCTCGAACATTTCCAGGGCGTCGGCCGGCGCTTCCAGCAGCGCGGCGAACTTGCGCTCGACAAGGGCAAAGCGCTCTTGATCGACGACTACGGCCATCATCCGCGCGAACTCGCCGCGGTGTTCGCGGCGGCGCGCGGTGGCTGGAAGGAACGCCGCCTCGTCGTCGCGTTCCAGCCGCATCGCTACTCGCGTACGCGCGACCTGCTCGACGACTTCGCCGCTGTGCTGAGCGAGACCGACGTGCTCGTGCTGACCGAGGTGTATCCCGCGGGCGAAGCGCCGATCGCGAACGCCGACGGGCGCGCGCTCGCGCGTGCCGTGCGCGCGCGCGGCAAGGTCGATCCGGTGCTGGTCGAACATCCGCGCGAATTGAAGAGCGTGCTGCCGACCCTGCTGCGTGATGGCGATCTGCTGCTCGTGATGGGCGCGGGCGATATCGGTGCGGCGGCGAACGAGCTGGCGGAAGCGGGACTGGCGAAGTCGGGATCTGCAAAGGGAGGCCGGCGATGAGCGCGCCGCGGATTTCCGATCCGAAGCAATTCGGCCGTGTCGCCGTGGCGATGGGTGGCGACAGCTCCGAGCGCGAGGTCTCGCTCGACTCGGGGCGCAATGTGCTCGCCGCGCTCAAGGCGCGCGGGGTCGACGCGCACGGCATCGATGGCATCCCGGCGCTGCTCGACGCGGTGCGCGCGGGTCACTTCGCGCGCGTGTTCAATATCCTGCACGGCGGCGGTGGCGAAAACGGCGAGCTGCAGGGCGCGTTGCAGTCGCTGCGCGTGCCGTTCACCGGCTCGGGCGTACTCGGCTCGGCGCTGACGCTCGACAAGATCCGCACCAAGCAGGTGTGGCTCTCGCTCGGCCTGCCGACGCCGCGCTACCACTCGCTGCCGCGCGGCGCCGACGTGCATGCGGCAGCGCGCGAAGTCGGCTTCCCGCTGATCGTGAAACCGGCCTGCGAGGGCTCCAGCGTCGGCGTGACGCGCGTGTTCGCGGACCGGGATCTCGACGCCGCCGTCGCGCTCGCCACGCGCTATCGCGGCGAACTCTTGATGGAAAGCCTGATCGAGGGCGGCAGCGCCGATGCGGGCGAATATACGGTCGGCATCCTCGGTCACGAAGCGCTGCCGACGATCAAGATCGTGCCCAAGGGCGAGTATTACGACTACCACGCCAAATATGTCGCCGACGATACGCAGTACATCTGTCCGGGGCTGAGGGGCGCAGCGGAGCAGGAAATGCGCGAGCTTGCGTTGGCGGCATTCGACGCCGCGGCATGTTCGGGCTGGGGTCGTGTCGACGTGATGCGCGACCGCAACGGCCGCAACTGGCTGCTCGAGGTCAATACGACGCCGGGCATGACGAGCCACTCGCTCGTGCCGAAGGCGGCACGCGCCGTCGGCATCGAGTTCGAAGAACTGTGCTGGCGCATTCTCGAAACGAGCCTGGAGGCAACGTAAGTGAATCGCACCCTGCTCAAGTTGTTTGCCTGGATCATCGCGATCGCGCTCGTGGTGCTGCCGGTCGTTGGGGTGCTCAATGGCTGGTTCGCGCAGGAGCGCTGGCCGATCAAGAATCTCGCGGTGTCGGCCGAGTTCAATCACGTGGGCTCGGAGCAGATCCGCGCGGCGTCGTCGAAGCATCTCGGCGGCGGTTTCTTCGCGATCCGTCTCGAAGACATGCGCGCCGCTGTCGCGACGCTGCCGTGGGTCGAACGCGTCGAAGTGCGCAAGCGCTGGCCCGATACGGTCGAGTTGCGCGTGTTCGAGCAGCAGCCGTTCGCGCGCTGGGGCGACAAGCGCCTGATCGGGCGCAACGGCAGCCTGTTCGCGGCGCCGGGCACCGAGTCGATCCAGGGCCTGCCGCAACTCGACGGTCCCGATGGCGCGCTCGTCGACGTCGTCGATTTCTACAACAAGACGCTGCACACCTTGACCGGCAGTGGATTCACGCTCGCCGGGGTGAGCCTGTCAGATCGCGGCAGCTGGAAGCTCACGCTCGTCGATGGCGCGGAGATCGTGCTCGGCCAGCGCGACATCGACGCGAACCTGCAGCGCTTCCTCGACGTGTTCCCGCGCCTCGCCGCAGGCCGTGGCACCAATGTGTTTGCGCGCGCGGATCTGCGCTACGCGAATGGCTTTGCGATTCGCTGGCTCGCGGCGTCACCCGACGCCAAGCCGCAAGTACCCACACCGGCCAAGCCGCCGGCGCACGCCAGTGCGCAAGACATTCCGACCGAAAGCCTTTCGGCGCTCGGTATTTCTTCCCCAGCCAGCTTCTCCGGGAGCAACACATGACCCGCCCAGAGTACTTTTCGATGAAGAACAAAGGCGAAAAATCCCTGATCGTCGGCCTCGACGTCGGCACGTCGAAGGTCGTCGCGATCGTCGGCGAGTACGCGCCCGGTGAGCCGGTCGAGATAATCGGCATTGGCTCGCATGCCTCGCACGGCCTGAAGCGCGGCGTGGTGGTCGATATCGAGTCGACGTTGCAGTCGATTCAGCGTGCGGTCGAGGAGGCGGAGTTGATGGCCGGCTGCGAGATCCGCTCGGTCTACGCCGGCATCTCGGGCAGCCATATCCTCGGGCGCAATTCGCATGGCACCGCGCC
>CAZDWH010000205.1:0-5374 GCA_964509025.1 uncultured Rhodanobacteraceae bacterium
GAGCGAAATCTACGGCCACACGTCCCTGATTGTGCAGGGAGAATCGATACCGATCGCGGGCATCGCCGGCGACCAGCAGGCGGCGCTGTTCGGCCAGGCCTGCTTCACGCCGGGCATGGCGAAGAACACCTACGGCACCGGCTGCTTCCTGCTGATGCACACTGGGAACAAGGCCGTTGCCTCGAAGAACGGATTGCTGACGACGATCGCGTGGCAACTCGACGGCAAGGTCGAATATGCGCTCGAAGGCAGCGTCTTCGTCGCGGGGTCAGTCATGCAATGGCTGCGCGACGGACTCGGCCTGATCGCGAGCGCGGCGGAGTCTTGCGCAGCAGCATCGCGCCTTGAGTCGAACGAAGGCGTCTATCTCGTGCCGGCCTTTGTCGGCCTTGGCGCGCCGTATTGGCGCAGCGATGTGCGCGGCGCGATCTTCGGCCTCACGCGCGGCACGCGGCGCGAGCATCTCGTGCGCGCGGCACTCGAATCGATGGCTTACCAGACGCGCGATGTGCTCGCCGCGATGCAGGCCGACGCCGGCATCGAACTCACCGCGTTGCGCGTCGACGGCGGCGCGATCAGGAACGATTTCCTCGCGCAGTTCCAGGCCGATCTGCTCGGCGTGACGGTGCAGCGGCCGCGCCAGACCGAGACGACCGCGCTTGGCGCGGCCTGGCTCGCCGGACTTGCCGTTGGCTACTGGCGGGACCGCGACGAGATCGCGCGGCAATGGCAGCGCGAACGCGACTTCGCGCCCGCGCTCGCCACGGACGCGCGCGAGGCACTGTACGCGGACTGGAAGCGCGCGGTCGCGGCGACGCTTGAATTCCGCATCGGCTGACAGACAAGCGCCGCGCATCGGCATAGAGTAGGTGCGCGTCGCGCGTTGCGGCGCACTCACAATGGAGGGAAACGATGAACACGCTACGCAGCGGTTTGTTGCTGATGCTCCTGCTGCCCGCGAGCGCGACGCTTGCCGATACGCTCAGCGGCCAGTTCGTGTTGAACGGCAAGCCGCTCAAGCCGAGCGAGGTTGCCGCGTTCCGCATTCGCGACCAGTTCCACGCACGCGAATTCGAGACCTATGTGATGCTGACGCAAAAGCCGGTCGATCGCGAGGCGATCGCCAAGAGCCTCGATCCGTATGCCGCTGCGATCAACGACAAGGCGGTGTTCGGCAGCGACAGCATCGCACTGTCCGTGCACGGCGACGGTGTGGTCGGCATGAACGCGCATGTCGGTGGCGTACAGTACATCGACAGCTCCGGCACGATCATGATGCAGCCCGGCTCGCTCAAGGCGAATTGCACGAGCAACACGAAAGATCGTGTCGCCTGCACGGTCAAGACGGCCTCGCCGGTAAAGAGCATGGACGGCAAGGAGACCTGGAGCATCGACGTGAGTTTCGACAGCGCCGTGCTTGCGCGCACGCCGGGCAAGGCGCTCGCTAAGGACGGCGGCGAACCGGGCAAGGCGTTCCGCGCCTTCCTCGCCGTGGCGCAGGGTTCCGATCTCGCCAAGATCACCGCAACGATGAGCAAGCGCCAGGCCGGCAATTACACGCGCGACTACAACACGCCTGAAGAGAACCTCAAGGACTTCAAACAGACGCTCGGCTTCAAGCTGCCGAAGCAGCCGCGCGTCACCGGCGGCGAGCAGGTCAACGACGACTATGCGCTGCTCGATGTGGAAGGCTCGACCGATGGTGGCGCGCCCTGGTTGTTCCAGGTCGAGATGCGCCGTGAAAACGGCCATTGGCTATACGATGATGCGGGGCGCGTGGGGATGCTGAAATAGCCGCGGTTGTTTTCGATAGGCACAAAAAAGCCGGCATCAAGCCGGCTTTTCATTTTTAGAGTTTGCGCTTTGCTCAGCGCTTCATCGAGTTGAAGAACTCGTCGTTCGACTTGGTATTCTTCATCTTGTCGAGCATGAACTCCATCGCGGCGAGCTCGTCCATCGGATGCAGCAGCTTGCGCAGGATCCAGATCTTCTGCAGCACGTCGGGCTCGATCAGCAGGTCCTCGCGGCGCGTGCCGGAGCGGTTGATATTGATCGACGGATAGACGCGCTTCTCGCTGATGCGGCGGTCGAGGTGCACTTCCATGTTGCCGGTGCCCTTGAACTCCTCGTAGATCACTTCGTCCATCTTCGAGCCGGTTTCGACCAGCGCGGTGGCGAGGATCGTGAGCGAACCGCCTTCCTCGACATTGCGCGCGGCGCCGAAGAAGCGCTTCGGGCGCTGCAGCGCGTTGGCGTCGACGCCACCGGTGAGCACCTTGCCGCTCGACGGCACGACGGTGTTGTAGGCGCGCGCGAGGCGCGTGATCGAGTCGAGCAGGATGACGACGTCCTTCTTGTGCTCGACCAGGCGCTTGGCGCGCTCGATCACCATTTCGGCAACCTGCACGTGGCGCTCGGCGGGCTCGTCGAAGGTCGACGACACTACTTCGGCGCGCACGGTGCGCTGCATGTCGGTGACTTCTTCCGGGCGCTCGTCAATCAGCAGGATGATCAGGTGCACGTCGGGATAGTTGTGCACGATCGCCTGCGCGACATTCTGCAGCATCATCGTCTTGCCGGCTTTCGGCTGCGACACGATCATACCGCGCTGGCCGCGGCCGACCGGCGCGATCAAATCGAGAATGCGCCCGGTGATGTCTTCGGTCGAACCGTTGCCGCGCTCGAGATGGAACATCTTGCGCGGGAACAGCGGCGTGAGGTTCTCGAACAGGGTCTTGTTCTTCGACGCCTCGGGCGGCTCGCCATTGATCAGGTCGACCTTGAGCAGGGCGAAATAGCGCTCGCCTTCCTTCGGCGGACGCACGGTGCCGATGAGGTTGTCGCCGGTGCGCAGGTTGAAGCGGCGGATCTGCGACGGGGAAATATAGATGTCGTCGGGGCCGGCGAGATAAGACTCGTCCGGCGTGCGCAGGAAGCCGAAGCCGTCCTGCAGGATTTCGAGCACGCCTTCGCTGTGGATGCTGCCGCCGGCGCGTGCGTGCGCCTTGAGGATCAGGAACACGATGTCCTGCTTGCGCGCGCGCGCGACACCTTCCTGGATGCCGAGGTCTTCGGCCATCTTCAAGAGCTGATACGCAGGTTTGCGCTTGAGCTCGTTGAGATCGATCACGACGCCTTTCTTGGGGCCGTCGATCTCGACGAATTCCTCATCGTCGCCGCCGCCGCGATTCTGGCCGCCGTTCGGGTTCTGGCCGCCGCCGCCGCGATGGCGGTTGCGCCCGCGCGGACCGCGACGGTCGTCGCGACGTCCTTGCTGCTGGCCGCCGCCCTGCTGTTGCCCTTGCGGCTGTTGCGCAGCGCCGGCGTCGTTATTGGATTGTTGCGGCGGCGCGGAGTCGCCGTCGTTGCGCGCAGCTTCGCTGCGAGTTGTTTCTTTGGATTCGGTTTCAGACACGGGAAAACCTCGTGAGCGCCATCTTTGGCGAAGGGAACCTGCGCTTTCGCGGGTTCTGAAAAGAGGCGAGATTGGGGGTCGTGCGGAGCGGAGCGGCGTGGCGCGGCCCGGCGATATAAGTATACCCTAACACTTCAATGCTGAATCGTCCAGCACTAGGCGGACGATTCAGCGGCTCTAGTCCCACAAGCGTCGCGCGTTGTCCCCGAACGCGCGAACGCAGCGCTCAAATCGCGCTATCGATCATCTGCGCGAGCTGCTTCTTGCCGACCGCGCCGATCTGCGTGGCCTGCACCTTGCCGTCCTTGAAGATCATCAGGGTCGGGATGCCGCGCACGTTGTAGTTGCGCGGAGTCTTCTGGTTGTGGTCGATATTGATCTTGGCGATCTTCAACTTGCCGGCATAGGTCGTGGCGAGCTCGTCGAGAATCGGCGCGATCATCTTGCACGGGCCGCACCATTCGGCCCAGAAGTCGACCAGGACGGGCTCGCTGGATTTGAGAACGGCGGCGTCGAATTGGTCGTCGCTGACATGGGTGATGGCTTCGCTCACGGGTGTGCTCCGGCAGAAATCGTAAGGGTTGGCGCCGCGATGAGCGGCAGATCACTTCGGCTTAGGCTACAATTCCGCAGTTACAGAATGTGCCAACGGGTTGACCGGGTGGGGGACGACCCCATTTCAGCCCAAGCGCAGGAGTAATTCAAGCGGCGAGTAGCTCACGGTCGCCGCGGATCGAATTGGGGCCGGCGCGATGGCTTTTCAAGCCCCACGCGAGCGCGCCGCCCGCACCCGCACCGCAGCGCGCCCATGGTTTCGTGCGCGCCACACAGACAACAACGATGGCACAACAGACTCTCACTGATACTTTTTTTGACAGCTTCGACCTGCACCCGAATCTGCTTTCCGGCCTGCACGCCGCGGGCTTCACGCGCTGCACGCCGATCCAGGCATTAACCCTGCCGCACGCCCTGCAAGGTCGCGATATTGCCGGCCAGGCGCAGACTGGTACCGGCAAGACCGCGGCCTTCCTCGTCGCGGCGATGCAGCGCCTGCTGACCCGGCCCGCCATGGCCGAGCGCGGCGCGACCGATCCGCGCGCCGTCATCGTTGCGCCGACGCGCGAGCTGGCGATCCAGATCGACAAGGATTTCCGCGCGATCGGCAGCGGTACCGGGCTCAAGTCCGCGCTGATCTACGGCGGCGTCGATTACGACAAGCAGCGCGAACAGCTGCGCGCTGGCGTCGACATCATCATCGCTACGCCGGGCCGACTGATCGACTACTACAAACAGCATGTGTTTTCGTTCAAGGCGGTCGAGGTGTTCGTGCTCGACGAGGCCGATCGCATGTTCGATCTCGGCTTCATCAAGGACGTGCGCTTCCTGTTCCGCCGCCTGCCCGAGCGCGACCAGCGCCAGTGCTTGCTGTTCTCGGCGACCCTGAGCCACCGCGTGCTCGAACTCGCCTACGAGCACATGAACGAGGCGGAGAAGCTCACGGTCGAAACCGAGAACATCACCGCCGACCGCGTGCGCCAGATCATGTATTTCCCGGCGAGCGAGGAAAAGATTCCGCTCTTGATCGGCCTGTTGTCCAAGACCGACGCCAAGCGCAGCATGATCTTCGTGAACATGAAGATCGCTGCGGAGAAGGTTGCGCGACGCCTGGAGAAACAGGGCTTCCTCGTCGGCATGCTTTCGGGCGATGTGCCGCAGAAGAAGCGCCAGTCGCTGCTCGGCAAGTTTCAGCGCGGCGAGATCGAGATACTGATCGCGACTGACGTTGCCGCGCGCGGGCTGCATATCCCCGACGTCTCGCACGTCTACAACTACGACCTGCCGCAGGACGCCGAGGACTACGTGCATCGCATCGGCCGCACCGCGCGCCTCGGCGCCGAAGGCGATGCGATCAGCTTCGCCTGCGACATGTACGCGCAGGGCCTGCCCGACATCGAGGCC
>CAZDWH010000206.1:0-5252 GCA_964509025.1 uncultured Rhodanobacteraceae bacterium
GACGGCCTTCCACGGCGACGCTCATGGCCGCGATGCAGTCGCCCAGGAGCCGGCTACGCGTGCCTGCGCCGCGCGCGCGGGCCTCGTCCCCGACGGCGCGCCCCTGGGCCTACCGGCCCTGGGAGGTATAGGGCCACGCGAGAAAATTTCCTCGGGCTGGACGCACGGCTATGTGATCGGTCTGTCGGCCGAGTTTGCATTGATTGCCGAAGTCAGCGACGCAATGCACTTCGATGGCTTTCTCGTCGTCGCGGTCGGCGATGTCAGCATGGTCGAGGAAGATCCGGGCCGCGAGTTCGTCGAACAGGCGCTCAAGCTCAACGAGGAAAGCCTGCCGCAGCTGCCGAATATCCAGCTCGACGATTGGGTGACGATCGCGCAGTCGGCCTCGAAAGAAACGCCGCTGATTTCGCTCAATATGCTCGACGACGAGACCGGCGAGATCAGCTATGTCGGCCGCTTGACCGGTGTCGAGCACGATGCGCTGATCCTGCAGGAAGTCGATCCGAACGCACACTGGTATCCCGATACCGGCGCCTACGAATTCCCGGCGATCGGCTCGATCGCGTTCGGCACGCGCTATATGCTGCTGCTGGCGAAAGTTGCGGGCGTGCCGCCGATTCCGCTGCCGCCAGAAGCGATGCCCGCTTCCTGATCGACTGCGATGAGCGCGCCGACACCGACCGCGATCACCCTGCATCGCGCCTCGCATCTGCTCGAAGTCGCCTTCGACACAGGCGAGACTTTCAAATTGCCGTGCGAATACCTGCGCGTGAATTCACCGAGCGCCGAGGTGCAGGGCCACGGCCCCAGCCAGCGCGTGTTGCAGCATGGCAAGCGCGACGTGACGATCACCGAGATTTCGCCGGTCGGCCAGTATGGCGTGCTGCTGCGCTTCAGCGACGGCCACGACACCGGCATCTATTCGTGGAGCGTGTTGTATGACCTCGGCAAACATCAGGCCGAGAACTGGCAGGCCTATCTCGACGCGCTCGCCGCGGCGAATCTGTCGCGCTGACGCTGCTTTGTCGTAAAGCCTGTTTTAACGAACAGGCGGGCTACAATCGGCCATCCCACGAAAGGCTGCCGCCATGCCCGAAGAAATCGAAATCGACACCGACAAGCTACACGAAGCGATCCACGAGGAAGTCGAGAAGGAAGGCGGTGCATTGCTGCGCACGGTTGCGCTGACCACCGCGTTGTTCGCGGCAATTGCCGCGATCGGTTCGCTCGAAGCCGGCGGCACGGTCAACGAAGCGCTTGCGCTCAAGACCGAATCGACTCAGCTGCAGGCCAAGGCGTCGGATCAATGGGCCTACTATCAGGCGAAGGGCATCAAGGGAGCAGTCGCGGAAACGCAGAACAAAATACTGCTGGCGACAGGAAAGACGCCGGAAGGCGAGGATGTCGACAAGCCAAAGCGCTATGCCGAAGAGCAAAAGGAAATCAAACAGAAGGCCGAGGAGCTGGAAAAAGAACGCAAAGCAAAAGAAGACGAAGCCGAACATCTGATGCATCGGCATCACTTCTACGCGCAGGCGGTAGCGCTGTTGCAAGTGGCCATCGCGTTCGGCGCGGTCGCGGCGCTCACGCGCAAGCGCCCGGCGTGGATCGCCTCGACCGTGCTCGGTCTCGCTGGCGTCGGCGTCATCGCGTGGGCATTTTTCACGCATTGAGATTTGAAGCTCGGCAGTGGAGGAGTCATGGCCGCATACTTCATCGGTGACGTAAAAACCCTGTGGCTGGTCGAAGGCGAAATCGGCGACGACGGTCCCGACCGGCGCATGCAGCTGCTCGAGGATTTCGCGTTCGTCGATCCGAACGGCGTGCGCTGGGAAGCGCCGGCGGGTCATGTCATCGACGGCGCGAGCATTCCGCGCATGCTCTGGTCGATCGCGGGCGATCCCTACATCGGAACCTATCGCCGCGCGAGCGTGCTGCACGATGTCGCCTGCGACGCGCGCACGCAGCCGTCCAAGGTCGTGCATCGCATGTTCTATGACGCGATGGTCGCCGACGGCACCAGCGCCGCGCAGGCGGTCGAGTTCTATACCGCGGTGCGCCTGTTCGGGCCGCATTGGGACGATCCGGCGCCACCCGCGCCGCGACTCGCGCGACGTCGTCCCGGCAAGCCTGCGCCACGCGGCCGCACCGCAAAACCAAAACTCAAGCCGCGGCGGCTCAAGATCGATCAGGTCGAACACGCGCTCGATGAGGCGCTCGGCGAATAGCCGCGAGCGACGCTGTGTCACACGCAAAAATCGTTCTCGTACAGCTGCTGGTCGGTGCACTGCTGTGCATACTCATCGCGGTCTTTTCCGACCACCAATCACGCGCGGGCGTCGGCGACGCGTCGGTATACTCGAATGACGGGTATACCTATCAATTGGAGACGCACAGCTACGCAATTTATCGGCGCGGCCACTATTTTGAACGCTATACGACGCCAAAAGAGGTTCATGTGCGCTTGAGCAGCGGTCGCACCTGCCTCTTCAGCAAGACTTACGACATCATCGGCTGGGATATTTCGTGGGAAACGCGCTGGAATTCGCCGACCGACGCGACAATCAGGGTATTCGATTTCGGCGCGGGTTTCGATCATCGCGGCTCGACCCGAACCGACGTTCCGCGGCGAGCGATCGGCGAGATCCATCTGCACGTCGATGCGCAAAGCGGAAACGTAACCGAGCACTGGATTGCGGCATAGCCAGACGCCGCGGCCGATTGTACGATTAGCGCATGAGCGAAACGCAAAAATCCAGCACCACGCATTTCGGCTACCGCGACGTGCCGGTCAACGAGAAGGAAAAACTCGTCGGCCGCGTGTTCACCTCGGTCGCGTCGAAATACGATCTGATGAACGATCTGATGTCGTTTGGCGTGCATCGCATCTGGAAACGCTGGTTCACCGCGACCAGCGGCGTGCGCGAAGGCGATCGCGTGCTCGATCTCGCCGGCGGCACCGGCGATATCGCCGCGCTGCTGCTGTCGCGCGTCGGTGGCACCGGTCGCGTCGTGCTCGGCGATATCAATGCGGCGATGCTGCGCGCCGGTCGCGATCGCCTGCTCGATCGCGGCCTCGTGCGTCAGCTCGATTATGCGCAACTTAACGCGCAGGCGCTGCCGTTTCCCGACGCGAGCTTCGATGCGGTGACGATCGCCTTCGGCCTGCGCAATGTGACGGACAAGGACGCCGCGCTGCGCGAGATGCATCGTGTGCTGCGCCCCGGCGGGCGCGCGCTGATCCTCGAATTCTCGGCGGTGCGCGACGCGCTGTTGAAGAAGCTGTACGACTTCCATTCGTTCGAAGTGCTGCCACGCCTCGGCTCCCTCATTGCCGGCGACGAGGACAGCTATCGCTACCTCGCCGAATCGATCCGCAAGCATCCCGATCAGGCCACGCTCAAGGCGATGCTCGAAGCGGCCGGCTTCGCGCGCGTCGACGTGCGCAATCTCACCGGCGGCATTGTCGCGATCCATCGCGGTTACAGGATCTGATCCGCCGCGATGCGCGTTCTGTTAACCGGCGCGCACGGGTTTATCGGCGGGTTTGTCGCGACGGCGCTGCGTGAGGCAGGGCATACGGTCATTGCTGCTGTGCGCAGTCCGCGAGGTGAGAACGAAATCGCCTGCGACTTTGCGCGCGATACCGATCCGGCGGTGTGGCTGCCGCGACTTGCGAACATCGACGCAGTGGTCAACTGCGCCGGCATCCTGCGCGAAACCGCGATGCAGAAATTCGCAGCGATCCATGTCGATGCGCCGCTCGCGCTGTTCCACGCATGTGCGCACGCGGGCGTGCGCAAGATCGTGCAGATTTCGGCGCTGGGCGAAGCTGAGGATGGCGAATTTATCGCATCGAAACATCGTATGGATGCCGCACTCGCGGAGCTCGATATCGATTGGACGGTATTGCGTCCCGGCCTCGTCTACAGTGCCAGCGGATCGTATGGTGGCACTTCGCTATTGCGCGCGCTCGCGGCACTGCCGGTGTTTTTTCTGCCGCAGCTAGGCACGCAGAAGCTGCGCCCGATCGCCGCGGAAGACGTCGGCCTCGCCGTGGTTGCCGCACTCGAAGCAGGCGCGGCGTCACGTGAGATCGTGCAACTGGTCGGCCCGCAGGCGCTGAGCTTCGCCGACTATCTGCGTGCATGGCGCGCGTGGTTCGGTCTCGGGCCTGCATTCGAATTGCACCTGCCGCAGGCGTTGGTGAATGCGACGGTCGCGTTCGGCGAAGCGTTCACCGCGGGACCGGTTTGCCGCGTCATTGCGAATCTGCTGCAACGCGAACGCATCGGCGCGCCCGATGCAAGCGAACGCATGACGACGCAGCTCGCCCTGGTGCCGCGCAGCCTCGATGCGGCGCTGGCGCAGCGAGCAAGCACGGCGAGCGATCTGCGTGAGGCGAATTTGTATATCGCCGTGCCGGCCCTGCGCAGTGCATTCGCGCTGGTGTGGATCGCTTCCGGGATGCTCGGATTGGGTTTGCCGGCCACGGCGCTGCAGGCAATGGTGGCCGACTGGCCGCCGCTGTTCGCACAAGCGCTGGGGCGTGCGACCGGCGCACTCGATCTCGCGCTCGGTATAGCGCTGCTATGCGCCTGGCGCGTGCGCCTGATCGAGACGCTGATGCTCCTGATGGTGCTCGGCTACACCGCGGGTATCGGCCTGTTCGCGCCGCAGCACTGGCTCGATCCATTCGGCGGCCTGCTCAAGAATCTCGTGCTGATCGCGGCGCTGTGGCTGCTGCTCGCGCTGGAGCCGCGTGAATGAACGCGTATGCGGTCATCAAATTCGTGCACGTGCTCTCCTCGACGCTGCTGTTCGGCACCGGACTAGGCCCCGGGTTTCATTTTTGGATTGCGCTTCGTTGGGGCGACGTGCGCGCGAACCGGGTTCGCGTGCTTGGACTCAATCTGACGTATACGCCTACGCTGCCCATCCCAGCAGGCGTGACGATTCGTGGAGATCGGCGCGGCACAAATCCTGGCCCGGAATTAGCGACGGCGAATAAATACGCGCAGATGTTCGATATCGCTGGCGATGATGTACGTATCACGAGTGATGTACGCATCACGGGGCTGCGGCTGCGCGGACCCAGCACGGACACTGAGGGAGATGACCGGGATGCCATAGGCATTAACGCTCATGACAATCTCTTCACCCATACGATCATTGACCATAACGAGATGTCGGCTTGGACCTATGCTGCTGTCCGGGTCACAGGAGACGATTTTTCGACCACCTGCAAA
>CAZDWH010000207.1:0-5240 GCA_964509025.1 uncultured Rhodanobacteraceae bacterium
GACGGGGTCAGTCAGGTTTGGTTCGTGGGGGCGATGACCCTCGTGATAATCATGACCTGCGGCTTGTTCGTCGGCATGGTGCTCGGCCTGCAGCTCTACTACGTGCTGTCGATCTTCGGCGGCACTGCGGCGCTTGGCACGGTCGTGTCGCTGTCGCTGTATCGTGAGCTCGGACCGGTCGTGACCGCGCTGCTGTTCGCCGGGCGCGCAGGCACTTCCATCACCGCGGAAATCGGCCTGATGCGCGCGACTGATCAGATCGATGCGATGGAAATGATGGCGGTCGATCCACGTGCCTACGTCGTCGCGCCGCGGTTCCTTGCCGGCATCATCGCGATGCCGCTGCTCGCCTGCGTGTTCAATGCGATGGGCATCTTCGGCGCGCATCTCGTCGGCGTAAGCTGGCTCGGTCTCGACAACGGCACGTTCTGGTCGAATATGACCTCGAGCGTCGATGTGTGGAAAGACGTCGTCAACGGCGTATGGAAGAGCGTCGCCTTCGGCGCGGTGTGCACACTGATCGCGACTTTCCAGGGCTATACCACTGCACCGACGAGCGAAGGCGTGGCCTATGCGACGACGCGCACCGTGGTGTTTTCATCGATCGCGACGCTCGCGCTCGATTTCGTGATGACTGCCTTCTTGATGTAATACGTTGATGTGACGCGTCTGATGTAACGCCAGTCACTGCAAGAATTTATTTAGGGTTAATCCAATGGCGCAAAGACAGAGTTACCAAATCGGTACCGGACTTTTCATCCTGCTCGGTTTCGCCGCGCTCGCGTATCTCGCGACGCAGACGACGAGCATCGCGAACTACACCCAGGGCGCCAGCTACACGCTCAAGGTCGAGTACACCAATATCGGCCAGCTCAAGCTGCGCGCGCCGGTCAAGCTCGCGGGCGTGCGCGTGGGTACGGTCAGCGGCATCGAACTCGAGCCGGACAAGCTGCAGGCGAAGGTGCTGCTCGCTATCGACAAACGCTTCAACAAGATTCCCGATGATTCTTCCGCCGCCATATTCACGAGCGGTTTATTGGGAGACCAGTACGTTTCGATCCAGCCGGGCGGATCGCCGGACAGTTTCAAGGACGGCGATCAGTTCGTGCTGATGCAGAACTCCATGCAGCTCGAGGAATTGATCGGCAAATATCTGGTCGGACAAGGCGACGCCGGCAAGGCCGGTGACAAGGGCGCGACAAAGACCGACGCTCAACCCGAATCCAAGCCCGAGCAGAAATCCGAGCAAAAGCCCGAGCCGAAAAAATAAACCGCGCGACAATTGCGCGATCGTTACAGGATTACAAAAATGCGCTTTGTATACTCTTTGTTCTGTCTGCTCGCCCTCGCGCTGGCCGCGCCGGCGTTCGCCGATGCGCCGTCGCCCAATCAGGTCGTGCAGACCCTGGTCGACGATCTCGGCAAGACCATGGAGGCGCGCCGCGCCGAATTGTCGAAGGATCGCGAAGGTCTGCTCAAGGTGATCGACGGCATCGTCCTGCCGCATTTCGACATCGATTACGCCTCGATCCTCGTGCTCGGCCAGAACGCGCGCAGCGCGACGCCGGATCAGCGCGCGCGCTTCGCGCACGCGATGTACAACTCGATCACGCACCGCTACGCCGAAGGCCTGCTCAAATACACCGAGGGTCGCGTGCGCGTGCTGCCGCTGCAGGGCGAACTGAACGACAAGCGCACGCTCGTGCGCACCCAGGTCGTGCTCGACGACGGCAAGCTCGTGCCGGTCGACTATGCGTTCCGCAAGACCAGCGCCGGCGACTGGAAGGCCTATGACGTGATCATCGAAGGCATCTCCTACGTCACGAATTATCGCAACCAGGTCGCGGCCGAGATCGCCAAGTCGAGCCTCGATGCGCTAACCACGCGCCTCGAAACGCAGGGCGCCAAGGCGCTCGAAAAGATGGATGCCGAGGGCGTCAAGTGAGCGAACCGCGCGTCGAGATCGACGCCGACACGCTCGGCACGCTGCGCATCAGCGGCACGATCTCGTACGCGAATGCGGCCGACGCGCTCGCGCGCCTGCCCGTCGCGCGCGCGGGCGCGAGTGCCGTCGATCTCGATTTGTCCGGACTCAGGCATGCCGACAGCGCAACGCTCGCGGTGTTGATCGCCTGGAACTCGCGCGTGCGGAAGCTGGGCGGCGAACTGCGGATGCGCAATGCGCCGCAGGCGCTGCGCAATCTGGCGCACCTGTCCGATCTCGATGGCTTGCTCGGCTTCGCTTAGGGTTAAGCGCGCAATGCCATTTTGCTTCGCGATCGAGGATCAAAACCACGCGGAGCTAATCGCCCAATTCGCCACGCTGCACGAAGCTTGGGCTGAACTAAGGCGCCTATCAACGATTCCTTGGGACCAGAATCCCAATCTTGCGCCGTGCGTGAGCTGGCGGACGTGTGGTCGCGCCTACGAAATCATTGAATACGAGACATCAACCGAACCTTGGCACGAACTTAGAAGACATGCCGCCTTCGAAGTGAGCACAAAAGGTGTCGTTTGGGATTCGCAGGCACCCACACTCACTGCTTAGCCGGCTGCTCGATCTTCTGCTCCGCCTTCTCCTGCTCCTTGAGCAGCTTGTCGACGTCGACGTCGTCGACGCCTTGCAGCGACTGGATCGCCTCGAACGGCGGGTTGCCGTTGTAGATCTTGTACAGGCGGCGCTGGCGATAGGCGTCGCGATAGAACACGTAGGGGTCGTACACGCCTTCGAGCAGGCCTTCGGCGTCGATCGCACTCGAGCGCAGCGTGACGAGATAGGCCAGGGTCGGCAGGTATTCGGCGTGCAGTTTCAGATTGTGGCTCTGCGAATACCAGTGCAGCGGATCGAGCAGGAAGGTGTCGACCGGGAATGCCGCGATGTCGCGCCCGGTGGTCGAGCCGACCAGTGGCAGTACGAGATACGGGCCTTCCGGGAAACCCCATTTCGCGAGCGTCACGCCGAAGTCGGTGCCGTGCGCGTCGATGCCCATTTCGCTCGCCGGATCGAACAGGCCGAGTACGCCGACGGTGGTGTTGATCACCAGCCGGCTGGTCGCGGTGAACGCGTACTTGCCGTTGCCCTGAAGCAGGTCGTTGACGATCGTGATCGGCGACTCGACGTTGGCGAAGAAGTTGCTGACCAGACGCCGCGTCGTGTTGTTGGTCACCTTGCGATAGCCGACCGCGACCGGGCGGATCGCCACGCGATCGGCAAGGTCGTTGAACGCGTACATCTTGCGGTTGAAGCTTTCGTACGGATCGTCCTTGCGCGGCATCGGTGTGGCGCAGCCGGCGAGCATGGCGATGCAAGCGGCAAGGGCGAGGCGAAGGGGGGCTTTCGTCAGGTCCATTGGGTCAGGGTAGCTCTCAGTCGCGTCATGCGGCATATAAAGTAAACGCCGGAGTTTGTTAACTTAACGCATCTTGGGCTCGCGCCGCACTTCTCAAGTGCCGCGGATACAGGCGCAGTTCACGTTTGCAAGTCATTGCGGGGCTTGAGGTTTGCACTGCAGCATCGCAAAAAGCTACAATGCTGTCCGTATAGTTTTCTGAAATGGCCGCGCGTGGCCCGTGCCATCCGTAACGGATGACAGCCGACGGTCGCGCGCCCGCGGCACCCGCGGTGCGGCGATGTTCGATAGTCTAGCGTCGCCGCCTTGCGCGGCAGCGGCAACTGTTTCGCAAGTTTTTGAGGATCCACGATGGCCCGTATTACCGTAGAAGATTGCCTGGAAGTCGTCGACAACCGCTTCGAGCTCGTGTTGATGGCAACCAAGCGCGCGCGTCAGCTCGCCAACGGCGCCGATGCGCTGGTCGAGGCGACGCACGACAAGCCGACCGTGCTCGCGCTGCGCGAGATCGCCGGGCGCAAGATCAGCCAGGAGCTGATCGATCAGGTCGACAAGGCCGCGCGCGAGAAGGCCGAGCGCGAAGCGCTCGAATGGGCCGCCGCCGAAGTCGACGACGATCTGTCGAAGATGGGCGACGAGCCGTGATGCAGCGGCGCGCCACGCGAGTTTCGCGCGGCCGCCATTCCGCGGCTGCGCCATGCCGCCGCGATTTTCCACAGCGCGCAGGTCGCCAAGCGCGCTGTTGGTGACGCCATGAGCACGTCCGTGCGGGAAGCCATCCCTGTCGACGTGCAAGCGCTCGAAACCCGCCTGCGCGGCTATCTTGCGGAAGACCAGGTCGCGCGCGTGCGCGAGGCCTACTTCACCGGCGCGCGCGCGCATGCCGGGCAGACGCGCAAGAGCGGCGAACCCTATATCACGCATCCGGTCGCGGTCGCGACGATTCTTGCCGAACTCGGCATGGATGCGGAAACCATCATATCTGCGATCCTGCACGACACGCTCGAAGACACGCCGCTGCCTCGCGCGGAAATCGAGACCACATTCGGTCCGACCGTCGCCGAACTCGTCGACGGCGTCACCAAACTCGACAAGGTCAAGTTCCGCAGCCTGCAGGACGCTGCCGCCGAGAGCTTCCGCAAGATGCTGCTCGCGATGGCGCACGATCTGCGTGTGATTCTGATCAAGCTCGCCGATCGCCTGCACAATATGCGCACGCTCGGCAGCATGAATCTCGCCTCGCGCCGGCGCATCGCGCGCGAGACGCTCGACATCTACGCGCCGATCGCGCAACGCCTCGGCATGAACAAGTTCAAGTCCGAGTTGCAGGATCTCGGCTTCCGCGCTCTCTACCCGGATCGCCATCGCGTAATCGAAGCGCGCATCAAGAGCGTGTTCGGCAACCGCCGCGAAGCGATGGGCAAGATCGAGGCGGCGCTGTCGGCGCGGCTCAAGGCCGATGGCATCCCGCATCGCGTCGTCAGCCGCGTGAAGACGCCGTACAGCATCTACACCAAGATGCGCACGGAGCACAAAACCTTCACCCAGCTGATGGATGTGTACGGCTTTCGCGTCGTGATCTCCGCGGAGACGCTGCAGTGCTATCGCGCGCTCGGCGCGATCCACGCGCTATACAAGCCGCTCGACGGGCGCTTCCGCGATTTCATCGCGATCCCCAAGGCCAACGGCTACCAGTCGCTGCACACCGTGTTGTTCGGGCCGTTCGGCGCGCCGATCGAAATCCAGATCCGCACTGAGGAAATGGATCAAGGCGCCGAACGCGGCGTCGCCGCACATTGGGTGTACAAGACCGCGGCCGATCCGGCCAACGCGGCGCAGTCGCGCGCGCGCGACTGGATCGCTGGCCTGGTCGAAACGCAGGCGCCCGAG
>CAZDWH010000208.1:0-5208 GCA_964509025.1 uncultured Rhodanobacteraceae bacterium
TGGTTTCCCGCGATTCGTCGCTCAAGTGCCCACTGAGTTTCCCGACTAGATTTTCTAAGCTTGCGTTTTCTTTACTCATCGTCGTTGCGGGGTCTGCCAAGCGACAGAGACCAAGCATGAGGTCATCGATCAGCAGCTTCTGAAGCAAGGCGAAGACATTGGAGCCACTCTTGTTCAAAAGCGTGACGTTGGCCTCGCCAGAGTCGAACAGCTGACAGAACAGCTTCCACCTATAGCAAATCTGGATGAACTCGCGCTCCAGTAAGTTCAGGAGATCACTATGCGGTCCACTTACTGGCATCTGTTTCTGTGGCTTAACTAGAATTAGGCTGCAATACGCCCACGCAACGAATTCGTCATCGCCTCGGTAATCGTCACATCGACGAACTGCCCGATCATGCGCGCGTCGCCGGGGAAGTTCACGTAGCGCATGTTCTCGGTGCGGCCGGTCATCTCGCGCGGATTCTTCTTGCTCGGCTTTTCGACGAGCACGCTTTGCACGCTGCCGACCATCGCGTCGTTGATCTTTTTCGCGTTCGCGTTGAGCGTCGCCTGCAGGCGTTCGAGGCGCGCGTGCTTGGTCGCGTCGGAGGTGTCGTCGGCGAGACTCGCCGCGGGCGTGCCGGGGCGCTTGGAGAAGATGAAGGAAAAGCTTTGATCGAAGCCGACATCGTCGATCAACTTCATCGTCTGCTCGAAGTCCGCATCTGTTTCGCCAGGGAAGCCGACGATAAAATCGCTCGACACGCAAATATCCGGTCGCACCTTGCGCAGTTTGCGAATCTTCTGTTTGAACTCAATCGCGGTGTAGCCGCGCTTCATCGCCGCGAGAATGCGATCGGAGCCCGCCTGCACCGGCAGATGCAGATAGTTCGCGAGCTTGGGCACGTTCGCATAGGCCTCGATCAGCGAATCGGAGAATTCGAGCGGGTGCGAGGTGGTGAAGCGGATGCGGCCGATGCTGTCGAGCTCGGCGATCGCATGGATAAGGAGTGCCAAATCCGCCGCGCCGCCATCGTGCATCGCGCCGCGATACGCGTTGACGTTCTGGCCGAGCAGGTTGACCTCGCGCACGCCTTGATCGGTGAGTGCGGCGACCTCGGCCACGACGTCGTCGAACGGCCGGCTGATTTCCTCGCCGCGCGTGTAGGGCACGACGCAATAGGAACAATACTTCGAGCAGCCTTCCATGATCGAGACGAAGGCGCTCGGGCCTTCCTTGCGGGGCTCGGGCAGGTGGTCGAACTTCTCGATCTCGGGGAACGAGATGTCCACTTGTGCGTGCTGCGTGCTTTTCTTCGCCTCGATCATCTGCGGCAGGCGGTGCAGGGTCTGCGGGCCGAATACGAGATCGACGAACGGCGCGCGCTTGACGATCGCGTCGCCTTCCTGGCTTGCGACGCAGCCGCCGACGCCGATCACGAGGCTCGGTTTGTTCGCCTTGAGCTCACGCCAGCGGCCGAGCTGCGAGAACACCTTTTCCTGCGCCTTCTCGCGGATCGAGCACGTATTGATCAGGATCACGTCGGCTTCGGCTTCGTTCGTGGTCAGGGTGAGGCCATGCGAGGCCGCGAGCACGTCGGCCATCTTGGCCGAGTCGTACTCGTTCATCTGACAGCCGTGGGTTTTGATGAATAACTTGCCGGACATAAGCGCCAACGTTTCGGGAACCTCTGGACAACCGCGCATTCTAAAGCTAGACCGGCCTTGCCGCCATGCAGCAAGGCCGTTTTTTCCTCGAAATGCGATGAAGTCCCTTGGCAAAACTCTTTTTCAGGCAGAAACTTGCCCGGCAATCTTTCGGCTGAGTATGAATAACGATCGCCGCCCGGGGTACGTCGCGTTCGCCGCTGCCGCCATTGCGCTTGCCTGCGCAGGCGTGCCCGCGCGCGTGCACGCGGGGGCGGTATATCGCTGCGTCGGTGACGGTGGGCAGACGGTGATCACGAACAAGCCGGGCGAATACTCCGCCTGCACCAAGGTGGCGGGCACCGACTACGCCGATCCGAAACCCGCGCGGCCCGCGCCGGCGCCGATGCCGGCCCCGAAGGTTCCGGTGACCGTCGCAACGACGACCGCGCCGCTGGAGACCAAGAGCGTGCGCGGCGAATATCGCTCGACGCCGTCGTCGCCGTTCGCCAATGTCGTGAGCGGCACCACGATCAACGGAGTGGTGCAGTTCAATAATGTGGTCGGCGGCATCGTGCAGCCGCGCAACGCGACCGAGCAGCCGGAAAAGAACGTCGAAGTGCGGCGCGGCGCGGTATACAAGGTCGCGCGCGCCAACGGCGTGACCGAATACACCAATGTGCGCCCGGCTGGCGCGGCGTTCCAGTTGCTGTTCACCTATATCCAGACCTGCTACGCCTGCAATCTCAATTCGGCGGTGGATTTCGCCTCGACCGCGCTGAATCTGAGTGCTTACCGCGACGAGATCGCCGCGGCTTCGGGCGAGTTTGGCGTGGATCAGGCACTGTTGCGCGCGGTGATTCACGCCGAATCGGCGTTCAATCCGAACGCGATCTCGGCCAAGGGCGCGCAGGGGCTGATGCAACTGATGCCTGCTACGGCAAACGATCTCGGCGTCGGCAATCCGTTCGAAGTCGGCCAGAACATCCGCGGCGGCGCGCATTATCTTGCGCAGTTGCTCAAGCAGTTCAACGGTGACGAGCGCCTCGCGGCGGCCGCGTACAATTCCGGCCCGCAGAATGTGCAGAAATATGCGGGTGTGCCGCCGTTCGACGAAACCCGTGTCTACGTCGAACGCGTCGCGACGCTGCGCAAGCGTTACGGCGAAGCGAAGTAGCCGCAAGCGGCGTAGCGTCTATTTACCCGCGGCGGAAGGCGGCGCCAGCGGCCTCTCCTCGAGCGTCACCTCGTACTTGAAAGCCTGGCCGTTGCGCATGCCTTTGACGCCGATCTTCGCGCCCGGCTCAAGCTGCGACTCGCGATTGCGCAAGGCGAATTGGTTCGGCACCCACTTGTCATCGACGCGCGTGATAACGTCGCCTGCGGCGAGGCCCGCGCGCGCCGCCGGACCATTGGGCACCACTGCGGTAATGACCACGCCATTGGTGACGACCGGCATCGGGTCGTCCTGTTTCGGCGGAATATCCTGATATGCCGCGCCCATCCAGGCGCGGATCACGCGGCCGTGTTGCCGAATCTGGCTCAACACTTTCTTCGCGGTTGCCACCGGGATGGCAAAGCCGATGCCGACGCTGCCGCCCCCGCCCACGGAATAGTTGTTCGAGTTGATGCCAACGAGTTCGCCGGCGGTGTTGACCAGGGCGCCGCCGGAGTTGCCGGTATTGATCGCCGCATCGGTCTGGATGAAGTCCTCGCCGGCCGTGGGATTCAGCTGGCGCCCGAGCGCGCTGACGATGCCCATCGTGACGGTATTGCCGAGACCGAACGGGCTGCCGATCGCGAGCACCACGTCGCCGACGGCAGACGGATGCTCCGCGGCGATTACAGCCGGCATGTTGTAGCCATCGAGCTGCAGCACGGCAAGATCGGATTCCTCGTCGCTGCCGATCACCTTGGCGCCGATCACGCGGCCGTCCTGCAGCACGGCATGGATGTCCTGGGCGTTGCGGATCACGTGGTAATTCGTCAGGGCGTAGCCTTCGGGATCGACGATTACGCCGGAGCCAAGACTTGCGACTCCGCGCGTGGTCGGCGGCAGCGGGATCGCGCCGACGCTCTCGCGCAGTTGCGGATCACGGGGAACGAGGAACTGCTGTACGGATTCGAGCTTGTTCGCGTAGATGCTGACAACCGAGGGTCCGGCGCGATTGACCGCCAGCGCGTACGAAGCAAGCGGGGGCTGCGTTTGCGGCGATGGCGCCAATGGTCCGAAGTCGGGCGCTTTTTCCGGCGCTGGCGCAGGAGCAGGTGTTACCGGTGCGGGGGCGGGCGTCGGTACGGGCGCGTGCAAGGCCGCGCGCAGCCGCTCGACCGATTGCGGCGCGAACAGCGACACGATGAAGGCAAGCGCAAGACCCAGAGTTATGAACTGGGCCACGAATTGGAGGGTACGCAACAGGGGTTTCATGCGACGGAAGATTGCGCGTGTGGTCGGACGTACTATTCGAATCGGGCGCGCCGCGTGAGTTTTTCGTTTGTCATCACGTCGGGGGCTTCGGTAAACTAGCACGCTTTGGGGCGGGTCGTGCGCGCATGTCTGCGCGCTGGCTAACACCGATTCATCTGCAGATTGTTTCTTTTGGAGTGCCGGATGGCGAATGAAGGCGTGAACCAGGGACGCCGGCGCTTCCTCACTGCGACGACAGCGGTCGTCGGCGGTGCGGGAGCGGCAACCGCGTTGGTCCCTTTCATCAAGTCGTGGCAGCCGAGCGAGCGGGCGAAAAACGCCGGCGCGCCGGTGCTGCAGGACATCAGCAAGGTCGAGCCCGGCCAGCGCATCATGGTCGCCTGGCGCGGCCAGCCGGTGTGGATCATCAATCGCACCAAGGCGATGCTCGACACGCTGCCGTCGCTCAAGAGCCGCCTGCGCGATCCCGACTCCCAGGTCGATCAGCAGCCGAAGTTCGCGCAGAACGAGACGCGTGCGCTCAAGGACAAGCCCGAGTGGTTCGTCGTGATCGGCATCTGCACGCATCTGGGCTGTTCGCCGGAATACGTGCCGGAGATCAAGGCCGAGCCGTTCGATCCGGACTGGAAGGGCGGCTTCTTCTGCCCCTGCCACAAATCGCGCTATGACATCGCTGGCCGCGTGTTCCAGGGCGTGCCCGCGCCGATGAACCTCGTGGTGCCGCCGTACAAGTTCGTCGACGACAAGCACATCATGATCGGCGTGAATCCGGAGGGGGCAGCCTAATGGCCAACGTATTCACCGCGATCGGCAACTGGGTCACCGAGCGCGCGCCGGGCATGATGCCTGCGTATCGCAAGCACATGACCGAGTACTACGCGCCGAAGAACTTCAACTTCTGGTACTACTTCGGCTCGCTGGCGCTGCTGGTGCTGGTCAACCAGATCGTCACCGGCATCTTCCTGACGATGTTCTACAAGCCTGGCGCGGCCACGGCGTTCGCTTCGGTCGAATACATCATGCGCGATGTCGACTGGGGCTGGCTGATCCGCTACATGCACTCGACCGGCGCGTCGATGTTCTTCATCGTCGTCTACCTGCACATGTTCCGCGGCCTGTTGTACGGCAGCTATCGCAAGCCGCGCGAGCTC
>CAZDWH010000209.1:0-5199 GCA_964509025.1 uncultured Rhodanobacteraceae bacterium
TCGCCGGACTCGCCGCGAAGGGCGACACCACGGTCGATCGCGTCTATCACATCGACCGCGGCTACGAGAACATCGAGGAAAAGCTCGGCACGCTCGGCGCGAAGATCCGTCGCCTGCCGTCCTGACGCGGCCGTGACCGCGAAGAAAAAGATCCTCGTCCTGAGCGTCTCCGCGGGCGCGGGCCACGTGCGCGCCGCGCAAGCGCTGTGCGCGACGGCCGAACGCGACTTCGCGCAACTCGAGGTCGAGCACATCGACGTGATGGACCTCGTGCCTGCGAGCTTCCGCAAGGTCTACGCCGATTCGTATTTGAAGCTGGTCGAGAAGCTGCCGCTAGTCTGGGCGTATCTGTACGAACGCACCGACAAGCCGGCGACGGATTCCAAATTTGCTGCGCTGCGCCGCGCGATCGAGCGCATGAACACGCGCGCGCTCGACCGCGAACTCGATCGCATCGCGCCCGATGCGATCGTCTGCACGCATTTCCTGCCTGCCGAACTGCTGTCGCGCCGCATCGCGCGCGGGCGCGCGACGCCGCCGGTGTGGGTGCAGGTGACGGACTTCGACGTGCACGCGCTGTGGGTGCACCCGCATCTGGCGGGTTATTGCGTGGCGAACGATGAAATCGCCTGGCGTCTCGCGCAGCGCGGCCTCGCGCGCGAGCGCGTGCATGTCACCGGCATTCCGATCGCGCCGCAGTTTTCATCGCCGCTGGATCGCGCGGCATGCGCGATCGAGCTCGGCCTCGATCCGCACAAGATCACGCTGCTGATGATGGCCGGCGGCGCCGGCGTCGGCGGCATCGAAACGCTGGTCGAGCGGCTCGCCGCGGCGGGTGCCGCGGACGACGTGCAGATCGTCGCACTGGCGGGGCGCAACGAGGCGTTGCTCGCGACGCTGCGCGATATCGCGCAGCGTTTTCCGGGATGCGTGTTCCCGCTGGGTTTCACGCGCACGATCGAACGCGCGATGGCAGCGGCCGATCTCGCCATCACCAAGCCCGGCGGCCTGACCACGTCCGAGTGCCTCGCGATGGGCTTGCCGATGATCGTCGTCGCGCCAATCCCCGGCCAGGAGGAGCGCAACGCTGACTTCCTGCTCGAAGCGGGCGTCGCGGTCAAGGCGCAGGATGCCACTGTGCTCGAGTATAAATTGTCGCAATTGCTGCAGGACGCGCCGCGCCGTGCGGCGATGCGCGAGCGCATGCGCGCGATCGCGCGGCCCGATGCGGCAGCGCGCGTGCTCGCGCTGGTTGCGCGCCAGCTGGCTCCCTAGATCACTTCACTTCCGCGCGGCGCAGCTTGCCGCGCGCGCTGTACTCGACGTTGCCGTTGGCACGGTCGTCCTCGACGTCGATCGAGATATACGGCGCATCGCAATCGACGATGCCGCGCTGGATGTGCACGCTGTGCACCCAGCCGCGCGCGAGGGGCGGAATCAAGCCTGGCGCGCCAGCGATCATCTCGGGCAGGCGCTCGAACACGAAATCGCGCGTCGTGAACGGCTTCCTGCAGTCCGCATCGGACGTCTCTTTTTCTTCGACGCGGATCGCGCCCTGCGCGTCGAAGTTGTAGCTGGTCGTGCGCTTGCGGTTCTTGGTCGCGTAGACGTCGACGTGCAGGCTGTCGGCGAAGATGCCGATATGCTGCAAGGCCAGCGGTCCGCCGTTCTGCGCTTCGAGCCGGGAAAACTCGTCAGCAATGCCGCGCAGGTAGTCATGCTTCCTGCCGTCGCCCGCGATCGTCTGCGCTTGCGCTGCAGGTGCGGCGGTAACCAACGCAGTCTTGCCGGCAAGCAGCGCGTCGACATCGACTTTTTCCCAGTTGTCGCCGTGCAGACGTTGCGCCTTGCCGGACTTGCCGTCGGTAGCTGCGAATAGTTCGATAAATTCGTCGCCGCGGTCCTTCACGGAGACGTGCCAGCCGAAGTTCTCGCAGAACGGATCGCTGTCGAGCGAAACGGCGATCGGTTTTTCAGCACTGCCGATCGCCTTGGCCAGTTCCTGCGCACGCGTGAGCAGGCGCGCGGCGATGGCGAAGTCGAGTTCGGCCAGCGCGATCTTGCGTTTCGGGCAATGCAGGCTGCCGGCCTTCTGCGGTTCGCCGTCGGCGAGTGGCTTGCCCGGCAGCGCCTCGTACTTGTCGATCAGGCTGCGATCGCCGGCGTCCTGCGCGACGACGGTGGCGGAGTACGGATTGAGCTGTACTTCGACCACATTGACCGCGCGTCCGATGCGCGCCGCGAACGCGGCCTTGAGCGCGGCGCTGTCGCGCAGCAAATCCGCTGGCGCCACGGCGGCGTTTTGCGCGGCCAGTGGCATGCATCCGCAGGCAAGGATCAGTGCAATCGCGAGGCTAGTCTTTGTCGACATAAAGCACCTGTCCGGCCAGATCGAATTGCACGCTGCCGTCATGGCGCGGCGAATCCATGCGGAAATTCCAGATCGCGATATTGCGTTGTGGATGCTTGCCGCCCGAGTCGCCACGCTCCAGTTCGATATAGCTGACGCGCGCATCCGGCAGATTGAGCGCCTCGCGCGCGCGCGCGCGCATCGCGGGCAGACGCTGAAAATCGATCGTGGTCAGCTCGATCACATGGCGGTCGAGCGCCGCGATGGTCGGGTAGTGATCGAACTTGACCGGGAACGGCCCGCTGATCTTGCCGTGGTCGTATTCGTAGCTGTCGATCAGGTCGCGGCGATCTTGATTCTGCACCCATAGATCGACCTTGCTGTCGCTGTCGAGCTTGAGTTTGTATACTTTTACCGACGGGCCGAGCTTGTGGATCAGCTGGCCGAGGAACTCGGTCAGATTGGGCCAGACATAGTCGCCTGACGCCGGCGTTGCGGCGCAGAGCAGACCCGCATGGAACAACAGCAGCACGCACATCCAGCGACGCATCGCCATGGCTTACCCCGCGTTGTTACGCCGCGCGCAGTAGAGCACAAAGTGGCAGGCAAATCGACGGTGCTCAGGCCGCCGTGGTCTCCGGCGTGCGCGGCCACGGCGTCGGGCGCGGCCCGGCGCCCCAGTTGTTGTGCTGGCCATCCCAATAGACGATCGGGATCGCGTTTGGATCGATCGCATCGATGCAGTTGAGGTTGACGCTGACGTAATCGCCGCCAAGTTCCTTCAGATGGCCGCGGGCGAAGCAGTGCACGCCGCAGGTACTGCAGAAATAGCGTGTCGATACTTTCGGGCCCCACTGATAGCTGCTCAACGCGCTCTCGCCGGAGAGCAGCTTGAATGCCTCCGGCTTGACGATCGCCGAAGTCACGGCAGTGCGGCTGCAGATGCTGCAATTGCAGCGGCCGGCGCCCTTGCTCGGATCGAGTTCGATCTCAAAGCGCACCGTGCCACAGTGGCAGTGCCCCTGGTATTGCTTGGCCATGACTTCCTCCGGGTTTGCTCGCAGGCTTAACCCAGACGATGAAACGGGATGCAGCGTTTCGCCGCATCGCGATGGATCAAGGACGCTGCTTCAACTCCAGCACGATCACCGAGCCGTCGCCCTGCGTTTGCTCGACGCGCAGCGGCAGCGTGGTCACATTCGTCGCGTACCAGGAACGCGCCTTGCCGGGCATGTCGGTGCGCTCGAAACGCGCTGCCTTGAAGCTGCCGGCCGGCACGGTAATGGTCTCCTCGCCGGCAACGACGAAGCGCTGTTGCTCGACGCGATCGCGCACCGCGACCGGCAGGGTCGCTTCGCGATGTCCGGCGGCAAGCGTTTGGCCAAGCATCAACGCGACGCTCGAGCGATCCATCGTGCCCGGCGGGACGGAGTAGTCGTGATGCTCCTTGCCTTCCTGCACATGCGCCTCGCCGCGATCGAAATCGATGCGCCGCGTTTTGTGCTTGAACGCCGCATCCTGGCGATAGTCGTAGCTGACGCCGTCGATGCGTCCGTCCTGCCAGCGGAACGTCGACTCCTCGCGCACATCGAGTCCGGCGAGGCGCGCCATGCCGGCCGTGCCATGCGTTTCGCTGCGCAGGGTCCAGGTGCCATCGGAGTTATTCTGCAGCGCGTAGGTCGCGTCGCCGACCGCCTTGCCGTCGCGCAGGACGCTGTAGGTCGCGTTCATAGGGTGCAAGCTTGACGCCGCGTGCGCGCCGAGACTCAGGATTCCCGCGGCGAGGCAGAAGATCAGTTTGCGCATGGTCGTCTACAGCTCGTGAGTGTTGCGGCGCAGTCTGCGTGAGCGCAACTGAACACAACGCGACCGGAGAAGTCCATTCGCATTGAACCGGTCGAAGCGCGCTCTATCAGCGCATCTCAGTACGCCCTTCGACAAGCTCAGGGCGAACGGCTTCGGAGTCGAGCAGCAGTGGGGCCGCGAGCACGCGGCCGTCAAGTTGCACGCGTCCGTCGACGAGTGCAGCACGGCGCTGCGCAATCAGATCGACCGTCGCCACGAGCAAGCGATGCTCGAGCGCGATCAGCCGCGTGGCGAGCGCTTCGGGCGTATCGCCCGCGCCGACCGGCACTTCGACCTGTGCGATCACCGGTCCGCCATCGAGCTCGGCGGTGACGAAATGCACGCTCGCGCCATGCACCTGGTCGCCGGCCGCGAGCGCACGCGCATGCGTATCGAGGCCCGGATATTTCGGCAGCAGCGAGGGATGGATATTGATCATGCGCCCGTGCCATTCGTTCACCACGGCGGCGTCGATGATGCGCATATAGCCGGCGAGCACGATCAGATCCGGCGCAAATTCCGCCGCGCGCGCGAACAATGCGCGATCGAAGGCGAGGCGATCGGCATAGTCGCGCGGGCGCAGCGCGACCGCTTCGATGCCGGCGTTTTCCGCGAGCAGCAGGGCAGGCGCGGTGCGCTTGTCCGACAGCAGCGCGCAGATCTCGATTGGCAATTCGCCGCGCTGCTGTGCCGCGATCAGCGCGGCAAAATTGCTGCCGCGGCCGGAGGCGAACACGACGATGCGCAGCGGTCGTGCCCCGGCGCTTGAAGTTTGCGCGTCAGACAAGGCGGCGCTCAGCGGATATGCACGCGCTCGTCGCCATCCGCGCGCACGATCTCGCCGATCGTCCATGCGGCAAGGCCGAGCTTGGTCAACCCCGCATGCGTCCCCCCGACCGCGTCGCCCCCGACGATCACCGTTTAGCCCATTCCGCAGTTTAACACTCGCCCCCTTTTCCCCCGCGGCAACCTTCCCTCCCCCCTCCAGCCCTTCCAACCCCCCC
>CAZDWH010000210.1:0-5114 GCA_964509025.1 uncultured Rhodanobacteraceae bacterium
GGCACCGCGCTGAGCCGCCGCGGCCGGCGCGGATCGAGCAGAGGCGCGATCGAAAACAGCAGCAGCAGGCCGAACAACAGGGAGCCGAACAGAATGCGCAGCCGCGTATTCGGTACGACGTAGGTGAAAAAGATTTGCACGCAAACGCTCGAAGCGACCAGTGCGGCCAGCGTCTTGTTGCGTGGCGCGTGGCCTACAAAACGCCGGGTGGCGTCGACCAGCAGCGCATAGCCGATGCTCAGCAGCGCGTTGGCAATCACCACGGTGATGAAATCGGCGAGCACATCGCGGAATTCAACCAGCGCCCACGACAGCGCCTGCAGGGAAATGCCGAGCATCCACTCGCGCATGCTCGAACCGAGCATGGCCGGATAGTCGCGCAGCACATAGCGCAAGCTCAGCGCGACCAGCAGACCCAGCCCGGCCGCGATCATGATCGTGGTGCGGATATCGAGCAGCACCTAGAGCCCCCTTGCTCAGGCTGCCATTGTGCGCCGAATCCGGCGTGGTGCAACTTATTTGCCACCCTATGCCAAGCGCCTGTTTTCCCGCCCACTTGTCCACCGCGGCGCCTGCCCCAATGATCTGCGCAATGGATATCGCCGCTCCTACCCCCGAACCCAGTGCCGTCGCCGTGCAGCGCGATCGCAAACGCTTTTTTTTTGCGCTGGTGGGTGCGGCCGGGTTGGTGGTCGGAATCTGGCTCGCCTGGATCGGGGCCTAACCGCTCGGCTGGGACATGGATGCGCTCGGCATCCGCCCGCGCGATCCGCGTGGCCTGATCGGCATACTCACCGCACCGCTCGTGCACGCGAATTTCGAGCATCTGATGTCGAACACGCTGCCGCTCGGCCTGCTCGCGGCATTGACCCTGTACGCCTACCCGCGCGCGACGCGCGTGGCGCTGCCGCTGATCTGGCTCACTTCGGGACTCGGCGTGTGGCTGTGGGCGCGGCCGTCGGTGCATGTCGGCATCAGCGGCGTCACTCATGGGCTGATGTTCTTCCTGTTCGTGATCGGCCTCGTGCGGCGCGACCGCCTCGGTGTGTCTATCGCGCTGCTGGTGTTCTTTCTCTATGGCGGGATGTTGATGACCGTACTGCCGCGCGAGCAGGAGGTCTCGTTCGAATATCACCTGGCCGGTGGCGTCGCCGGGCTGATCGCGGCGCTACTGACGTTCCGCCTCGATGCCGCAGTGCCGCGCAAGCGCTACAGCTGGGAAGACGAGCCGGAAGAAACACTCGAGCCGGCCGGCGACCACGAACTAGAACCGCCTTCTCCGCGCGATGTGCCCGTGCTCTGGCGCGGCCCACGCGGGCCCGTGCGTGTGGGCACGGCCAGGGTGATCGAATTTCCGCGGGCACGCGACAATCCGCGCGAGTGAGGGTCGCCGCCACCTTGCGCAGCGGCGACCATCGTACTTACATGCCGATAACGGTTTCGGCCTTTACATAAGCCAGACCATGCGCCTGCGCGACCGGCTCGCAGGTCACCTGACCTTCTGCCACATTGAGACCGTTGCGCAGGTGCACGTCCTGCGCCAGCGCCTTCTTCCAACCGTTGTTGGCGAGCGCGAGCGCGAACGGCAACGTCACGTTGTTGAGCGCGAAGGTCGAAGTGCGGGCGACGGCACCGGGCATGTTGGCGACGCAGTAATGCACGACGCCGTCGACGACATAGGTCGGATCGGCATGCGTCGTGGCATGCGATGTCTCGACGCAACCGCCCTGGTCGATGGCGACGTCGACGATGACCGCACCCGGTTTCATCGTTTTGACCATTTCCTTGGTCACGAGCTTCGGCGCGGCAGCGCCGGGCACGAGCACGGCGCCGATCAGAAGGTCGGCGCGACGCACGAGTTCTTCGATCGCCGAGCGCGTCGAGAACACGGTCGAGATCGAGGTGCCGAACTGGCCGGCGAGGCGCTTCAGAGCATCGGCCGAACGATCGACCACGGTGACCTTGGCGCCCATGCCGACGGCAATCGTCGCCGCATGCGTGCCAGACACGCCGCCGCCGAGGATGACGACTTCCGCCGCCGGCACGCCGGGCACGCCGCCGAGCAGCACGCCGCGGCCGCCCTGCGCCTTCTCGAGCGAATGCGCGCCGACCTGCGGCGCGAGGCGACCGGCGACTTCCGACATCGGCGTCAGCAACGGCAGCGAGCCATTCGCCGCAGTAACGGTTTCGTAGGCGACGCAAATCGCACCTGAGTCGATCAGGTCGCGCGTTTGCGCCGCGTCCGGAGCGAGGTGCAGATAGGTGAACAGGATCTGGCCGCGGCGCAGTTTCTTGCGCTCTTCCGCGAGCGGCTCTTTCACCTTCACGATCATCTCGGCGTCGGCGAAGATCTTGTCGGCGCCGTCGACGATGGTCGCGCCTGCAGCGACGTAGTCCGCGTCGGTGAGGCCCGCACCGAGACCGGCGCCCGCCTGCACCATCACCTGATGGCCGTTGTGCACGAGTTCCTGCACCGACGAGGGCACCAGGCCGACGCGGTATTCGTGATTCTTGATTTCTTTCGGTACGCCGATACGCATTGCTGCACTCCCCGATGATTTGCCGCCGGTACTTTCCGGCGTGCTTCGGCAGGCAGTATGGGCGAAACATTGTGCATTTAGTCGCGAATTTCATTGAATCAGGAAGCAATTTGTCGCAATATAGTGCGTATTTATGTCAATTAATGGAATTTAATTCCAATGACTGTCGAAGCTATCGACGAACGCGATCGCGCGATCCTGCGTCTGCTGCAGCAGGATGGACGCCTGACCAATATGGAGCTGGCGCAGCAGATCAATCTCTCGCCATCGGCTTGCCTGCGTCGGGTCAAGCTGCTCGAGGAGCGCGGGCTGATTGCGCGCTATGTGATGCTGCTCGACGAAAAAGCCGCGGGCCTGCCGGGCACCGCCTTCGTGCTGGTCACGCTCGACCAGCAGGGCCGCGCCGCGCTCGATGCGTTCGAGGCGGCGATCCAGGCGCATGCCGAAGTTTCCGAGTGCTGCCTGCTCGCCGGCACGGCCGACTATATGGTGCGCGTGGTCTATGCCGACTCCGCCGACTTCGAGCGCATCCACACGGAAATCCTCACGCAGCTTCCGGGCGTGGTGCGCGTGCAATCGACGCTGGCGCTGCGCACGGTCAAGCGGACCACGGCACTGCCGGTGTGAACCTTGGCCGACATTTCGCGGCGCGCGCGACGCTGCGCGACGGGGCGGGTTAAAATCGGCTATCGCATCTTCAGGCCATCGTCGCCATGAACGCAGTACCCCGCCGCGTCGAACATCAACAGACGGACAAGGGCAGTGTGCCGGTCTACACGACCGCCGTCGTCGAACAGCCGTGGTCGAGCTATGCGCGCGAGGATCACGCGACCTGGGCAACGCTGTTCGAGCGCCAGCAGAAAATCCTCGTCGGCCGCGCCGCGCGCGAATTCATCGACAACCAGCAGCAGTTCGGCATGTCGCCCGACGCGATTCCGAAGTTCGATGATTTGAACAAGGTGTTGCGCAAGACGACCGGCTGGGAGTTGATTGGCGTCGAAGGCCTGCTGCCCGAACTGACGTTCTTCGATCATCTCGCCAATCGGCGCTTTCCGGTCACCTGGTGGATCCGCCGACCCGAGCAGATCGACTACATCAGCGAGCCCGATCTGTTCCACGACCTGTTTGGCCATGTGCCGCTGCTACTCAACCCGGTGTTCGCCGATTACATGCAGGCCTACGGCAAGGGCGGCGTGAAAGCGCATGGCGTCGGAGCCGAGGCACTGGTCAACCTCACGCGCCTTTACTGGTACACGGTCGAGTTTGGCCTGATCAAGCAGGACGACGGCCTGCGCATCTACGGCTCGGGCATCGTCTCGTCCAAGGGCGAGTCGATCTACTGCCTCGAATCGCCCGCGCCGAACCGCATCGGCTTCGACCTCATGCGCATCATGCGCACGCGCTATCGCATCGACACGTACCAGAAGACCTACTTCGTGATCGACAGCTTCGAGCAACTGATGCGCGCGACCGAGCCCGACTTCACGCCCCACTACGCCGAACTATCAGCGCAGGAATCGATTCCCGCAGGCAATGTGCTGCAAAGTGATTTTGTATACACGCGCGGGACGGGTGAGGGCTGGGCCAAAGACGGGGATGTGTGATTAGTGTGCTGCAGGGTAAATTTGGTTAGCGCGCAATGACCAACTCGTCGCCGTCAGATACCGACAAGATACTGCGACTAGTTGGTGCAATCGTGCTTGCGAGTCAGGACGCGGAACGTTACCTAAAGATCACTCTTCCTTTCATAGGTTCGCAGGTACCTGGCACCACGCTTGATAGACTGAAGAAGCTCGAAAAACGGACGCTCGGTGAACTCACCGGGAAGTTAGTCGATTCTTCGACTTCCGATTCGCTCGATTTCGCACAACACTTGGCTTATCTCGTAGCAACTCGCAATCAGATCGTTCATCACTTCAATGAAACCTATGGCGCGCAGATAAGTTCTGGTGCTCACCGAGAAGTAATCAGTTCTCTGGAAGCTTTGTTTTCCAACCTCAAAGGGTTTTGTTCCATGTTGGAACAATTGGCGCTTGTGGTGCTTGAGGGGTTGCGTGATATCACGTTTCACGGCACACCTGAGTACAAACAATTTGCCGAGCTTTGCGCTTCCTTTCGCCTGCGAGTTGCAAACTAGCCGCTTCACGCCTTCGCTTTCTGCTCCGCAATAAACGCATCGATGCGCTGCTCGAGCACCGGCAGCGGCACCGAGCCGAGCGCGAGGATCGCGTCGTGGAACGCGCGGATATCGAACTTGGTCCCCAGTTCCTTTTCGGCGCGCGCGCGCAGTTCGAGGATCTTGATCTCGCCGAGCTTGTAGCTGAGCGCCTGGCCGGGCCAGGAAATGTAGCGGTCGACTTCGGTTTCGACTTCGTGCTGGCTTAGCGCGGTGCGGCTAGCGAGATAGTCGATCGCCTGCGCGCGCGTCCAGCCCTTGTGATGCACACCGGTATCGATGACCAGGCGCGCGGCGCGCCACATCTCGTAGGTCAGGCGACCGAAGTCGTCGTAAGGCGTCCGGTAGATGCCCATCTCCTTGCCGAGTTTCTCGCAGTAGAGCGCCCAGCCTTCGCC
>CAZDWH010000211.1:0-5081 GCA_964509025.1 uncultured Rhodanobacteraceae bacterium
AGCGACCCGTGGTCAACCTCGACGAGTACAGGTTGTATTATCCGAGTCTCCCCAGCCGACCCAATTCGATCTTCGACGACGGCAGCGCGAGCTATGCGAACGCCCTGCGCCACCTGAGCGTTCCGAACGGCACCGAACTGCATCTCGGGGCGGAGTATACTTTTGCCAGCATGACCAATCCGATGTTCGTGCGCGCCGGTGTATGGCACGATCCGCGCCACACCATCCAGTTCGACGGCACGCCGACGGACGGCGCGGGGCTGACCGAGGCGGTCGTGTTCGGCGGTGGCTACGGCGCCAAGATGCACTACGCGCTCGGCGGCGGCGTCGTGTTCACTACGTCGTTCCTCAAGGGCCTGCAGCTCGACGCGGCCTATGATCATTCGGACAAGATCAAGACCGCGTCGCTGTCCGCGGTATATCGATTCTGATGCGTCGCGATTCACAGGTTGTTGAAAAGGGCGCTTGATAGCGCCCTTTTTCATTTCAACGCGGCTAGCGATTCTCAGCGTAGAAGTTGCGGAAGTGCGGTGAGAACAACCAGGTGTCCGGCGTCGCACCCGCATTGAGCGCATGTGCCTGTCGCGCATCCGCGCGCGCACCTTCGAGCTGACTCTGATCGCCGAGCTGCGCCAGCGTGTAGCGCGCGCCACTGCGCACGAGGTAGGCGTGGAAGCGCAGCCGCGCATCGCCGTAGTCGGCGGGATTGATGCGCGTGACTTCGCGCAGGTTGCCATTGAGGAAATTGTCGAACGCGGCGATCAGTTGAGCCGGCGGGCCCACATTCTCCGGCGCGGGCGCCGCCGGTTTCTCGGCAGGACGCTCCGGCGGCGGCACCGGCAGCTTGACCTCGGGTTCGTTCGGGCGCGTGGGCGCGGGATTGTTCGACGCGATGTTCTTGTCCGCGTCCGGTTTCGGCGCCGTAGTCTTCGATTCTGGCCCACTCGTCGGCGGCGATGGAGTTTTTTGCGCGACCGTCGGCTCGCTCGGCTTCGGCGCCGCCGGCGCGGGCGCCGGTGCAGCATTCGGCTTTTGCGCGATCGCGACGCTGCCGCACTTCGCCGCGGCCGCCTTCTCCTCGCCCGCGGCATCGCCGACCTGCGCGACCACCTGCGCGTTTGCGGACATCGCCCATGCCGCCTGCGCGCCTGCGCAATCGCCCTGTGCCGCGGCGATCAGGCCGAGATAGTGTTGCGGCAGGTAAGGCTCGAATCGCGTGCCGTACAGGCGCACGCGCGCAGCCGGCTCGGAGTTTTCGGCAATCGCCGAGAGCAGCAATTGCTTGGCCTCGGCATACTTGCCGGCCTTGTAGGCTTCGAGACCCTTGGCGTAGCTTTCCTTGTACTGAGCCTGCGCACCCGTCGAAACCGCGAGCAGCGCCGCACACGCGCCATACGCGACGCGGCGGCGCCAGCTGCGCAAAGTCGGCATTGGCGCCCTAGAAGCCCGCACGATTGAAATATCCTTTCGCGGAAATCGTCGGGAACGCGGCGTTGTAGGTGCTGCGCTTCTTCGCGTCCACCTTGGCGATGACTTGCGTCGCCTGCAGCGCCTGCGGATGCTTGAACGTGACGCGGTAGCTGCCCGCCGGCAGCGTGAGCGTCAGCGGCGTGACCGTATCCTGCGGCAGCGTCACCGCCTTGCCGTTGGCGTCGACCACCGCTTCGACGCGGGCCCAGGGGAATGCGTTCAGCACGAGCTCGCCGCGCTCCGCTTCGAGCCGCGCCTGCTCCGCTGCCGCAGTTTTCGTGCGCAGATCGGGCAGCGCCGTGACCAATGTGGCGTATGCAACATCGGCGGCGAGGTTCTTCTTCTCGTCGTTGAGCAGAGCGGCGCCTGCATCGAAGTCGGCGACGGCGTCGCTGGCACGGATGCGATTGCCGATCGCCGCGATCAGGCGCGTGCGCAACGTACGCGTCTCCGCGCTCGCGTCGTTCGCCGCGAGCAGAGCGTCGAGCTCGCGCGCAGCGCTCTTGAGCTTGTCGAGCTCCGGCGTCGGCGCGCCGACCACGGCGGCGATGCGCTCGCGCCGCGCCTGCGCGATTTTTTCGGCGCCTTCACGCGCGAGCTGTGCGGAAAACTGCGCCTGCAGATTGGCCAGATTCGTGTCGGCCGGATAGAGCTTGAGCGCCGCCGCGATCAAATCGTTGGCGCCTGCAGCGTCCTTCGATGCGAGCGTTTGCGCGGTGGCCGCGATGCGTTTCGGCAGCTCGGCAAGCAGGCTCTTGCCGGTCGTGCTTTCCGGATCGAGCTTGAGCAAGGCTTGCAGCGCGGACCAGGCGTCGTCCTTCGCCGGCGGCACGAAGCGTTGTTCGTTGAGCGCGGCCTGCACCGTCGACAAGGCGCGCGCGATGGCCGCCTTGCGCTGGCCGAGGCGTTGTTCGATCTGCGTCTTCAATTCCTGCGCGCCCGTCGTCTGCGGGTCTGCTTGCAGCGCGAACTCCACGTTCTCGATCGCCTGCGTCGGCTGGTTCGCCGCGTCGAGCTTTTTCGCTTCGGCGAACAATGCCTGACCGAGCGACTTGGCCAGCGCCGTGGTGCGCGCATCGTTGCCGGCGATCTTGCGCAGTTCGCCGAGCGATTGCGCGGCGTTGTCGTCCGGCGGCGCAACGAGCCGGCTCGCGCGCAGCTGCGTTGCAGCGCGATCGAGCAAGGCGGCGGTTTCGCCCGCCAGCTGCTGTTGTTTCTGCGCCGCCGCGAGCCGCGTCTTCATTGCGGCATAAGCCGGTTCGGACGAGAGAGAGCCTTCGAGTGCTGCCAGCGACCGCGTCGCGACCGCGAGTTCTGCGGTATCGATCTGCTTCTGCACCTTGCCGAGCTCGTCGTCGACCAAGGCACGGATGCGCTGCTGCACGTCCGCATTCGCCGGCGCGAGCGCGCGCGCACGCAGCAACGACGCATAGGCGCTGCCGTCGCCGAACAGATTGCCGGACGCGCGCGCGGCTTCCGCGGCTTGCACCAGCGCGTCGATCTGCACCTTGTTGCGTGCCGCCTTCTGCGCGTCGGCGATCGACGTCTTCAGCGTCTGCACCGAGGCGACATCGGGTTTGACCAGCAGGCTTTCGTTGGCGAGTTCGAGCGCCTGGTCGAGCTTGTTCTCGGTCAGCGCTGCCTGCGCGGAAGTCGCCAGCGTCGCCGCGATCTGCGCAACCAGCTCGTTCGCGCGCGCGTTGTTCGGATCCTTCTGCTTGGCCTCCTGCAGAAACTGATATGCACTGTTATCGCCGATCAGCTTGCCGTCCTTCAGACGCGTCTCGGCCTTGTCGATGCGGTATTGCACGAGCTCGCGCTCATCGCTCGTGAGCTCATGCTTGCGTCCGAATCCAAACCAGAGCACCAGCGTGAGCAGCAGCACGCCGACTGCGGCGCCGGCCCACTTCCACGCCGGACGCGTCCACAACGCAGGCTCGGCCATGGGCACCTGGGTCGAACCGGTGCCCTGCAAGGCGATGCGCACACCGGGCAGCGAGCCCGATCCGGTCGGGCGCCCCAGCGACGAAGGCGTCATCGCGTCGAAACCGAGGTCGCGCAGCTGGTCGGACGTGCTCTGGTCCGGATTGAGCTGCAGCCGCATCAGCAAGGTATCGCTGTGCGTGAGGCGCGACTTGAGATCGGCGATGAACTCGACCAGGTTGGGATAGCGCTGCTCGCGATCCTTCGCCAGCATGCGCCCGACGATGCCCTGGAAGTCGGCGAACTCCGCCGGCAGCGGCGGCGCCTCCTTGGTCAGATGCGACATCAGCACCGCGAGCGTCGTGTCGCCCGAGAACGGCGGCTTGCCGGTGAGCAATTCGTAAAGCAGCACGCCGAGGCTGTACTGGTCCGCGCGCCCGTCCACGAGCTGTCCGTTGATCTGCTCCGGACTCATGTACTGCGGCGTGCCGACCATCATGCCCGCCTGGGTCAGCGCGGTCGCGGCCGAGTCGCGCTGGCGCGCGATGCCGAAGTCGGTCAGCACCGGCACCACGCCGTCGCGGAACATGATGTTCGCCGGCTTGAGGTCGCGGTGGATGATGCCCTTGACGTGCGCGTATTCAAGCGCGCCCGCGGTCTGCACGATCACCGCCAGCGCCTGGCCGAGGCTCACGCCCGCGCGCATGCGTTCCGACAGCGTGCCGCCGTCGAGGTACTCCATCACGATGTAGGCGATGTCGTCGTTGGTGACGATGTCGTAGACCGCGACGATGTTCCGGTGCGGCAGCGCCGCCATCGTGCGACCTTCGAGCAGGAAGCGCTTCTCGAACTGCTGCGCCTCCTCGCTCGAGGCGATGCCGACGCGGCGCATCACCTTGATCGCGACGTTGCGATCGAGCGAGCGTTGACGCGCGAGGTAGACGACCGACATGCCGCCCGAGCCCAGCTGGCGGAGCATCTCGTAGCCGGGAATTTGGATGGAATCCGTTGCCATCAGCCGTGCGTCGTCGATGTCCGGGCATCATAGCATTGCGCCCGAATTTTCCATGCCAACGCTGCGGTGGAAGCCTTGGCCGGCGCGGGTGCCTTCACCTGAAAAAAACAAAGGCGCCCAAGGGCGCCTTTGTCGCCGGCCTTGAGCGACGCGAAGTCGTCGCTCGAACGGCGGCAGTTAGTCGCGTTCGCGACTAACTTATTCTTCGGCAGTGATGATCACCTTGACCGAGGTGTGCACGTCGGCATGCAGGTGCACCGGGACGTCGAACTCACCGGTGTGACGCAGCGGGCCTTCGCCCATCACGACTTCGCTCTTCTCGAGCGGATGGCCGGCGGCGCTGAAGGCCTCGGCGATGTCGCGCGGACCGACCGAACCGAACAACTTGCCTTCCGGGCTCGCGTTCGCCTTGATCGTGATCGAGGCGCCTTCGAGCGCAGCGAGGCGCGTCTGTGCGCCGCTAAGGATCTGGTTCGCCTTCGCTTCGTATTCGGCGCGGCGCTTTTCGAACTCAGCCACGTTGGCCTCGGTCGCCGGCACTGCCTTGCCCTGCGGGACGAGATAGTTGCGGCCGTAGCCCGGCTTCACCTTGACCTTGTCGCCGAGGTTGCCGAGGTTTTTGACTTTCTGAAGCAGTACCAATTGCATGATGTTCTCCGATTCGTTAGCGCCG
>CAZDWH010000212.1:0-5080 GCA_964509025.1 uncultured Rhodanobacteraceae bacterium
TTGCGATCGGCTCAACTCCTTACGTGTACTCGTGGACAGTCACCGGTAACCCCGTGTTTCCATTCATGAACGCGGTCTTCCATTCCCCGTACTATCCGGATGCGAGAAACTTCACCGATGGTCGGTTCGTCGCGCCGTTATCCCTGAGGACGCCCTACTCGATTACATTTCAGACCCCGAGCTACATGGAGGGCCGGGGTGGGGCCAGTGGAGGCGGACGCGCGAAGCACGCTTCTGAAATTTAAATGCGGGCGGCCACTCGGGCAGGCCGCGCGCGACGCCAGCGAGCACGCTCGTGTCGGCGGCGCCATTGCCTTCGCGCTCGCGCCGCTTGTGCTCTTCCCAGGCCGTAGTCTGCGCGGCCGCGTTTTCCACTTTTTGCAGCTTGCCGTTTTCGTCCGGAAACACATGCGGATGGCGCCGGATCATCTTCGCGCAAATCGACTCGACCACGTCGGCGAACGAGAACTCGCCCGCCTCTTCGGCCATGCGCGCATGGAACACGACCTGCAGCAGCAGATCGCCGAGCTCGTCGCGCAGATCGGCATGATCGCCGCGGTCGATAGCATCCGCAACCTCGTAGGCTTCCTCGATCGTGTACGGCGCGATCGTCGCGAAGGTCTGCTCGACGTCCCAAGGGCAGCCGTGCTGCGGGTCGCGCAGGCGCGCCATGATCTGCAGCAAATCATCGATCACATGCTTCTTGCTCATGCTTTAAGCTCGCCGCTCACCGCCCGCGCCCAATCGACCGAGCGATCGCCGTAGGCGAGAAAATCCGGATTGAGCAGCGATTCCTTGGTGTTGTAGCGCAACGCGGTGCCATCGATACGACAGACCCCGCCGCCGGCCTGTTCGAGCACGCATTGGCCCGCGGCCGTGTCCCATTCCGAGGTCGGGCCGTAGCGGATATACAGATCGGCCTGACCGCGCGCGGCGCGACTGAACTTGAGCGAGGAACCAAGCGCGACCAATTCGTGCGCGCCCAGCCGTTCCAGCGCCGCAGCGGTACGCGCATCACCATGCGAGCGGCTGCCCGCGACGACGAGCGGCAGCGCGCGTGCGCGCGTGCGCAGGGCAACACCATCGCTCGTCGCGTTCGCATGGAACCAGGCCCGCCCGCCCTGCCAGGCGCTATACATCTCGTCGAGCGCGGGCGCATAGACGACGCCGAGCGTCGGCACGTGATCTTCGATCAACGCGATGTTCACGGTGAACTCGCCGTTGTGCTTGATGAACTCGCGCGTGCCGTCGAGCGGATCGACGAGGAAATAGCGCGACCATTCGCGCCGCACCGACCATGGCACTTCGTGCGCCGATTCCTCGGACAATACGGGAATATCCGGCGCGAGCGCGGCGAGGCCATCGAGGATCGTGCGATGCGCGGCGAGATCGGCCTGGGTCAGCGGCGAGTTGTCATCCTTGTGCTCGATCGCGAAATCGCTGTCGTAGATGCGCATGATCGCTGCGCCCGCGGTACGCGCGATTTCGCGGCAGGCGCGCGTGATTTCGGCGTGATCGAGCTGCATCGTCACGGCCGCGGCGTATAAGTATTCATGGGTTTCAAACCTGCGGTTTATTCGTCTCGATGACACTTCAAACCTGCGGCTTGAAGCGACCGGCCAGATATTCGCGCGCAATATACAGCGCCGCGATCGAGCGGCCTTCGGTCACATCGTCGCGCGCGATCAGCGTGTGCAGCTCGGACAGTTTCCATGGCACCACTTCGAGCTCCTCCGGCTCGTCGCCGACGAGGCGCTCGGGATAAAGATCGCGCGCGAGCACCACATGCGTCATTGCCGACATGTAAGTCGGCGACAGCGACAGCGTGTGCAGGATATGCAGATCGCGCGCACCGTAGCCGACTTCCTCTTTCAGCTCGCGATTGGCGCCCTGCTCGACCGTTTCGTCCTGATCGAGGCGGCCCTTGGGCAGGCCGAGTTCATAGCGATCGATTCCCGCGCCGTATTCGCGCACGAGCAGCACCGTGGCGTCGTCCTGCATCGGCACGATGATCACCGCGCCGAGCCCGGAACTGCGCAGGCGCTCGTAAGTGCGGCGCTCGCCGTTCGAAAATTCAAGATCGAGCTGTTCGACTTTGAGGAACTTGCTGCCTTCAACGAGGCGCTTGGCGTGGATGATTGGGGGTTTGCGCATGTGCGCATTTTCGCACAAGCCATGCCGATCATGCCGATTGCGCAGCATCCTCGAAAGCAAAAAAAAACGCCCCGGGCTCGACCCGGGGCGTTCAATCAGTCTTCGGACAAGGCCCGAAGCAAAGCGCTTACTGCAGGCAGCCCGGCTGGCCGCTGCGATTGAGGTAGCCGGTGCCGGCGTCGTTCGCCGCATTCGACCACTCCATCTGCAGCTTCCATTGGCTGCCATTCGACAGGGTCACGACGTTGTTGAATGACCACGCGCACTTGTCGCCGTTCTCGTTGCCCGACGAATCGGTCCAGCCCGCGCCGCGCGGATCGGTGATCGCTTCCGACAGCTCATGCGAGGTCACGCTGGCGATCGCGGCGAGCGGCTCGGAATGCGTCGTCCACGTGTCGCTCGGATCGCAACCGGAAACACCGGCAAGGTTCGGCATGTAGGCGACCTGGATCGGCGCACCGCCGGTGCAAGTGCCCCAGCTATGCCATGCGCAGTAGCTGACGTGGCCTGCGCCGGTCGAGGTGAAGATGAAGTACACGCCGTTCGGATCCGGATTGTTATTGGTGATCTTGCAGGCTTCGGCGACCGCACTCGAGGTGGTCAGCGCGCGCTTCGGCGGCGTGCTGGTATCGAACACGTGACCGAGGTAGGTCGAGGTCGAGGTGACGAAGCCCTTGCTGCCGCCGATGATGTCGTAGTACTCGTCCGAATCGCCAGCCATGCCGCTGCCGCTCCAGCCCTGGAAGAACGTATCCATGCCGGCGATGATGCCGTTCGGATCGCTCGACCACGAGCCCCAGAAAATTGCCTGGGTCTTGTTGGCATGCAGCACCGTACCGTTGTGGTAGGTCATGTCGTTCGACGTATTGCCGCCGGCAGCCTTGACCTGGCCGGGCGGTTCCTTCGAATTGTTGAGTTCCTTCATGTTGTGCACGATCTGCGGCGCATCCTCACCGAGGAACAGATCGTTGTTCGAGTTGTCGATCTTGCCGTGTACGCTCGCACCATCGACGTCGGTGATGTACAGCGCGTTCTTGTTCGACGACTGCGTGCCGACCAGGTCATCCGGATCATGCAGCGTGGCGATTTGCGAGCTGCCGCGATACCACGCGGCATTGCCCTGCCCATCGGCGACCAAGGTGTCGCCCGCCTTGAGCTGGCTGCCTTCGAAATTTTTTTGCACGAACAGCGTATCGCCCGGGTGCGCAGCATAAGCCGACACCGCGCACAGACTTGCGAGAACCGCAGAAACCAATTGCAAACGTTTCATCAAAATCGCTCCCAGGTAAGAGGCCGTGACCTCAAGTTTTTTGATAGTCCCATGTCAGGGAACCGTGGATTGAGTAATGCGTTGCTACTGCATCCTGCGTGTGTCACTCCAGATTTCGACACAAAAAAAGATGCACGCAGATGCGCGCATCCGTCTCGACAACTCAAGCCCGCGGGGCACCGGCGCGCTCGAGTCCGCGCGGAGCTTACGGGTTATGTGATCAATGTCATGCTGCTTCGCAGCAGCCTAAGCGACCGTACCTAAGCGTTCGGTGCAAGTGCTTGTTTCGCGAAGTGAGTCATGAAATTTTAGCGACGGGGTGCTGTAGGAAGCCGCCGTCACGCGGCCGATTTTGCGCGAACTTGGTTAGCACAATCCCGCGCGCAGCGCCTGCGCATGCAACTCCGCCGTCCCCGCCAGCACACTCGTCGTAGCGAGACTCAGTTCCGCGCCCGCCAGATCGGTAAACACTCCACCCGCCTCGCGCACGATCAGCGCGAGCGCGGCGATGTCGAGGATATTCACGTCGGACTCGATCACGAGATCGATCGCGCCGCGCGCAAGCAGGTGGTAGTGATAGAAGTCGCCGTAGCCGCGCGTGCGGCCACAGCGCTGGATCAGGCCCGCGAGCACGTTCCAGCCCGCGCCGCGCGACAGGGTTTTGACATTGCCGATCGACAGCGCGGTCTGCGCATCGAACTCCTGCGTCGAAGCGACACGGATCGGCGCGCCGTTGAGAAACGCGCCGCCGCCACGCCGCGCCCAGGCCATCTCGCCGAACTCAGACGCATTGGACACGCCGAGCACGAGTTCGCCGCGATACATCAGCGCGATCTGCGTCGAAAACATCGGATAGCCGCGCACGAAGCTGCGCGTGCCGTCGATAGGATCGATCAGCCAGAGCAGATCGCCCTCGCCTTCGCGACCTTCCTCCTCGCCGTAGAACGCATGCTCGGGATAGGCCGCGCGCAATACCTGTTTGATCGCGGCCTCGGCCTCGCGATCGGCGATCGTTACCGGCGTCGCATCGGCCTTGATCTCGACCGCGAAGTTGCCGCGATAGTGGCGCGTGATCACCGCGCTCGCTGCGGTCGCTGCGCGTTGCGCGACGGCGAGGGCTTCGTCGAGGAAAGCGTCGGACAACATCAAAGTCCTTTACAAGCGTAGCGAGCGAACGCAGGTCGCGTGGCGCCGGAGCGCAGGATGCGAGCGCAGCAGCTTGTCACAAAACCTTGTTCATATGCCCGCTGACCTTGAGCAGTACCGAGCCATCCGCCTGCGGCTGACCGAGATGCTGCAGCGCCTCGATCACATGCGGATCGGCATCGCGCGGTGCCAGGCGCGCCTCGCCGCTGTAGTCCTTGCCCACGATCTGGAACAGGCCGTCGGCCTGCAGCGGGCCGCCGAGGTCCTTGAGATCGCCGATGATCTGGCCGTTCGGCTGCGTCGCGAAGGTCGCACGAAGGTCGCTCATGCGCGCCTGCGCCGCGCGCGACACCGCAGCGTCTTTCCACGTCGCGCTGCCGTCGGCGGCTTCGAGCTGATCGCCGTTCACGCGCGCCTGCTTCCGGTCAGTACCCACGCGGCCTTCGAACTGCAGGTCGTGGCCGCCGAGCTGGGCAGCTTGGCGGTAGGTGACCCAGAACGCGCTGGAGT
>CAZDWH010000213.1:0-5064 GCA_964509025.1 uncultured Rhodanobacteraceae bacterium
CTGCTGGAGTCGTATTGGTTCGGAGTCTGCTCGGTCATGTATCCACTCGATGCCGAACGCGCGCGTCCGGACGGTAAGCCGCAACAATCCCTGCTCGCGCGGGGCAATGTCATATTATAGCTCGTTACAGCAGCAGCCGGACTTGGCCTTGTTCCACGTGGAACCAGCGTTGCGGCGGTGAGAATTCGACCAGCCGCGGCGGCAATTCCGTACCACTGAGCAGCACCTGTGCGCCATCGCGTACGAGGCTCGCGAGTGCCAGTTCCTGATGCGTGGCGTCGAGTTCAGAACAAAAATCATCGAGCGCGATAATCGGCCACTCGCCGCGCCCGGCGCGATATAGCCGAGCCTGTGCGAGCATGCAGGCGATCGCACAGAGCTTCTCCTGCCCGCGCGACAAATGTTCATGGCTCCGGGCATGCTCGAACGACAGGATCCAATCCGCCCGATGCGGACCGCGCGTGGTGTGTCCGAGCAGGCGGTCACGCGCGCGCTTGACGGCCAACACCTCTGCGAGCGGCACGTCGCGATCCCAGCCAGCCCGGAATTCCAGCTGCGCGGCGCCGAGTTCGGGCAAGTAAGCCTGCAGCAATCCCGTAAGCTCCGGACGCAGCTGGTCGATATATCGCTGGCGCTGTTGCGTCAGATTCTCGGCAGCGAGAACGAACTCCGCATCCCAGGCAGCTAGCGAGCTTTCATCGGCGTCCTGTTTCAGCAGGGCATTGCGCTGGCGCAACGCACGACGGAACCGGCGCGACCAGGTCGCGAAGTCATGTTCCACGTGAAACACACCCCAGTCGAGATAACCGCGCCGCAACTCGGAGCTACCGGAAATCAGGGCGTGACTGCCCGGCTCGAAGGCCACGACCGCGCAGGCAGCGAACAGAGCCGACAGGTTCGGAGGACTATCGCCATCCAGCCGCGCGGCCCAACGGCCACCGCTACGCTGCAGGCCAAGTCGGTGCGCCGCGCTTGCCGTTATCACATGCCCAAACAACGCCAGTTCTTCGGCACTTCGACCAATCAGGGGTTCGGCTTGCTTGGTGCGGAAGCTGCTGCCATGAGAAAGCAGATAGGCCGCTTCGAGCAGGCTGGTCTTGCCGGCGCCGTTCGCGCCGGTAAATGCGTTGAACCCGGGTGCGAGCGTGAGCTGAAGCGCGGGAATATTGCGCAGATTCTGGATGCGCAACTCACTCAAATGCATGACGGCGCCTGCTCGGCTAGAAGAACCTGCGCCGAAAAACTGCGGTCAGGTCAGAGCCGCAGCGGCATGATCACGTGGCGTGCGGCTTCGCTGTCCGGCGCACGCAGCAGACAGCTCGAATTGCCATCGCGCAGGCACATCAGCACTTCTTCGCCACCGAGGGCATTGAGCGCATCGAGCAGATAATTGACGTTGAAACCGACGGACAGCTCGCTGACGCCGGTCTTGGCTTCGAGTTCCTCGACCGCCTCTTCCTGTTCCGGGTTGTGCGCAATGATGCGCAGCTTGTTCGGTCCGATTTCGAGCTTCACGCCGCGATACTTCTCATTCGAAAGAATCGCAGCGCGCTGCAGCGAACCGCGCAAGGATTCACGAGTCACGCGCACTTCCTTGTCCGCCCCGATCGGCACGACGGCTTCATAGTCGGGGAAGCGCCCATCGATCAGCTTTGAGGTGAAGGTCACGTCGCCGCGCTTGACGCGCAGATGATTGCGGCCGAATTCGAGTTCGACCGCGCCGTCGCCCGTCTCGAACAGGCCTTGCAACTCGAGCACGCCCTTGCGCGGAATCAGGATCTGTCTCTGCGCCGCCACGCCAGACGCCAAGTCTGTTTCGACCAAGGCAAGTCGGTGCCCATCGGTCGCGACACAGCGCAGCGTTTTCTCGCGCAGATCGAGCAGAAGACCGTTGAGGTAATAGCGTACGTCCTGCTGTGCCATCGCGAACGCGGTCTTGTCCATCAGGCCCTTCAAGGTAGCCTCGGGCAGGCTTACGCGCTCGGCGAGTTCGATATTGTCGATCACCGGGAATTCCGCAGCGGGCAAGGTCGCCAGCGTAAAACGGCTGCGTCCCGAGCTGACGCTCATGCGATCGCCGTTGAGCTTGAATTCGACCCTGCTGCCATCGGGCAGGGCACGACAGATATCGAACAGCTTGCGCGCCGGAATCGTCGTCTCGCCGGGCTGGATTTCATCAGCTACCGTCGTCGCCGACATCTCGACTTCGAGATCGGTACCGGTGAACGTGACCTGCTTGGGTCCGGCAACGACGAGCAAATTGGCAAGGACCGGAAGGGTCTGTCTGCGTTCCACCACGCCGACAACTTGCTGGAGCGGTTTCAAGAGCACTTCACGCTGGATGCTGAAACGCATGGTCGATTCCGTTGTTCTGCTTCTGGTTGGAGGAAAGAAATTAAAAGCTAGTAGTAACTGTGCCTGTGCATAAGCACAATTCTCACAAAATTAACATAAAAAACAAAAACTTAATTGTTAGATTGACTCTGGATTTCTGCCGCTGATCCGTGTTGGCAGTCTGTGGATAAGTTAGCGGCGTCCCCAGTCCCCAAGCTTATCCACAGGATATCACTCTGTCAGCGTACGCAGCAGCTTTTCCCAGTCCTGGCGCAGCTTGCCGTCGGTCGTACGCAAGTCGCGAATCGTGCGACAGGCGTGCAGCACAGTCGTGTGGTCGCGTCCGCCGAATGCACGCCCGATTTCGGGCAGGCTATGTTCAGTCAATTCCTTCGCCAGTGCCATCGCCATCTGACGCGGCCGCGCGAGCGAGCGGCTGCGGCTCATCGACAGCAGGTCGGTCAGGCGCAGGCCGAAGTACTCCGCGACGGTTTTCTGGATATTCGACACCGTGATCGTCTGCGCGTGCGAGGTCAGCAGGTCGCGCAATGTTTCGAGCGCGAACTCGTTGGTGATCGGCTGACCGAGAAAATTCGCGCGTGCCGCGAGCGTATTGAGTGCGCCCTCGAGGTCGCGCACGTTCGAACGCATGCGTCGCGCTATCAGCTGTGCCACGGCATCGGGAATTTCCAGGCCCCGCGCGGCCGCCTTGCTCAACAGGATGGCTGTGCGCGTCTCGAAGTCTGGCGGATCGATCGCGACCGACAAGCCCCAGCCGAGACGGGATTTGAGCCGTGGTTCGAGGTTGTCGACCTCCTTCGGAAAGCGGTCGCAGGTCATGATCAGCTGTTGCTTGGCCTCAAATAGCGCATTGAAGGTGTGGAAGAACTCCTCCTGCGTCGAATCCTTGCCGGCGAAGAACTGGATATCGTCGATCAACAGCGCGTCCACTGCGCGAAAGCGGCGCTTGAAGTCGTCCATGCTCTTGGTGCGCAACGCTTGGATCATCTCGCGCACGAACTGTTCCGAACGCAGATACATCACCTTGGTCGCGGGATTGAGCTGGCGCATCAGATTGCCCGCCGCGTGCATCAGATGGGTCTTGCCGAGGCCGGTGCTGCCGTACAGCAGCAACGGGTTATAGGCCCGGCCCGGGTTGTTCGCCACCTGCAGCGCCGCAGCCTTGCCGAGCTGGTTCGACTTGCCTTCGACGAAGGACTCGAAGGTATAGTGCGGATCGAGATTCGATTCGAATGACTCGGCATCGGCGGCCGACGCTGCCGACGTCGCCGCTGCGCGCGCCTTGCGTTGCGTCAGCGTGCCGACCTCGAGCCGCAGTTTGACCGGCGCACCGGCGAGATGCTGCAGCACCGTGCCGATGCGCGGCAGGAATTCGGCGCGCACGATGTCGAGCGTGTATTCGTTTGGCGCGAGCAGACGCAGCCCCTCGGCATCCTCGACCGCCTGCAAGGGCTTCAGATAGGTATGCAAATCCTCCACGCTGAAATCGCCTTCCAGGCGTTCCAGGCAGCGCCGCCACAAGTCACTCATAGGATTTCCGCTCGAAACGAACGCGCACCATCTTGGTCCGCGGCCGACGAGTCTACCGCCGCGCCGCGTGGCTCGCCAAGCAGATAAGAATTGACACGATGCTTTTGAATTGGCTAGAATTCCGCTTCTTTTTCACCTGAATTTGACTGTGTCATGGCTACCAAGCGCACTTTCCAGCCCGGCAACCTCAAGCACGCCCGTACCCACGGCTTTCGTGCGCGCATGAAGACGCGCGGCGGCCGCGCCGTGCTCAATGCGCGTCGCGCGAAAGGCCGCAAGCGCCTCATCCCGTAAGACGGGTCTAACAAGATCGGCGTGATGACCGGTTCGCGGACGCTAAGCTATCCGCGCACCGCGCGCCTGCTTCTGCCTGGGGACTTCGCCGCGCTACGCCGCGGCAGCAAACGCCTCGCTGCGCAATACTTCCACTGCGAATTTCGCCCCAATGAGTTGGACGGCGCCCGCTTGGGCATGGCCGTGTCCAAGCGCGTGTCCAAGCGTGCGGTCGAACGCAATCGCATTCGCCGTCAGATCCGCGAAAGTTTTCGTCTGCGTCGTGCCGAATTCCCGGCCTGCGACATGCTTGTCGTCGCGCGCACAGCGGCAGCCGCGCAAACCAATGTCGTCCTGCGCGCCGATCTCGAGGCGCTATGGCACAAACTCGCAAGACTGAAACCCGCAGCCCCGCCGCAAGCCCATTGAACGCAGAGGTTGCGACCGTCACAATGCGCGCCCTTGCTTGAAACCTTGTTCCAGTGCCCGCACGATCATGCGCGGGACCTCGATACTTCATCTCCATAATCTTCGTCATTGCGCTGGCCGCGGTGGCGTCAACCCGGCACGAATTCAATGACGAGCAATCGCCCCATCCTGCTGTTCGCCCTGCTGCTGGTCGGCTATTTCCTTTTCAATGCCTGGCAGCAGGACTATGGTCCGAAGCCCGCCACGCCGGCTACCACTACGACGGCGGCAAGCTCGTCCACTCCGGCAGCGAACAAACCGTCCGGCGATGTGCCGAGTAGCGCATCCCCCAGCGCGAGCATTCCGGCGCCGCCGTCCGCGCCTTCAACGCAGACCGCGCAACCAGCGACGCAAACCATCGATGTGCAGACCGATGTACTGCACGTGGCGATCAGCACCGCCGGAGGCAGTCTCGTGCGCGCGGATCTGAATGCCTAT
>CAZDWH010000214.1:0-5051 GCA_964509025.1 uncultured Rhodanobacteraceae bacterium
CATCCTTTGAACGAAAATGCGCGCCGACAGCGGCGCTCTACCTGCCCCAGTGACCCGCAACAGACGACTTGCTGGTCGCTGCCTCGCGCGCGCGAGGCAGATGTGGAATTTACGCGATTACATGCAGCCAACGATAGCGTGATCCAACAGCATGGCAAAAGCGTGGCAGCTCATGGCGCGATACGGGCGAAATCGCGTCGCATCTGCGCCTTGTTGGTCAAGACGCAAATCGGCGCGGGAAAGAATCAGATTGCAGCGAGTCCCTGCTGCAGGTCGGCGATCAATACCTCTGGTTCTTCGAGGCCGATCGACAAGCGCACGAGGCTCAATGGCAGGCCGTCGCCGGGCGGATGCAAGGGCGCATTCGCCGGATACACGGCCGCGACGGGAAACAGCAGGGACTCATAGCCGCCCCAGGACACCGTCATCAGAAAGCGTTTGAGCGCGGCGCAGAAACGCTCGACCGCTGCGACGTCGTCGACGCGCAGTTCGAGTGTAAGCAAGCCGCTCGCGCCGCGCGTCTGCGTCTGCGTGAGGCCGAATTGCGGATTCGCCTCGTCGTGCGGAAAGTATATTTTTTCCACACGCTCGTGCGCGCGCAGGAACGCGAGTACCTCGCGCGTCGTGCGCGCGATGCGCTCGACGCGGATCGGCAGCGTGCGCAGGCCGCGAATCATGAGCCAGGCGTCGTGCGGCGACAGAATCGCGCCACAGGTCATATACGGCCCCTTGAACACCTCGCGCAGGATCGACTCGCTCGCGCACAACGCGCCGGCGACGACGTCGCTATGGCCGTTGAGATACTTCGTCGCCGAATGCGCGACCATGTCGATGCCGAGTGCGAGCGGCGACTGGTTGAGCGGCGTCGCGTAGCTGTTGTCGCACAGCGTGCGAATGCCGTGCTTCTTTGCGAGCTGCGCGACCGCGGCAAGATCCTGCTGCTCGAAGGTCATCGAGTTCGGACTTTCGAGCACGATCAGCTTCGTCTTCGACGTGATTGCCGCTTCGAAGTTCGCGACGTCGGTACCGTCGATGAAGCTCGTCGTCACGCCAAAGCGGCCGAGCAGGTCACGCAGCACCGCGCGCGTCCACGAATACGGCCGCGCCACGCAGATTGCGTGATCGCCGGCCGATACGCTCGCGATCACCGCCGCGGAAATCGCCGCGGCGCCGCTGCCGAACATCAGGCAATCTTCGGCGCCTTCGAGCGCCGCGACTTTCTTGCGCAGGATCTCGACCGTCGGGTTGTTACCGCGCGTGTAGGTCGTGCGCTTGAACTCGTCGCGGAAACCGGCGCGGAACGCTTCGACGCTCGGGAATGCGAAGATCGAGCTCTGGAAGATCGGCGGCGACACGGCGCCGCGATACGACTCGCGGTCTTCGCCGAGGTGATTCAGGATGTAGCTGAGATCCATCAGCCTTTCGCGGTCGCAACGAAATCGCGCGTGGCCTGCGCCAGCGCCGGATCGCGCAGCGCGAAATGCAGCGTTGCCTTGACCAGGCCGAGCTTGCTGCCGCAGTCGTAACGCGTGCCGGCGAAGCGGTAGGCATAGACTTTTTGCTCGGCGAGCAACGCGGCGATCGCGTCGGTCAGCTGGATTTCTCCACCCGCGCCGGGCGTCGTTTTCTCAAGCAATTCAAAGATGCGGCCTGGCAGCACATAGCGCCCGACAATCGCAAGGTTCGACGGTGCGACTTCGGGTTTGGGCTTCTCAACAACGTGTTTGACCAGCGCGGCGCGCTCGCTCACCGGCGTCGCATCGACGATGCCGTATTTGTTCGTGTCATCGCGCGGCACTTCCTCGACCGCGATCGCACCGCCTGCACCTTCCGCATCTGCGAACTCGGCCATCTGGCGTAGGGCGCCGTGACCGCCCGCTTCATTCGGACCTGTCCAGATCAGATCATCGGGCAGGATCACGCCGAACGGCTCATCGCCGACTACCGGCTTGGCGCAGAGCACGGCATGTCCGAGGCCGAGTGCTTCGGCCTGCGTCACGAACACGCAGCGCACGTGCTTCGGAATGACGTTCTGCACCGCGGCGAGCAGTTCCTTCTTGCCCGCGCGATCGAGCTTCTGTTCAAGCTCGTAGGCCGTGTCGAAATAGTCGGCGATCGCGTGCTTGTAGCGATTGGTGACGAAGATGAGCGTATCAGCGCCCGCATCGACCGCCTCGTCGACCGCATACTGAATCAGCGGTTTGTCGAGCACCGGCAGCATTTCCTTCGCGACGACTTTCGACGCCGGCAGGAAACGCGTGCCGAGACCGGCGACGGGAAACACGACTTTGCGCAGCGGCTTCGACATCTCGACGTCCTGTGTTGTGGCTTTGTTGAAGGTCTGCACAACCCCATCCAGGGGCTGGCAGCCCGCGCCGAGTCCGAAGCAAGTCCGGACTCGGCTACGCGAATCAAACCCTTGCGCGCTTGATTCGCCGGCGAGGCATCCTGCCTCGCGGAAAATTCTACGTGCTCAGGCTTGCGAGCGCACGATCGGCACGACTTCGGCATCGCCCGAATCTTCGCGCCAGGCGAACTCTGGCAAGAGACTGGTCAGGCAACGACGCAGCGCGTCCTCGTCGTAGTCGCGCACGGCGACTGCAGCCTTCGCGAGCTGCGCCTGCAGCAGATCCCACGACATGCTGCGCGGCTGCGCGAGGAAAATCTTCGCGTGACGCGTGCTGGCGTAGCTTTCCTGCGGATGGAACAGCTCCTCGAACAGCTTCTCGCCGGGACGCAGGCCGGTGTAGACGATATGCACATCACGCCCGGGCACCTTGTTGGCGAGGCGGATCATCTGCTCGGCCAGATAGCTGATCTTCACCGGCTCGCCCATGTCGAGCACGAAGATTTCGCCGCCCTGCCCCAGCACGCTCGCCTGCAGGATCAGCTGGCAGGCCTCGGGGATCGTCATGAAGTAGCGCGAGATCTCCGGATGCGTCACCGTCACTGGTCCGCCGCTGCGGATCTGTTCGCGGAACAAGGGCACGACACTGCCGGCCGAATCGAGCACGTTGCCGAAACGCACGGTGATGAAATGCGTATTCGAGCGCGCCGAAAAGTTCTGGCAGAAGATTTCCGCCGCGCGTTTGCACGCGCCCATCACGCTGACCGGGTTGACCGCCTTGTCGGTCGAGATCATCACGAAGGCTTCGGCGCCGACGCGATCCGCCGCCAGCGCAGCGACTTGCGTGCCGATCACATTGTTGCGGAACGCGACGCGCAGTTGCGTCTGCAGCAGCGGTACATGCTTGAACGCGGCGGCATGGAACACGATCTGTGGCCGCGCGCTCGCGAACGCACGCTCGCACACGACCGGGTCAGCGACATCGCCGAGCACCGCATTGAACAGTAAATCGGGGAATTCCTGCTTCAGCTCCTGCTCGATCTTGTACAGGTTGTATTCGGACAGTTCGAGTACGGTCAGCGCTTCGGCGCCGAGGCGTGCGACCTGGCGGCACAGTTCCGCGCCGATCGAGCCGCCGCCGCCGCTGACGAGCACGCGCTTGCCCGAGAGTCCGGTGCGGATCGCGGTCCAGTCGAGCTGCACGGGTTCGCGGCCGAGCAGATCCTCGATTGCGACTTCCTTCAGTTCGGCAAAGCCCATGCGTCCGGCGACGACGTCCTGCAGGCGCGGCACGGTGCGAAACTGTACGCCGGCTTCCTCGCACAGACCGACCACGCGCTGCATCTGCGCGTTGCCGGCGGAAGGCATCGCGATCAGCAGCATTTCGGCCGCGACCTCGCCGGCCAGCTGCGGCAGTTGTTCAAGCGTGCCGAGCACCGGCACGCCGTGCACCTTCGCGCCGCGCAGCGCGGTGTTGTCGTCGAGGATACCGACCGGGCGATAGCGGTTCTCGTGCAGCAGCTCGCGGATCAGCGTTTCGCCCGCGCGTCCCGCGCCGAGCACCAGTACGCGTTTCGGCGGGATACCGCGCGCGAGGTCGAAGCGGCTGTCTTTCCAATAACGATATGCGAGGCGCGGCACGCCGAGGCACACGACAAGGAATGCGGGATAGATCACCAACACCGCGCGCGGTACGGTCGTCAGGCGGTTGTACAGGAATAGTGCGATCGCAATGCCGATCGCACCGAAGATGCCGGCGCGCAGGATATTCCACAGGTCGGGCAGGCTCGCGAACCGCCACAGGCCTTTGTACAAACCGGTCCACCACAGCACGAGGCCCTGCACGAGCACGACGAGTCCGGTCTCGACGTTGAGCCAGGAGTTGTCCGGTGCGTTCGGCACGAAGCTGTAGCGCAGCGCCATCGTCGCGATCCACGCAACCCAGACCATCACGAGGTCGTGCAGCACGACGGCGAGGCGCGGATGGATCGCGGCGATCAGTTTGCGGGGGCGTGTGGCTTGCGGCATTTATACTTTTTGCTTTGTTGCGTTCTTGACTTGATTGAGGCACCAGCGTTTGCCGAGAACCCAAATGGCGGCGGAAAGCACGTAAATCGAAACGGCCCAGAAGAGCCCAGTGCCCGGCAAGTCGCCTTGGTTGGCCAGATAAAGGACCGGCACGACCACCAACAAGTTCCAACCCATGTACCAGGCGACTACACGCGCGTGCGACATGCCCGTGCGCGTCATCCACTGATATAGATGCCCGCGGTGCGCACTATACCAGCGGCGTCCACGCAACATGCGCGACAGCAAGGTGCAGGTTGCATCGGTGACGAAGGCCGAGCACGCGATGATGCCGCTGGACCATGCGGTTTCGGTAACTGACATTTGCCACAGCACGCCAATTCCGATCAGCAATCCCAGTACCCCGCTCCCCACATCGCCCATGAATATGCGTGCGCGCGGAAAGTTGAACGGCAAGAATGCGAGCGTTGCCACAGCAGTCAGCATCAATACCGCAGCGTGCGTTGTGCTCTCGAGTCGTTCCGCGCACAGCACGCTCAGTACTCCCAGCACAAAGATTGCCTGACAAGCCAGTAGGCCGTTGATGCCCTCCATTAAGTTGGGCAGGTTGATCCACCAGACGACGGGAACCCGAGCAAGAGCAAAGCCCGAAAGGAAAAAAGGCCTGCAATGGGCC
>CAZDWH010000215.1:0-5025 GCA_964509025.1 uncultured Rhodanobacteraceae bacterium
CGCGGCCGCTGGTGGGTGTTACCAAGCTACGGTCCCGGTTCGGCGCCGCTCGCGGTCAATCATCAGGGCCAGTTCGTCGCGAGCACGATCTCGTTCAATCTCGCACCCGGTTTCAGTCTCGGCCAGGCATCCGACGCGATCCTGCGCGCGATGGCACGCATCGGCGCGCCGGCGTCGATCCATGGCACATTCGCGGGGCAGGCGAGCACGTTCCAGAAATCGCAATCGAGCCAGCCCTGGCTGATTCTCGCGGCACTGATCGCGATCTATATCGTGTTGGGAATTTTGTACGAGAGTTACGTGCATCCACTGACGATCCTGTCGACGCTGCCTTCGGCCGGCGTCGGCGCTTTGCTCGCGCTGCTCGTTTGTGGCATGGAGTTCACCCTGATCGCACTGATCGGCGTGATTCTCTTGATCGGCATCGTCAAGAAGAACGCCATCATGATGATCGACTTCGCGATCGCAGCCGAACGCAACGAAGGACTCGACTCGCGCGATGCGATCTTCCGCGCCTGCTCGTTGCGCTTCCGTCCGATCATGATGACCACGCTTGCGGCGATGCTCGGCGCGCTGCCGCTCGCGCTCGGTTTCGGCGAAGGCAGTCAGATGCGTCGGCCGCTCGGCGTGGCGATCTTCGGTGGCCTTGCGGTGAGCCAACTGCTCACGCTGTATACGACTCCGGTGGTCTATCTGTATCTCGATCGCTTCCGTCTGTGGTGCAAGCGTCGATGGCAACGCATCTACCACGCCCCGAGTGGCGCGACGCCGACTCCCGTGGTTTGAGCGCCTGTGTTTGACCGGCGCGTTTGGAAGACGCCATAATCCGTGGGACTTAGTCCCGAGGGAAGTCGAGCGGAAGGGTATCCGCTCCAGGGGAGGCTGTCGCGCAACGCGATGGCATTCGTGAAGCGCTGTAGTTCTGCTCGACATCACGTAGCGATCAACGCGACGGGTTCCGAGTGCATTCGTTCCATCTGGTTGGCGTAACCCACAAGAAAGAGAACTTCAAGTTTTCTCATTCTGCGCTGCAATGGCTGGCTTCGTGAGAGGGCGTTGGGTCGGATTTCCGACGCCTACCGCAACTTATCGAAGGAGCCAAGTCATGTCGCAACGTGTTGCGCAAGTAAACCTGTTCCACGGATCAGAACGGCGTTTGCGCGGGAGCGCGCGTGCTCTGCTGTCTATACTGATTGCCGCATCGTTATCCGCCTCGTCGGTTTTCGCACAAACCCCCAAAGCGTCGCCCAAAGGCGCGAGTGACGTGATCATCAGCTCGCCCGTCAAGCTGCCTGACCCGCATGTTCCGGGGTATGCCTATCCCGAATCGCAGACCGCGATACTCAAGCATGTCAACGCCGGCGATCAGGCGTGGATCACCAATCACGCATGGGGTCTGTGGACGGCGCTGACGACCGAGTTGGTACCCGGCGTGCGCGTGTACGAGACCTGGCAGTCGCCTGACAATGGTCAGATCCTCTCGCCCGGACCGTTGTCGGGTACGGGCGCGGCACAAGTGCAGGGACAGCGCCCTCTGCGGCATCCGGGCCAATTCCATGGGCGCAGCTTCGGCGAGAAAGAAGTCTCTGGTCTGCCGAGCACGAGCAATCAGGTGCTGGTCAGCGTCAACTGGTCGCCCGAGATGGTGACCGACGTAACCAAGAACGGCTATCTGTCGTCGACGACGCTCAATCAACTGCTGGGCAAGGGAACGACAGCGATCACCCTCGTCGACCGTTCCGTCAGCCTGAAACCGACTTACTTGTGGATGGGCGCACCTTTGCTCGTGGCGGGTCGCTACTACCAGTTGAGCACCTGGCCTGGCCCGCCGAATCCGGCGATTCCCTATCCTTCGAATCTCTGGGGTCAATGCGTCTGGGTGGATACGCAGGACAAATCCGTCGGCAGCGGCAATGGTGCAGTCGACACGACCTGCAGCGCGGACGGCAGCTCGCGCACGGCCGCAAATACCTATGGTCTCGGCGGCTTCATCGGTTTCAAGCTGTCGGCGAAGGAAGCGGCCGAGTGGGCGGCCGAGGGCATCAATGTTCAGGTCGGCGGCAAGACTTATCAGCCGAAAGCAGGCGAAGCGGTGATCCTCGCGGCGATGCATGTCGGCACGCGTGAAATGACCGAATGGACTTGGCAGAGCTTCTGGTGGCAGCCCAACGCGGATCAGCCGCCGGCGCCGTCATCCACCGCGACGGCGAGCGCGCGCCCGGCCCAGCTGAAGGGTGCGGCACGGCACTATGCGCAGTGCACGGCATACCAGATGGTCAACCCGAACCAGCCGATCACCGGCGGCTCGGGCACGCAGCCGACGCTCTGTTACAACCCGTATCTGGAGGCGCCGTTCGCCAACAATCCCGACCTGCCCGATTCGCAGCCGTGGACGTATCAAGGCGTCACTTACAACCTCAACACCGGCGTGCAGACCAATTGCATGGCCTGCCATATCCAAGCGGCGTATCCGCAGAACAAGACTGCGCCCGGATATACTGCCGATCGCTATATCGACTTGAACAATCCTGCATTCAAGAGCTATTTGAAAATGGATTTTTCTTGGTCGATCGTGCAGAACGTGAAGTAACAGTGTCGAGTTGAGCACACGCGCCAACCCATGACTCGAGTGGGTTGGCGCACTTCGTCATGCGGCGAAATGCGGTGTGCAGAGGCGAGCCTAGGGCTCGCCGATATCCTCGTTCCACAGTTCCGGTCGCGCGGCGATAAACTTGCGCATGAGTTCGATGCAACGCGGATCGTTGGCGACTTCGATTTTCACGCCCTTGCTGCGCAGCCAGTCTTCCTCGCCCATGAAGGTGACGTTCTCGCCGACGACGACACGCGGGATGCCGTACAGCGCGATCGCGCCCGAGCACATCGAGCACGGCGACAGCGTGGTGTAGATGGTCGACTCGCGATACACGCGCGCCGGATGGCGGCCGGCGTTTTCGAGCGCGTCCATTTCGCCATGCAGGGTGGCGCTGCCTTTCTGCACGCGCCGGTTGTGGCCGCGGCCGATGATCTTGCCATTGTGTACAAGTACACTGCCGATCGGAATGCCGCCCTCGGCGAGACCCTGCTCGGCTTCCGCTATTGCCGCATCGAGAAATGCGTCGCTCACTGAAAACTCCTAGCCGCTTACATGCGGAATTCTTTGCCGAGATACACCTCACGCACCTGCTTGTTCGCCAGCACGTCCTGCGGCGAGCCTTTGGCGAGCACGGCGCCTTCGCTCATGATGTAGGCGCGGTCGCAGATACCGAGCGTTTCGCGCACGTTGTGGTCGGTGATCAGGATGCCGATACCTCGCGCACGCAACTGTTTCACAATACGTTGGATCTCGACCACCGAAATCGGATCGATGCCGGCAAAAGGCTCGTCGAGAAGCATGAAGCGCGGCTTCGCCGCGAGCGCACGCGTGATCTCGACGCGGCGGCGCTCGCCGCCCGACAGCGACACGCCTTTCGAGTCGGCGATATGCGCGATCTGCAGCTCGTCGAGCAGGGATTCGAGCTCCTTGCGCCGGCCATCGGCGTCGAGATCGCTGCGCAATTCGAGGATCGCGAGCACGTTTTCGGCGACGGTGAGACGGCGGAATACCGACGGTTCCTGCGGCAGATAGCCGACGCCGAGCTTGGCGCGGCCGTGCATCGGCATCAACGTGATGTCTTCCTTGTCGAGCGTGATGCGCCCGGCATCGGCGCCGACCAGGCCAACGACCATGTAGAACGTGGTGGTCTTGCCCGCGCCGTTGGGGCCGAGCAGACCGACGATCTCGCCTTCCTTGAGCGTGAAGGCGAAGTCGCGCACGACGGCGCGACCCTTGTAGCTTTTTTGCAGTCCGGTTGCGACGAGCATCAGCGCGTGCCGGCCTTCTTGTCAGCGGCAGGTTTCGCATCAGCCGGTTTGGCTGCAGGTTTTGCGGCGCCCTCTGGATAACCGCAGTTATTCGTGCTCGCGGCGGGTTGCGCAGTCTGCGCTTCCAGCACCATGTGAATGCGCCCCTGCGGCGCGCCGACCTGGCCCGATTCCATGTCGCCGCTGTCGGTGTTGTAGATCATGTGTTCGCCATGAAATTCGCCGCGTCCGGCCTGGTTCACCACGACATTGCCGGTGAGCTCGGCCAGATTGGTCACCGGGTTGTAGTCGATCTTGTCGGCGTCGGCGGTCATCATCGAACAGTCGCCGTCGTGCAGCTGTTGCATATGCGCCTGCTTGCCGGTGAGGATCACGCGCGCGATCTTGCCGCCGTTGGCGCCGGCGCCGGCGGGCGTCTGATTGATCGTGGCATGACTCGAAGTCATCTTGATCGAGCCCTTGGTGATCGCGACATTGCCGTCGAGATCGGTCACGTTCGGATCGTTCGCCGCGCCGGTCTTGCTCTGCACGGTCTTCTGATACGCAGCGTCGATGTTCGTCGCCTGATTCTTGTCGCTCTTGAGCGCGAACGCGCTGCCGCAGGCGCCGAGCGCGATGGTGCCAACGATCAGCGTGAAGGTTTTAGCCGCCATTTTGTTTCCCCGGATAAGAGATGGTATGCACGTCGGAAAGCAGCTCGATCGTCTTGAGGTCCATGTCGGCCTTCATGCCGATGCTGCGCGAGATGTTGTTCGCATCGCTGATCGTCGTCGGCGCCGCGGTTTCCATGCGCTTGTCGCGGTGCGCGCCAGCGATGAACTTGCCTTGCGCATCCTTGGCCTTCGGATCGGTCGTGATGGTGAGGTCGTGTGTGGCCAGATCGACCTGGTTAACCTTGTCGGTCGGCACGCGATGCATCAGCACCTTGCCTTCGAGCTTCATGATCGTGCCGTCCTTGTTTACCCAGGCCGACTCGGAGGTGCCTTTCCACACGTTGCTGCTGTTGTCGACGATCTCGTAATCGGGGGTCGCGACATAGATCGAGCCGTCGTCGTCGCGCCGCGTCAGGTGCGGTGCGATCACGGTGAAGGCATGGCCGCCTTCGGTGTCCATCGCATCGAGCGTGAAGCGGTCGAGCGTATAGCCCGAGCGGGGCGGGCCGGG
>CAZDWH010000216.1:0-5021 GCA_964509025.1 uncultured Rhodanobacteraceae bacterium
GCGGCGGCGCAGGGGCAACCCGGCGATTTGATCCCGGTCTGGTGGGACGCGGTAGTACGCTCCTGCGGCGAAGACCTTGCGTACGCGCGCCGCGTCGGGTGGCAGGATCGTGGAACCGGCGGCGTTGTTGAGCGCGAGGATCGAATCCAGTTCGTGCTCGCGAACGTCGCGTATGCTGATGCTCATCTAGACTTCACTCCCAAACCCTCGGAGGCCCTTGCGGGCATCCGGTCTGCGGCATTATCGCATGCGTCGCATGCCTGCTGCCATGTCAAGCGGCGGGCGTTTTGGTTAAGTAAACGTAAGGTCAAGTTGAAAAACCAAGCGTAACGACCTGCCGGGCGCAGTAGCATGGCAGTGACTTGCAGCATGTTGCTGCGGTGCCGTTCGGCTCTATGATGCCTGCACGATGAAGCTCGCCCTATCCAATCATATCCAGCTGCTGCGCTATGCCGGGCTGTTCACGTATTTGTGCACGGGCATGCCGCTGCTGTCGAGTTCCTGGCGCGCGGAAGACATAAAAACCGGCTCGCCCGACCATGTCGGCTGGTGGATCGCCTATCTCGCCTTCGGCCTCGCCTACTGGCTGGCGACGCGCGAGATGGGGCGGCGCCAGACGAGCTGGCAGCGCGTGCCGCTGCTGATCGTGATGAACATCTCGGCGGCGGCGATCGCCTGGTTCAGTCATAGCGGCATTCCGGGCATCCTGTTTCTCGTCATCGCTGGCGTGGTGCCATGGGTGCTGCCGCTGTGGCCGGGCGCGGCCTGGGTGTCGTTGCAGAATTTCACCCTGATGCCGGTGATTCTGGTCCGGTTCGAAGGCTACACGTTCGGCGACGCGCTGTTGCAATGCACGCTGTTCGTCGGCGGCTCGATATTCACCTATGTCACCTCGCTGATCGCCAAGCAGCAGACCGATTCGCGCGAGGAGCAGCGCCGTCTCAATTCCGAACTGCGTGCGACGCGCACGCTGCTGACCGAATCTAGCCGCATCGCCGAGCGCATGCGCATCTCGCGCGAACTGCACGATCTGGTCGGGCATCATCTGACCGCGCTGAGCCTCAATCTCGAAGTCGCCAGCCACCTCGTCAGCGGCACGGCGCAGGAGCACGTGCGCCAGGCGCAGACGGTGGCGAAGCTGCTGCTGTCCGACGTACGCGAGGTGGTGAGCCAGCTGCGCGAGGACGACAATATCGATCTGACCGCGGCGCTCAAGACCCTGACCGAGGGCGTGCCGGGCCTTGCTATCCACCTCGATCTGCCGCCGCGTTTCGCGGTCGACGATCCGCTGCGCGCCCAGGTGCTGTTGCGCTGCGCCCAGGAAATCATCACCAACACCGTGCGCCATGCCGGCGCGCAGAACCTGTGGCTGCGCTGCGAGCGCACCGAGGCGAACGAACTGGCGATCCACGCGCGCGACGACGGGCGCGGTTCGGATTCGGTCAGGCAGGGCAATGGCCTGACCGGCATGCGCGAACGCCTCGCGCAAGTCGGCGGCCGCCTCGACATCAATACCGCGCGCGATCAGGGCTTCTCCCTCGACGCATGGCTGCCATTGGAGGCAAGTCGCACATGAGCAAGACGATCTCGGTATGTCTGGTCGACGATCAGACCCTGGTGCGGCAGGGCATCCGCTCGCTGCTCGACCTGTCCGACGACATCCGCGTCACGGCCGAAGCGGGCGACGGCGTACAGGCGGTCGAGATCATCCCGCGAGTCAAACCAGACGTCGTGCTGCTCGACATGCGCATGCCGGGCATGTCCGGGCTTGATGTGCTGAATGCGCTGTCGGCCAAGGGTGAGCTGCCGCCGACGATCATCCTGACCACGTTCGATGACGACCAACTTGTGCTTGGCGGCCTCAAGGCCGGCGCGCGCGGCTATTTGTTGAAGGACGTGTCGCTCGACCAGCTCGTCGATGCCGTGCGTGCTGTCGCTGCGGGCGGCTCGCTGGTCGCGCCGGTGGTGACGCAGCGGCTCCTGTCCGGGCTCGAGCGCATGCAGAACGATTTCACCAGTCTCGACCGCCCCGACCCGCTGACCGATCGCGAGACCGAAATCCTGCGTCTGATGGCCGGCGGCTACAGCAACAAGGAAATCGCCAATTCGCTCAATGTCGCGGAGGGCACGGTCAAGAACCACGTGTCCAACATCCTGTCCAAGCTCGGCGTGCGCGATCGCACGCGGGCGGTGCTGAAGGCGTTCGAAATCGGTATCGTCTGACGATTCCTGAGACGGTTTTGGCGCTCGGCACGTCTTGGTTGGCTCTCCCCGCGCCCGCCGTAGCCAATGCCGGAATTTGCAAGTAACATTCGGACCAGCGTCCCGACGGCGCCCGGTGCCCCCGAATCATGGGCGCCGGGACGGCAGCGGACCGCGTCCAGCGGCCGGCTTGGCGAGGCAAGCGGCCTGCGCAGATTGATATTGGAGAGAGATCGGATGATCCGCCTGTTTGAGATACTCGTTGCACTCATCTTTGTTGCCGTCCTGGCTGTCGTGTTCGCGCTGGCGCTGCCTTCGCATCGGCATACGCAGCGCTCGATCGTGCTGTCGTCCCCGGTGCGCCAGGTTTACGACGTGCTCGACGGCTTCCGCACGTACCCATCGTGGTCGGCGCTGCGCGCCTACGACCCGCGCGTGCGTTTCGACTACGCCAATGCCGAGCGTGGCAGCGGTGCGCAGGTCAACTGGGTGAGCGCAGACGCGCGCGTCGGCAAGGGCAGCTATACAGTCATCGCCGATCCGGTCGAAGACAAGCAGGTGCGCTGGGCGGTCGAGAACAACTGGAAAGGCAGCAACAAGATCTACACCTTCGACGTCGAGCAGGCTCAAAACGGCAAGACCGTCAAGGTCACGCTCGGTTACGATGTCGATTACGGCATGGATCTGCTCGCGCGCTACTCCGGCCTGTACCTCGAAGGCGAGCCGGCGACGAACATCCAGCTGCATCTGGCCGAGCTCGAAAAGCTGCTCGCGACGATTCCGAACATCGATTACAAGGACACGCAGTTCGAGATCAAGGACGTGCCCGCCACGCCGCTGCTTTCCGTCACGACCACGGCCAAGCGCACGCTCGACGACGTCGCCGACGCTACCGACAAGGCGCTGACCGCGATCCAGGCCGATATCAAGAAGAACAACCTGACCCAGACCGGTCCGCGCCGCACGATTACAACCAACTGGGGCGACGAGAACTACGATTTCGACATCGCGTTGCCGGTCAACCGCAACGACATCACGCCGACCGATCCGGTCAAGGCCGTGCAGTCGTATGCGGGCAAGGCGCTGACGACTTCGTTCACGGGCTCGCCCGCGCAGTTGCCGCTGACGCGCCTGTTGCTGCGTGCCTACGCCTACACCCACGGCTATGCGTTTGACGAGAGCTCGACCGGTCCCGGCCGCATGTACGACGAGTTGACCACGACCGACAAGTCGGCCGAGGAGAACAACCAGTCGTTCACGGTGTACCTGCCGATCCAGATCCAGCAGTAAGGCACGCGATCCGCATGCTGACGGCGAGGATGGGGCAACCTGTCCTCGCCGTTTCTTTTGCTGCCGGATAATCGCCAAACTTGACGCTCGCTTCCCAGTGAAGAAAATCTGCCGCGCGGATTTCGTCTTGCGACCCGCGAGTCGCAATGCGCATCTGCCTTGTGACCCAACGAAACAACAGTGAATCGCGCATGATCGAAACCCAGAATCTCGCCAAGCGCTATGGCGACCTCGTCGCCGTCGACGGTGTCTCGTTCAAGGTCGAACCCGGCCAGGTGCTTGGCTTCCTCGGCCCCAACGGCGCCGGCAAGTCGACCACGATGAAGATGATTGCCGGCTTTCTCGCGCCGACGTCGGGCAGCGCGAAAGTGTGCGGCCATGATGTGGTCGAGGCGCCGCTCGCAGCCAAGCGCATGCTCGGCTATCTACCCGAAGGCGCGCCGAGCTACGGCGAGATGACCGCGCGTCACTTCCTGGAATTCGTCGCCGACGCGCGCGGACTCAGTGGCGCGCGTCGCGCGCAACGCATCGAGGAGGTGATCGAGCGCCTGCATCTGCACAAGGTGCTCGGGCAGACGATCGAGACGCTGTCGAAGGGCTTCAAGCGCCGCGTCGGCCTGGCGCAGGCGCTGGTGCACGATCCGGCCGTGTTGATTCTCGACGAACCGACCGACGGCCTCGATCCGAACCAGAAGTTCGAGGTGCGCAGCCTGATCAACGCGATGGCGAAGGACAAGACTATCGTCGTGTCGACGCATATCCTCGAAGAAGTGCAGGCGGTATGCAGCCGCGCCGTGATCATCGCACGTGGCAAGATCCTCGCCGACGCAACGCCGGCCGAACTCGAAGCGCGCTCGCGCTACCACCAGGCCGTGTCGCTTACGGCGCAGAACGTCAATCAGGCACGTGACGCACTGTCGCGCATCGCCGATGTCGCCGCGATCGAATTCGACGCGATCACGCATCGCCTCACCGCGGTGCCGAAGCCGGGTCGGCAGATCTTCGTGCCGATCAACGAGGCGCTCAAGGCGCAGGGCATCGCATTCAGCGAACTGCAGCTCGAATCGGGCCGCATGGACGAGGTGTTCCGCACGATCACGCATGGCGATCTCGGCGAAGACCTGCCGCAGGAGGCGCGCGCATGAGCAGCCTGAGCTTCAACGGCACGCTGGCCGTTTTCAAGCGCGAATTTGCGAGTTACTTCGCGACGCCGGTGGCGTATGTGTTTATCGTGATCTTTCTGCTGCTCGCGGGCGCGTTCACGTTCTACATCGGCAGCTTCTACGAGCGCGGGCAGGCCGATCTGTTTCCGTTCTTCAATTTCCATCCGTGGCTGTATCTGTTCCTCGTGCCCGCGGTCGCGATGCGACTGTGGTCGGAGGAGCGCAAGAGCGGCACGATCGAGCTGCTGCTTACGCTGCCGCTGACGATGTGGCAGGCGGTGCTCGGGAAGTTTCTCGCGGCATGGGCATTCATCGGAATCGCGCTCCCGCTAACGTTTCCGATTTGGATCACGGTCACCTATCGCC
>CAZDWH010000217.1:0-5016 GCA_964509025.1 uncultured Rhodanobacteraceae bacterium
GCCCGGCGAGATCGGCGGGCAGTTCCACGCCTTCCCAGACGAAATGCAGGTCGCCGCCGATCGGCTTTGCATCGAGCTGCACTTTCGCTTGTGCGGTGGCGATGCCCGGGGCATCGGGCGAGCGCAGTCGCACGGGATCAAGCGTCAGCAGCTTGCCGTCGGTCGTGAAGGTCGCTGGATCGAGCAGCACGCGATGCGCGTTCAAATCGAGATTGCCCGTCAGCGTGCCGCCATTCTTGTCGCCGCCGCCGTTGAGTTTCAGCGCAAGTAATTTGAGGGTGTCGCTTTGTGTAAGCGACTGCGGATCGAAGCTCGGCACATCGAGCACGAGGGTCCATGGCAGCTTCTTTTCGGCCGGAGCGAGCGTGCCGGTCGCGTTCGCGATGAGCGGCTGAGTCAGCGCGAGTTTGAAGTTCGCCAGCTTGGCGTTGTTGTCGAACGCGAGCGTGCCGACCGCTCGTTTCGGCGTGGACTTGTCTTCAGCGCCCTGCGGAATGCGCCAGTCGATATCGAGCTTGCCCTGGCCGACAACATCCTTGTACGAACTGATCGCGCCGGCGAGATCGAGCTTGCCGTCGCGCGCGCGCAGCGCGAGCTGCCTGAGCGTGAGCGCGCTGCTCGTCCAGGTCATCGCGCCGTCGAGCGTGTCGCTTGCGAACACGGGCTTGCTATCCTGAGAGATGTGCACGCTGCCGACATGCAGACGATCGAGCAGGATATCGAGCGGCGGCGTCAGCAGCGATTCGATCGACGGCGTCGCTGCCTGAGGTGGCGGCGGGCTCGCGGGCACGGTCGTCAGCGCGACCTCGACGCCGTCGAGATCGAGATTGCGCACGCGCAGCGTCTTGCGCAGCAGGCCGAGAAAGCCGTAGTCGAGCTTGAGCGACTTCACTTTCACCGCGAGGCCCGACGCGGGATCCTTGTACTCGACATCGTGCAATTCGAGCGGACTGACCAGAGCGCCGCTCGAACGCGCAACCGCGAGCTTGCCCGCGAGCGCCACCTTCGCGCGTTCGAGCGCAAAGCGCGCACCCGATTCGGTCGCCAGCAGCCAGGCGCCGAGCGCCAGCACGAGCGCGAGCAGCACCGCGAGCGCTATGCCACCGCGTTTGAGCCAGGTCTTGGCGCGCGCATTCATGATCGTGTTCGTCACAGTCGAGTTCGTCATAGATCAGGTCCGATGACGAGATGCAACTGCACGCCATGTCGCCCGTCCGGATCGCGCACGGGCACGCCGATATCGGCGCGGATCATGCCGACCGGCGAGCGGTAGCGCAGGCCGATGCCGGTGCCGATGCGGTTGGCGTAGCTGCCGAACGAATTGAACGCATCGCCGACGTCGACGAAGGTCGCGATACCCCAGTTCGGGCGGAAGTAGTATTCGTACTCCGCGCTCGCAACGACGAGGTTCTTGCCGCCGATCACGAGGTTGCTGCAGTCGAGGCTCTTGTCGCGCTGGCAGTTGGCATGCGCGATCGGCACGAGCTCCGGCGCGAGCGGTGTGCCGATGCTCTGGAACGGGTAGCCGCGGATCGAGCTGTTGCCGCCGCCGAAGAAGCGCAGCTCGGGTGGCAGCAGATCGAAATCGTCGGCGTGCGTCGCGCCGAGCGATCCGCGCGCGATGAAGCGCGCGTTGTCGCCGACGCCGCGAATCCACTTCGCATCGCCGCGCACTTGCGCGAGCTTCACGTCAGACAGCAGGCCCGGGCTCGCACGCGCATCGAGCGTGACCGAATAGCCGTCGCGCACGAAGCTCTTGTCGTCAGCGCGTTTGCGCTCGAGCACGAGTTCCGGATAGAACACGCTCGATGTGCCCTTGATCGTCGCGACGGTGAAATCGCCGGTCAGATAGTTGATGCCGAGCGTGCGCGTAAAACCCTGCCACTCGCGCGTCTCGTTCGCGACGAGGCGGAACGTACGCGACTGCACCGTGGTCGTGTTGGTGTCGTTGTAGATCGCGCCGAAGTTGAAACTGCGATTGTTCTCGCCCGGCATCGGGATCGTGTACTGCGTCGACAGCGATTTCTGCTTTTGCGCGATCAGCGCCTCGGTCTTCAACTTGTGCCCGCGCGCATTGACCCAGCGCCGCGTCCAGCTGCCCTTGATCCCGGCGCCGATATCCGAATCGACGAAAATGCCCGCGGTATAGAGATTGCGTTTGGCCGGTGCGAGCACGACGCGGATTGGCACTTCGTCGCCCTGTGCGTGTTCCTTGTCGGGCGAGACATCGACGATGCCGAAGTAGTCGGCGTCGATCAGTTTCTGCTGCAGGCGCAGGAGGCGCGAAGCGCTGTAAAAATCGCCCTGGCGCCATGGGATATAGCGATCGAGAAAACCCTCGTTGAACTGGCTGCCTTCGAAGATCACCTTGCCGAAACGATAGCGTTGGCCGACATTCCAGGCGAGCTTGATCGCCGCGCGGTTCGCGCTGCGCGAAATCTCGACCTTGTGCACGGTCGCATTCGCGTCGAGATAGCCGCTCGCAAGCAGTGCGGACTGCACGTTGGCCTTGCTCTTCTCGTAGGCCGCGCTGTCGAACACCTGACCCTGCCGCGGCGCGAATTCGGCCAACGCTAGTGCGACAGCTTTTTCCTCGCGCGCGGGCGAGGGCACCTCGAGTGTGAAATCGCCGACCTGCACGCGTTCGCCCGCGCGCACGTGGATGACCGCATTCCAGCCGCTGCCACTTTCGTTCAGGGCGCCATCGGTCTTGGCGTTGTAATAGCCATAGGCTTCGAGCGCCTTGACGATCTGTTCGCGCGCGTTGTCATACAGGCGCTTCGCCTGAGCTGCGCTCACGTCGCGTTTTTCGTATTGCGTGATCTCGGCCGCTGCGGCGACCGCGCTGCGCAAGGGCTCGTCGACGCCGTCGATCTGCGTCGTCAGCGTACCCGCGACGACAGGCATGGCCGCGCAGACGCCCAGCAAAAATACAACCGACGCAAGCAGATAGCGTCGTGTTGATTCCATCATGCCGTGATTCCTTCCAGAGCGTGCCGGGCAGGCATCATATAGTCGCCCGGACGAAGTTAGCTTCCTGTAAACGTGCGCGATGGCATCAACCGCTCTCTTCACCCGAGCGCGCCGCGATCGTCGCGCCGATCAGCGCGGAGAAATACGGGATCGACTGCGCCACGAGGATCGCGATCCAGAGTTTGCCCTCTGCGTAGTCGGTCAGATGTCGCGTCTCTGGCGCCTCGACCGTGCCGTTGATCCAGTGATCGAGCAAGCCGGGGAAGTTGAGCATGCCGACGATCGCGAGCACGATCGCGATGAACATCAGCAATTCCTCGTTGACCGCGGTGAACGGATTCGGCCGCTTCGACAGGCGCCGGCTCTTCGCCGTACGCACAAACTCGCCCTTCTTCTTCCACAGGCCAAGATAGATACCGCGCGCGATGGCATGACTCAATCCCATGCTGGCGATCGAAGCCATCAGCGTATCCTTCCACGAACATGGCACGCGCACGCGATAGAGAATGATGCCGACCGCGGCCTTGAACACGAAGAAGCCCATGATCGGATAGATGAACAGATCGAGCGGCAGTGGGAAATACCGCGGCAACGCGAGCATGCCGATGGTCCACCACAGTGCGAGCCCGGTGAACAGCAGGTGCAGCGCGTCGGCGAACCAGGAGAACCAGCCGGTGAGGAAGTGGAAGCGCTGGCCGAGCGTGAGCGGGCCCTTGCGCGTCATCCAGTTCCAGCGGCCCTTGAGAATCTGCATCGCGCCGAAGGCCCAGCGATAGCGCTGCGACTTGTACGCGGTGAAGTCCGCCGGCGTCAGGCCGCGGCCCATGATCTCGTCGACATAGACGAGTTCGTAGCCCGCGTGCATCAGGCGCAATCCCAGCTCGGCGTCTTCGCAGATCGTCCACTCCGACCATTCGCCCGTGCTCATCAGCAGGTCTTTGCGCACCATCGTCATGGTGCCGTGCTGGATGATCGCGTTGCGCTCGTTGCGATGATGCATGCCGATACGGAAGAAGCCGTCGTATTCCCAGTTGGTCATGCGGCGGAAGGCGTTGTGCTCCCAGTCGCGATGCGCCTGCGGGCACTGCACGACGGCGACTTTCGGATCGTTGAAATAGCCGGTCAGCGCCTTGAGCCAGTCGGCGCGCACGGCATAGTCGGCATCGACCACGGCGACGACTTCGGCACGCGGATCGGTTTCCTTCAAACCGAAATTCAGCGCGCCGGCCTTGAAGCCAGGCCATGGATTCAGATGGAAGAAATGGAACTTCGGTCCAAGTTTGGCGCAATGCTCCTCGACCGGCTTCCACACCTCGTCGCGCTTGGTGTTGTTGTCGATCACCAGTACTTCGAAGTTTTCGTAGTCGAGCGCGGCGAGCGAATCGAGCGTGAGGATCACCATCTCCGGCGGCTCGTTGCACGTCGCGAGATGGATCGACACGAACGGCTGCTTCTCGCCCGGCTGTGGCGTGAGCAGGCCGAAACCACGCACCCAGGCCTTGCGCCAGACGACTTCGGTGAACTCGAAGCCGTTGATCAGCAGGATCAGAATGATCGCGAGCTGTGCCGGGAACAGAATCACGAGCATGGTCCAGTCGAACCGGGACAGATAGAACGCGAGCGGCAAGGTTGCCGACCATACAAGCAGCGATGCCGACAGCTGGATCAGTGCGCCGAAGAACAGCAGCCCCATCCAGCGGAAACGGATGAAGTGGCGCGCGAAAAAGAACATCGGCAGCAACGCGAGCAGGCTCGCGGCGATCGCTTTCCACGGCCACGACGGGTCTTCGACGATCTTGCCGGTGAAAGCGAACTTTGGCTGGCGGTCGGCGCCGTAGACGCCCCAGTACGCGCCGACGCGGCCTTCGATGCCTTCCTTCCACGGCTGGTCGAACGACTCCATCAGGTAGTAGTCGATCTTGCGCCAGGCCGCCTCTTTCACCCACTGGCGCACGAACTGCGCCTCGTCTTCGATCGACGGCGTTGACACTTCCTTGCGGTCGCCTGCGGACGGCCAGCCGACTTCGCCGATTACGACGGGTT
>CAZDWH010000218.1:0-4994 GCA_964509025.1 uncultured Rhodanobacteraceae bacterium
GGGAAGGGGCGGTGCCGGCCGGGGCGACCGGCCTTTTTGTCGCGTCCTGCAATGCATCGGGCACCGCCGTGTACGACGCCTGCCAGCGCGCTTCCTCGGGCGTAGCTGCGCGTGCGGCCGCCACATCGCCACGCCAGACGGCGTTGAACCAGATGCCCGCTTGGCGCTTGAACGGGACGGCAGCGAGGTACGTGGCCGCTTCATCGTGCCGACCAAGCGTATCGAGCGCATGACCGAGCATGAAGTTGACTTCGATCGAGAGCGGATCGAAGCGGTATGCGGTGCGTACCTCGTCGAGCGCGCGCGTCAGATAACCGAGCGTGGTGAGGCGGCGTGCATGCCATAGGCGCAGCGTCGTATCGGCGGGCGCAAGCTCGATCGCGCGCTGGGTCAGCGCGATGCATGGCTCCCACTCGGCATTGCGGCATTTGTCGTCGGCTATCACCGCGTACGGCTCGGGAAGGCCGACATCGAGCTTGAGCGCGGTCTGCGCCTCGGCCAGCGCGGCAATGCGCATCGTGCGCGCACTCTCGGCATCGATATAGGACGGCTGTGTCAACGCCATCGCCAACCCCGCATGCGCGCGCGCGTAGCCGGGCGCGTCGGCAACCAGCACGCGAAAATCCGCGACGGCACGATGCCAGTCGACCACGTCGAAACGCAGCCAGTGGCGCGCTTCGAGGTAGCGCCGGTACAACACGGGATCTTCGCTGCGCCGCAGCTCGGCCTGCAGCGGTGGCGACAGAGTCAGCGCCAGCGCCTGCGAGACGGCTTCGACAATCTCGCGGCGCAACGCGAACACGTCGGTCGCGGCACGATCGAAACTGCGGCCCCACAGCACCTCGCCCGAGGCAATCTCGGTCAGGCGCAGCTGCGCATGCAAGGCCTCGCCCTCGCGACGCAGTCCGCCGGCGAGCGCGTAGCGAACGCCGAGCCGCTGCGCGAGCGCACCCAGATCTTCGTCGCCCGCTTTTGTGCGTCCTGTAGAAGTCGGTGCGATCACGCGCAAGCCGTCGAGGCGAGCGAGCACGGCGATCAGATCGTCGGCCAGACCATCGGCAAAGGCGCGATCAGCCGCCGCATCGGCATCGAGACGAAACGGCATCACGACAAGTCCGCCGTCGGCGGAGCTTGTCGTCCGCGCGCTGGCGCTCACTGCCGCCGCAACCTCGCGGCGCGGCCATGCTGCATACGTCGACAGCAACCCAATCGCCAGTATCGCGACCAGCGCAAGCGTGATGCGCAGGCGAAGCGATCCTGGCGACGCAGGCTGTGCCGGCGCAACCGCAATCGGGGGTGTCTGCGCGCCGGCACGCGCCGCATCGACCGCAGCGCTGGGCGGTTCAACCGCCGCAACGAACCGGTAACCCTGCTTGGGCACGGTCTGGATGTAGCGTTCGCCATCGTCGTCGAGCGCGCGCCGCACCTGCCAGACGATCTTGCTCAGGCTCGCATCGGAGACCACGGTACGCGGCCACAGCGCCGCGACGAACTCATCCTTGCCGACGAGCTGCCCGGCACGTGCAACGAGCAGGGCCAGGGCGTCGAACGCCTTCGGCGGCAGGTCGATCTCGTCCGCGCCGCGATGCAGGCGGCGTTCGACGACGTCGAACACGAACGGTCCGAAGGCGCAGCGAGAGGGAAAAGCCTTGTCTGCGACCACGAAGCGACCGTCTGTCGAGTTGCCAGCCTGGCTGGATAGCACGCCGCGAATTAAAAACGACAAAAAAAGGATGCGTCGGGAAGGACTTTTCAAGCATGCCTATCGCAAAGTGCGCGACCGGTTCAAGCCCGACCAAGAATAGCGCATGACGTTTTCTGTCGCGATGTCGCTTGGGTGCGGGGACCCCAACGGAGAAATCTACATGTCGCGAAGCAATCTGACTTTCGGTTGCATGCTTGTTGCTAATCGCCTAAGCACGCAAGCTTCCGCCACTACGTACACCCTTTCGCCCGTTGCGTATACGACGGGAACCGGCAGCTATTCGTCGGCAACAGGCGCGACCGGATGGTTCACCACGACGAATCCACTGCCACCCAATTTGACGGACGCACGCATCGCGAACGGCAGTGGCGGGTTGGGTTATGTCAGCAGTTGGTCGTTCAATGACGGCGTTTTCACCTACACCGATGCCAATTCCGGCCCACTGTCAGGCAACGGCGGGTTTTTCCGCGTGAGCACCGATGGCAGCGGAGCGATTGTTGCGCTCGGTATCGACCTGGTATCGCCGCCGATCTACTCAACGCCGGGACAAACGTTCTACAGGTTGGACATGTTCGCCATGCCGGGCAACCCCAACCACTATGTGGACGCGGGCCTTTTCACTTGTTCGGGCGCGAGCCCGATCGGTCAGCCATGCGGAACCTTCTTTGCCTCGGGAAACAATCACGCCCTCTCCAGCGCGACACCGCAGTTTGTCGCCGGCGCTGCGCCGCCGCCGGTACAGGTTGCCGTTTCCGCGCCAGCGTTATCGCGCTGGAGCTTGTTCGCGCTTGCCGGCATGCTGGCGGCGATGGCCTTGATCGGTCGCGGGGCCTGGCAGCAGCGCATGCGGGCGCGAGTCGATTGAGTGTTCCACGAGGGAGACGACGATGGGACGAAGTGCGCTGGGCTTGACGCTCTCGCTGCTGATCGCGGCCGCGCCGCAGGTGCGCGCTGAAGGCATTGCGCAACGGGCCCGGCAGAATTTCGCGAGCATCGACGCGCTCGACGTCGAACACCGCTGGCCAGCCGGTGTGCATGTGCATTGGGAATCCGGCGAGCCGGACGGCAAGCCGGAATCCGGCATCGGCAAGCACACGCATTGCAGCGCCTTCGTCGCAGCGGCCGCGAAGCGGCTCGGCATCTACATCCTGCGGCCACCCGAGCACAAGCAGATACTGCTCGCGAACGCGCAGTTCGATTGGCTCGAAAGCGAAGGTGCAGCGCATGGCTGGCGGCTGTTGCGCGATGCGGGCGCGGCGCAGTCAGCGGCGAATCGCGGCGAGTTCGTGGTTGCGACGTACAAGAATCATCGCGACGACAAACCCGGCCACATAGCGATCGTGCGCCCCGGGACGAAAAGTCCCGCCGTGCTCGCCAGCGAAGGCCCGGACATCACCCAGGCCGGTGGTCGCAACTATCGCACCACGACGCTCGCACAGGGCTTCGCAGGCCATCCGGCCGCTTGGCGCGATCACGAAGTGCGCTTCTATGCGCACGGATCAGGGTCCCCTTAGGGCTCCTGGGCAGTCGCGATCACGCGTCCAAGGCTGAATGCAGGACAACGACTGCGCGCAAACGCCGGGGCCGCGCGACGAAATCCGGCCCTCAGCGTCTTGTATATGGCTCCCCCGAGCCGCAGAGTATTCGGACTCGGCTTCCATTCCGATGAGGTTTGCCATGAACGTCCGCGCCGATTTCACGCTTCGTTTTTTTGCGGTTGCCGCAACCGCCTTGCTCTCGCTCGCCGGATGCGCCGCGGCCGGCCCACCGCGGCCGCTCCCTGTACGCGTTCAGGGGCCTTGGGGCCCGAACCCGCACCTTTCCGTGGTCAAGGCCAACCCATCCTGGCGCGGCTGGCTCAAGCCGGAGGACTGGAAAAAGACCTTGAGCGAACATCTGCGCAAGCGCGCTGATCTCCTGTTGCCGCCCGGCGACCAGCTGCAGGTGACGATCAACGACATCAAGCTTGCGGGCGACTATGAGCCGTGGCGCGGACCGAACTTCCAGGACATCCGCATCATGAAGGATCTGTATCCGCCGCGGATCGATCTGCACTACCGCCTGTTGGCCGCCGACGGCAGCGTCATACGCGAAGGCAGCAACAAGCTGCGCGACATGGCCTATCTGCAGCGCACGGTGCCGTTCAACAACGATGAACTGCGCTACGACAAGCGCCTGCTCGACGACTGGCTAAACCGCGAATTCGTACGCGCACAGGCGGGTCGCTAGTCGCGACCGCCGCCACTCAACGTGGCGCGTACGCGCGCAAGAACATGTCCACCGTCGCGTTGAGGTGATCCTCCACCTCGCGCGGCGTGACTTCCTTCTGGCAACCACAAGTCAGACGCGCGTGTAGCTCTCCCTTGAGCAGGCAGAAGAACTGCGACGCGGCGCGATGCAGATCGGGGATGTCGAGCTTGCCGGCTCCGACTTCTTCGCCGAGAAAGGTCATGAATTCCTGCTGCACGACCTTGGGCCCCGCATCCCAGAACAGTTGACCGAGCTTGGGCGACTGGTTCGCATTGGCGATGATCGTGCGATGCACCGACAGCGCCTCCTTGCTCGTGATCAGGCCGAAGAAGGCGCGCGCGATCGCCAGCAGCTGCTTGCGGATCGGCCCTTTCAGGTCGGCACTGAACATCTCGTGCGGCATCTGCGCATGGCACAGGCCTTCGACCGCGGCGGTGAACAGCGTCTCCTTGTCCTGGAAATGGCTGTAGACCGTGAGCTTGGAGACACCGGCCTTGTTGGCGATCGCGTCCATACTGGTGCCGTCGAAACCGTGCTGGGTGAACAGCTCCTTGGCCGCTTCGAGGATCGCCGCGCGCTTCTCCAGGTCCTTGGGTCGACCGGGCCCGCAGGCTTTGGGAAAGGGTATGGCGAAAGTCATGCTCGGAATTACTGGACAGGTGAGTTTACTATTGATACTATACCACAACGTTCAATAATTAGCTTGCTGCGGCGCGAAGGAAACCACGACCATGAGTATCCGTCAGCTTAACCAAAAACACACGCTGCTCAGCAGCGCCACACCCCTTTTCCCCGCGCTGCGCGTGCTTGCGCTCACCGCCATGATCGCCTTGGGCGGCGCCGCTCTCAGCGGCTGCACGAGCAACGCGGCAACGCCGGAGCCGCCGCGCAATGCGCTGGTCGCGCATCCCATTTCGGCAGGCGCAGCCGACGCCGAGGTCTACTCCGGCGACGTGCATGCGCGCTATGAAAGCCAGCTCGGCTTCCGCGTCAACGGCAAGATCAAGGCGCGCTTCGTCGATGTCGGCGCCAAGGTCGA
>CAZDWH010000219.1:0-4917 GCA_964509025.1 uncultured Rhodanobacteraceae bacterium
CGCGCACCTCGTCGAGCTTGAACGGTTTGATGATCGCCGTGACGAGTTTCATGGCCTGCCTCGCGCCTTGAGATTGCCTCGTCCGACTATACCGAAATCGCCTTGCGCGCGCCCGCGCGTGTAGGAAATTTCCTACACGGTTTTCCGAATCGTGCCGACGCGGCCGGCGCGGCGACTCGCTACACTGCCCGCCGTCCGATTCATTCAACACGAGGTCTCCGCCGTGGTTACCGCTACTCCCATCGACGACCTTGCGCGTCGCCTGCTCGCCCTGATCCCCGCCGGCCAGGCCGAAAACCTGGCCAATGCCACGCGCGAGGCGCGCGACGACTTCGCCGCGAACTTCCGCGACACGCTGCGCAGCGGCCTGAAGAAGCTCGATCTGGTCACGCGCGAGGAATTCGACGTGCAGCGCTGCGTTCTGCTGCGCACGCGCGAGATGGTCGAGTCGCTCGAGGCGCGCGTCGCCGAACTCGAAGCGCAACTCGGCCCGCGCGCGACCTCGCACTGATCGATTCGTCGCCGGCACGGAAGCTGGCGATGCCCCTTTCCACCGCGGCCGCGAACGCATCATGCCCTTCTCCCCAGAAGACGCGCGTTGCGACGATCACGGCTCGTCGTCCGGTCGACTCCTCTGCGTGATGCAGCGGATTTTGCAAGGACAGCAAATGGGACCGGCACGGCCGCTGGTGGAAGTTTTTGAAAGGCAACGCGCGTGAGCCTCGCGACCATCCACAGCCGCGCTCAGGATGGCGTCGCTGCGCCGGCGGTGACCGTTGAGGTGCACCTTTCTGGCGGCCTGCCCGGAACATCGATTGTCGGGTTGCCAGAGGCTGCGGTGAAGGAAGCTCGCGATCGTGTGCGCGTTGCGATCCAGAACGCGCAGCTTGATTATCCGGCCAGACGCGTGACGGTGAGCCTGGCCCCAGCCGATCTGCCGAAGGATGGCGGTCGATTCGATCTACCGATCGCGCTCGGCATCCTCGCCGCTGCCGGCCATGTGCCGCGCGACGCACTCGATCGCTACGAATTTCTCGGCGAACTTGCGCTGTCGGGCGAGCTGCGTCCGGTCACCGGCGTGCTGCCGGCCGCGCTCAAGGCTGCGCGCAGCGGTCGCGCGCTCGTGGTGCCGCGCGCGAACGGCAGCGAAGCCGCACTCGTTGCCGCGGCCGAGGTACGCAGCGCGGATTCGCTGCTCGATGTGCTCGCGTTTCTGCGTGGCGTGGGCGAGTTGCCCGCAGGCATCGCTGCGACAAACGGCGCGACAGACAACTCTGCGGCAGTGTCGATCGACTATCCCGATCTCGCCGACGTGCGCGGCCAAGCACAGGCGCGGCGCGCGCTCGAAATCGCCGCGGCCGGCGCGCATCACCTGCTGTTCGTCGGCCCCCCGGGCACCGGCAAGACCATGCTCGCGAGCCGCCTGCCGGGCATCCTGCCTCCACTAAGCGAGGAGCAGGCGCTCGAATCCGCCGCAGTGCGATCGGTCGCCGGCCAGAGCGTTGATTTCCACAAATGGAAAATGCGGCCTTTCCGTTCGCCGCACCACACAGCCAGTGCGGTGGCACTCGTAGGGGGAGGATCGTTCCCCCGACCGGGTGAAATTTCCCTGGCCCATCACGGCGTTTTGTTCCTCGACGAGCTGCCCGAGTTCGATCGCCACGTGCTCGAAGTGCTGCGCGAACCGCTCGAATCGGGGCATATCTCGATTTCGCGCGCAGCGCGGCAGGCGGAATTTCCCGCTGCATTCCAACTGGTCGCAGCGATGAACCCATGCCCATGTGGATTTGCGGGAGATGCTTCGGGTCGCTGCGCCTGCACACCCGATGCGATCCGGCGCTATCGCGCGCGCGTGTCGGGACCCTTGCTCGACCGTATCGATCTGCAAGTCGAAGTGCCGCGCATCGCACTGGCCGAACTCGGCGGCGATGCGGCCGCGGGCGAATCGAGCGCCGTCGTACGCGCACGCGTATGCGCCGCACGCGAAGTGCAGATGCAACGTGCGAACAAGCCCAATGCACGCCTGGCGCATCGCGAAGTGCAGCGCGACTGCGCGCTTGCGCCGGCCGACCGCGCGCTGCTCGAACGTGCACTCGACAAGCTCGGCTTGTCTGCGCGCGCGTATCAGCGCATCCTGCGCGTCGCGCGCACGATTGCGGATCTCGCCGGCGCCGCGCGCATCAACACAACGCATTTGAGCGAAGCGATCCAGTACCGGCGCTTGTCGACGCTGCGCACATAAGCATCGCGTCACGCGCTACCATGGTGCGCATGACCGACGCGCCCTCGCTTCCCTCCGACTCCAACACACGCGGCGGCCTGCGCGGCCTGACCGATGCGCTGTGGCGCGTGCACAAGCACAACGATACCGCGGTGCTCGGCATCGTGATCGCGACCGAGGGCTCGACCTATCGCAAGCGCGACGCACTCGTGCTGCTCGATCGCAATGGCCTGCGCCATGGCGTGATCAGTGGTGGCTGTCTCGAACCCGCGCTCGAGGACGCGGCGCGCGGCGTGCTCGAATCAGGCCGCGCGGCGGTCACCGAATTCGATACGCGCAGCGACGAGGATCTGTTGTTCGGCAGCGGTATCGGCTGCCGTGGTCGCGTGCGACTCGCCCTGTTGCCTTTGCCGCCCCAGGCGCCGCTGGCACGCGCATTGTTCGGCGTGGTCGAGCATGGTGTCGCACTCGATATCGCGCTGGATGTCGACGGAGGCGAACTCGGCAGCGGCCATGCGCATTTTGTGGAAAATTCCGCAATGCTGCGGTCTGGCTTTGCCTGGGATACGCGCGGCCACGATCCGGCTCGCACGGACGAAGGCATTGCGCCGCTGTATCTGCATCGCTTGCGCATCGCCCCGCCGCAGCAGGTGCTGCTGCTCGGCGCCGGCCCCGAAACCTCGGCGTTCGCGGCTTTTGCGCGACGCCTCGGCTGGTTCGTCAGCGTGATCGAGCATCGCGGGCGCTGGGTCGCGTTCGCGCGTGCGGCGCAGGTCGATGAGTTGATCGATCTTGCGCCCGAAGCCTCCGCCGTGCGATTGGCCAACGAACGTGCCGACGCCGTGATCCTGATGAGCCACAACTACGCGATCGATCTCGCGCACCTGCGCGCGTGCGCGCAAGGCGACATCGGCTACGTCGGCCTGCTCGGTCCCGGCGCGCGGCGCGATGCGCTGCTCGGCGAGCTCGGTGATGAACTCGTCACAAAGCTGCGACCTCGCCTGCATGCTCCAGTCGGGCTTGATCTCGGCGGGCATGGTGGTGAGGCGGTCGCCCTTGCTATCGCGGCGGAGCTGCAGAAATATTTCTCGGCGCGCCATGCCTGACGTGCGGGCGATGCATGGACTTGTCGTACTTGCTGCCGGCGATTCCTCGCGACTCGGCGAACCGAAACAGCTGCTGCGCCATCGTGGCGAAACCTTGATCCATCGCGCGGTACGGCTGGGACTTTCGACCACGCCGGCCGATGCGGTGATCGTGCTCGGCGCGCACTTCGATGAAATGCGGGCACAAGTGCAGGACCTGCCGATCCGCCCGATCGACAGCGAAGACTGGCCGCTCGGCATGAGTCATTCGCTGCGCGCGGGCATCAGCGCACTCTCATCCAACTGCGCCGGCGCATTGATCATGCTGTGCGACCAGATCGCGCTCGAAACCGAACATCTCACTGCGCTCGTCAACGCATGGCGCAGCGATCCCGCACGCGCCGCCGCCTCGCGCTACGACGATCACCTCGGTGTGCCCGCGCTGCTGCCGCGCGCATGGTTTGCTGATCTGCAAAAGCTTGAAGGCGATCGCGGCGCGGGCGCATTGCTCGCGCAGTTTCACACACAAGTCATCGCGATCGACAACCCCGCGCTCATGATCGACATCGATCGCGCGATCGACCTGCACTGGCTCGAAACTTGAGATTTTTCGGAATTTGAAGGTTCATTGCCTCCGGCAATTACTGCACCCGGTCGTATTGTTATTGTCACCGCGGAAGAGTAGGCTGATTTTTCTACCTGCCGCGGAAAGGAGTGCGCCATGAAGCTCGACATCAATGGCCAGTCGCATGAGGTCGATGCGCCGGCCGACATGCCTCTGCTGTGGGTGCTGCGCGATGTGCTTGGCATGACCGGCACGAAATTCGGCTGCGGCATGGCGCAATGTGGTGCCTGCACCGTGCACGTCGATGGCGCGCCGATCCGCTCGTGCATCACGCCGGCGGCCGCACTCGCGGGCAAGAGAATCACGACGATCGAAGGCATTTCAAAAAACGCCGATCACGCGGTGCAGCGCGCGTGGATCGAGGCTGACGTCGTGCAATGCGGCTATTGCCAGTCAGGCCAGATCATGGCAGCGACCGCGCTGCTGGCGAAGAATCCTAAACCGACCGACGCGGATATCGACGCGGCGATGTCCGGCAATATCTGCCGCTGCGGCACGTATCAGCGCATCCGCACGGCGGTGCATCGCGTCGCCGAATTGATGGCCACGTCCGCGCAGGAGAAGAGCCATGCGTAATGATCTTTCGCTGTCCATTGCGCCAGAACGCCGCGCGTTTCTCAAACACACCGCCACGCTTTCCGCCGGACTCGTGGTCGCGTGCTTTATTCCGCTCGGTTTGCGTCGCGCCTTGGCCGAAGAGCCCGCCGCGAAACCCGCGCCAGTCATTCCACCAAATGCGTTCGTGCGTATCGCGCCGGACAACAGTGTGACCGTGCTGCTCAAGCATTCGGAAATGGGTCAGGGCGTCTGGACGTCCATACCGATGGTCGTAGCCGACGAGCTCGACGCCGACTGGTCGAAGATCAAGGTCGAGCACGCGCCCGCCGCGCCGGCCTACGCGCATACCGCGTTCGGCATCCAGATGACCGGTGGCTCGACCAGCACCTGGGAATCGTTCGACCAATTGCGCAAGGCCGGTGCGATGG
>CAZDWH010000220.1:0-4799 GCA_964509025.1 uncultured Rhodanobacteraceae bacterium
GTCGGATCGGTCAGCACCGAGATATAGGGCACGCCGGCGCCGCGCAGGCGCGCGAGCACGGCCGAGGTCTTGGCCATCTGCATCAGCGAAAACAGGCCTTCCTGCATGCGTGCGCCGCCGGTCGCGGAGAAACACACGAACGGCATGCGGTGTTCGAGCGCGTGCTCGCCCGCGAGCGCGAATTTTTCGCCGACGACCGAGCCCATCGAGCCGCCCATGTAACTGAACTCGAACGCGACGGCGACGAGCGGGCGCTCTTTCAGCTTGCCCTGCATCGCGATCAGCGCGTCTTTTTCGCCGGTCGATTTCTGCGCGCTGGCGATGCGCGCCTTGTAGGTCTTTGAATCCTTGAACTTGAGCGCATCGACCGGTTCGAGCGCGCCGAACAGTTCCTGTCCGGAGCCTTCGTCGAACAACGCGGCGAGACGCGCGCGTGCGCGGATCGGATGATGATGTCCGCACTTCGGACACACTTCGAGATTGCGCTCGAGTTCGGGCCCATACAGCACGGCGCCGCAACCCGCGCACTTGCCCCACAGCCCTTCCGGCACCTTGCCCTTGTTGCTGCTGCCCTCGGTGCGGATGCGCGAGGGCATCAATTTCTGCAACCAACTCATTTCTTCATCTCCGTTTTCTTTCGGTGCCGCCACATCGGGCGCACCGGGATCGGCGCTTGGCGCCGTGTTTTCCAAATCCTTGTCGGGCTCACGCGGCATGCGAGCTCGCGCGTGCGTCCAGCGTCGCGCGGATCGGAGCGAGAAATGCCTGCGCCGCACGGGTCAACGAGTTTTCGACCGCCGCTTCGCCCGCAGAGTTCACCAGATGTTCGACCAGGGCGCTGCCGATCACCACCGCGTCGGCAAATTGCGCGATCGCCGCGGCCGATGCCGCGTCGCGCACGCCGAAGCCGACCGCGACCGGCACCGGGCTTTTCTGCTTGATCGCGGCCACGCGTGCGCGCACGGGATCGAGCGCGAGACGGCTCGCGCCGGTGACACCGGCGAACGATACATAGTATAAAAATCCACTCGCCTCGTTGCACACCTGGGCAAGACGCGTATCGCTCGTGGTCGGCGCGGCGAGAAAGATCCTGCGCAACCCGGCCGCGGCGAGCGGCGCGATCGTTGCCGACTCCTCGACCGGGCAATCGACCAGCAGCACGCCATCCACGCCCGCGCGCACCGCTTCGTCGGCGAATTTCGCGTAACCATGGATCTCGACTGGATTGAGATAACCCATCAGCACGATCGGCGTGGTCGCATCTTTGCTGCGGAACTCGCCGACCCAGCCAAGAATCTGCGTGAGTCCGACGCCTTTGGCCAGCGCGCGCTCGCTCGAATGCTGGATCACCGGGCCATCGGCCATCGGATCGGAGAATGGCACACCGAGCTCGAGCAGGTCCGCGCCCGCCGCGACGAGCGCGTGCATCACGGCTACGGTCGCGTCCGGCGAAGGATCGCCCGCCGTGATGAACGGAATCAGTCCGGTGCGACCGGCGGCCTTGAGTTCGGCAAAACGTTGATCGATGCGATTCATTTGTATACTTTTCTAAACTTCACGTCGCCCACTCTGATACGCAATCGCCTGGGCTTTCTCGGCGTCGCTCAGCAGACGCTTGACCAGCACGACCTGCATATCGTCCACCGCGCGCGGCGTGCGGAAAATCTCGTCGCCCTGAACGCCGCGCTGGCGCAGCGCTTCGCCAATCGGACTGAGCTTCATGCCCATTTCCTTCATGTCGAAACGCGCCTCGGTCCAGCCGAGATACCAATGCCAGTCGGTGTAGTAAAGCCAGCTGCGCTCGTTGAACGCACGCACATGGGTAGGGTCCTGCCAGGCGCCCCACGACAGGTCATAGGGTACCCCAATCCGCATTGCGCCGCCGGTTTTGAGCAGTTCGAGGCAGCGCGTCATGAACGTCGTGAGATCGGGCACGTGTTCGAGCACGTCCATCGTGGTGATCTCGTCGAACTGGCCCGGTTCGAGGCGCGCGAGGCCGAAGCGCTTGCTGAAAACGATCTGGCGCAGGCCCGCCGGCGCGGCGAGATTGAGCAGCAGATCCGGCGCCCACTTCGGATCGATATCGATATTCAGCCGCTCCGGATCGTAGGCCTTGCCGCTGCCGAGATTGATGCGCGTAGGCAGCGCCTTCGACAACTGCGGCAGCAGCTGCGCAAGCTCGGCGGCCTGATCGCGGCGCGAAAAAATCTCGAAGCCGCGCTGCGCCAGCGCCTTGCGCCGCGCCTCGTCGCGCACGAGCGCGATGCAGGTTTCGACGAGCTTGTCGTACGGCACCGCGACCAGGGCATCGCGTATATCGCCGTCGATCTCGGTGTCGGCATCGCACTCACTCACGACGACTTTGCGATTCGCGAGCAGATGCGAGGTGCGCACGATCTCGTGGATCTTGTCGTCGTAGTAGTGCACATTGAGCACGAGCTTGCTGCGCGCGATCCACGCATCGCGCTCGGCGCCGTATATGCCCGGCAGCGCCTTGACCACGAGGCCCGCCGCGGCAAGTGCATCGAGGACCTGCTTGCGCCGCTCGTTGACGACGCCGTAAAACAGCACGTCGACATCCTCGCGCGCGGGCGCGATGCGCGTCGCCGCGGACATATAGCCGGGCTTGAACAGATGCACATGCGCGTTGCCGGTCTGCTCGCGGATGCGCGCGACATTGCGCGGTGAGTAGTCGAACACCGGATGACGCTTGAGCAGATCGAGATAATACGGCTGCGCAAACACGCCGTTGCGCATCTGCTCGAGATTGACGATCACGCAGTTCGGCGGCAGCGGATAGTTCGGCGCGACCAGATGTGCGCCGAACACGAAGTTCACGCCCTCGCCTTGCAGCGGCTGGTTCGTGGTCACGTCCACCTGCGCGCCGAGCGCTGCAAACGCGGCCGCGAAGGTCGCCGACAGTTCGTCGAAGGCGGCACTGTGCGGATAATCCGGCGGCCGGATCGTCACCACGCGCACGCGCTCGAACAGGCGCGGCGGAATCCTGGGGACGCTCATTTCGCCTTCACCCAGAACGCGCCGATGCCATCGATGTCGCGTATCGGTTCGTGGATGCCGTGTGCCTGTCGGAAATCGCCGATCGCCTGCTTGCACGCATCGACGGCGCCGTAGTCGTCGACGATGACGACGCCGCCCGGGGAAACCTTCGCGTACAGCGCGTTCAGTCCGTCCATCGTCGACTCGTACATGTCGCCGTCGAGGCGCAGGATCGCGAGACGCTCGATCGGCGCGCCGGGCAGCGTGTCCTTGAACCAACCCTTGAGGAAGCGCACCTGGTCGTCGAGCAATGCGTAGTGCGCGAAGTTCGCCTTGACCTCGTCGAGCGACACCGCCAGCGGCGCGAAGGTATGGTGCTGGTCGCCGGCATCGGCCGGATAGCGTTGCGCGTCGGGTTTCGGCAGACCCTCGAACGAGTCCGCGCACCAGACCACGCGATCGGTCACGCCATAGGCCACGAGCAACGCGCGCATGAGGATGCAGGCGCCGCCGCGCCAGACGCCGGTTTCGATGAAATCGCCAGGAATGTTTTCCTGCAACACGTACTCGACCGCGCCGCGCAGATTCTCCATGCGCACCCTGCCGATCATCGAATGCGCGCGCAAAGGCCAGTCGCGTCCGCGCAGGCGGTTGTCGAGATCGAACTTGCCGCCGCTCCACGGATCCTGCGCGGGATCCTCGTAGATCAAGCCGAGCAGGCAGCGCTGCATCAGGTCGATGTAGCGGCGCCGATTTTCGATATCACCGCCCGCCGTCGATGCCTGTTGTGCAATGACACTCACAGCGTAAGGCCTTCGCGCGCGGCGATCGTGTGCACGTCCTTGTCGCCGCGGCCGGACAGGTTGACGAGCACGAGCTGGTCCTTGGGCAAGTCGCGCGCGAGCTTGATGCCCTGCGCCACCGCGTGGCTCGATTCGAGCGCGGCGAGAATGCCTTCGGTGCGCGCAAGCTCATGGAACGCGGCGAGCGCTTCTGCGTCGGTCACGCCGACATAATTGGCGCGGCCGGTGTCCTTGAGCCAGGCGTGCTCGGGGCCGACGCCCGGATAATCGAGGCCCGCGGAAATCGAATGCGTCTCGGTGATCTGGCCGTCGTCGTCGCAGATCACATAGGTGCGATTGCCGTGCAGCACGCCCGGGCGACCCGCGGCAAGCGAAGCCGCATGGCGTCCGGTCTCGATGCCGTCGCCCGCCGCCTCGGCGCCGACGATGGCGACGCCGCGATCGTTGAGAAACGCGTGGAACAAGCCGATCGCATTCGAGCCGCCGCCGACGCAAGCGGTGATCACGTCGGGCAGGCGCCCGTACTGCTCGAGCATCTGCGCGCGCGCCTCGCGACCGACGATCGCGTTGAAGTCGCGAACCATCATCGGATACGGATGCGGACCTGCAACCGTGCCGATGATGTAAAACGTATTCTCGACGTTGGTGACCCAGTCGCGCATCGCTTCGTTGAGCGCATCCTTCAGCGTTTTGGAGCCTGATGTGACCGGCACGACTTCCGCGCCGAGCAGCTTCATGCGGTATACATTTATCTTCTGCCGCTCGATGTCGACCGCGCCCATATAGACGACGCATTGCAATCCGAGCCGCGCCGCCACGGTCGCACTCGCGACGCCGTGCTGGCCCGCACCGGTTTCGGCGATGATGCGCTTCTTGCCCATATGCCGCGCGACCAGGGCTTGCCCGACAGTGTTGTTGATCTTGTGTGCGCCGGTGTGGTTCAGGTCCTCGCGCTTGAGCAGGATCTGCGCGCCGCCGATCTTCTTCGACAGGCGTTCG
>CAZDWH010000221.1:0-4778 GCA_964509025.1 uncultured Rhodanobacteraceae bacterium
TCGATATGGCGGCGGCCCGCAACGCAGCCAGCACGGGCGTTTGCAAGGATGGGCACCGGCGCCGACAATAGGCCGCGCAGCCCTTGAATCCTTAATTCCAGCGATGTTCAGCCGCCAATTCTCGTCGCTCGACCGTGCCCTGGCCGAGGTGGAACGCGCCCTCGGCACGGCCTTCGCACCCGCGCCGCAGCCGAGCCGCCCCTCGCCCGCCCAGGGGCTGCCCGAAGCAGGGCTGGACGACGCGGCGCGGCGCCATGCAGCCGGCCTGATGCGCGTGAACCATACTGGCGAGGTCTGTGCGCAGGCGCTGTATTCGGGCCAGGCTGCGGTAGCGCGCCATGCGGATACGCGCGAACAGCTGCTCGCCGCCGCTGCTGAGGAAACCGATCATCTCGCCTGGTGCGCCGATCGCCTCGATGCTTTGCATAGCCGGCCGAGCCTGCTCAATCCGCTCTGGTACGCCGGCAGTTTCACGCTCGGCGCCATCGCCGCGCTTGTGAGCGATCGCGTCAGTCTCGGCTTCGTGGTCGAAACCGAGCGCCAGGTCGAGGCGCATCTGGGCGAGCACCTGGAAAAATTGCCCGACACCGACGTCGCGAGCCGCGCGGTCGTCGCGCAAATGAAGGCAGACGAGGCCCGGCATGGCGCGCATGCCAAGGCGGCGGGCGGCATCGATCTGCCGCTGCCGGTGCCCGCGCTGATGCGATTCGCGAGTCTCGTGATGAAAACGGCGGCATATCGCATTTGATCCCGATCCATAAAAAAAGCCGGCACAAGGCCGGCTTTTTTTGCTTGCGATTTGCTTCACCAGATGGTGGTGCGCTTCTCCGGCGCCGTATACATCTTGTCTTCCGGCTTCACGTCGAAGGCCTTGAAGAAGGCCGACTGATTCGCGAGCGTGCCGCGCACGCGGTCGACCGGGATCGAATGCGGATCGGACTTGACCAGTTCCATCGCGAACTTGTCGCGCAGCTTGGCCTGCCAGATCTGCGCAAAACCGATATAGAAGCGCTGATCACCGCTGTAGCCGTCGAGCGTCGGCGCTGGCTTGCCGTCGAGCGACAGCTGGTAGGCCTTGTACGCGATCGCGAGGCCGGAGTTGTCGGCGATGTTTTCGCCGAGCGTGAGCTGGCCGTTGGAATGCAGGCCCGGCACCGGCTCAAACGCGCCGTACTGCGCCACGAGCGCCTCGGTCTTGGCCTTGAACTTCTCGTGATCTTCCTTCGTCCACCAGTCGCGCAGGTTGCCGTCGCCGTCGTACTGCGCGCCCTGATCGTCGAAACCGTGGCTGATCTCGTGCCCGATCACCGCGCCGATGCCGCCGTAGTTGACCGCGTCGTCAGCCTTCGGATTGAAGAACGGCGGCTGCAGAATCGCGGCCGGAAAAACAATTTCGTTGAGCTCGGGGTTGTAATAGGCGTTGACCGTCTGCGGCGTCATGCCCCACTCGGCGCGATCGACCGGCTTGCCGAGCTTGTTCAGATTGCGCTGGTACTCGAATGCGTTGCCGCGCATCACGTTGCCGACGAGGTCGTCCTTCTTCACTTCGAGCGCGGAGTAGTCGCGCCACTTGTCCGGGTAACCGATCTTCGGCATGAACTTGGCGAGCTTCTCCTGCGCGGCCTTCTTCGTGTCCGCGCTCATCCAATCGAGCGTGTCGATGCTCTGCTTGTAGGCGGCGAGCAGATTCTTGACCAGCTGATCCATGCGCGCCTTCGATTCGGGCGGGAAGTATTTTTCGACGTAGAGCTTGCCGACCGCCTCGCCCATCGCGCCCTGCACCGCATTGACACCGCGCTGCCAGCGCGGACGGTTCTGTGGCACGTCGCGCAGCGCTGTGCCATAGAAGGCGAAGCGCGTGTCGACGTAATCCTTGCTCAGGAACGGCGCATAGGCGCTGAGCAGATGCCAGCGGAAATAGGTCTTGAGCGTCGGCAGCGAGGTCTTCGCGAGCACCTTGTCCATGCCGCTGATATAGCTCGGCTGGCCGACGATCACGTAATCGACCTTGCCGTCGATGCCCGCGGCGGTGAGATAGCTCTTCCAGTCGTAACCGGGCGACAGCTTGGCCAGATCGGCGAAGCTTTCCTTGTTGTAGGCCTTGATCGGATCGCGCAGCTCGACCTTGGTCCACTGCACCTTGGCCAGTTCGGTTTCGAGCGCGACCACGTCCTTCGCGCTCTGCTTGGCGTTCTTGTCGCCGGCCAGGCCGAGCATCTTCTCGACCAGCTGCTGATACGACTCGCGAATCGCCTTGAGCTTGGCGTCGTTCTCGAGGTAGTAGTCGCGATCGGGCATGCCTAGGCCATCCTGGCCGAAGTCGACGACATACTTGGTCGAATCCTTGTTGTCCTGATGCACCTGCGCACCAAACGGCGCAGTCGCGCCGATCTCGATGAAGTGCGCGATCAGCGCCGGGATTTCCTTCTTGTCCTTGATTGCGTCGATCTTCGCGAGTTCGGCGTCGAGCGGCTTCAGGCCCAGCGCTTCGAGCGCGGGTTCGTCCATGAAGCTCGCATAGAAATCGGCGATCTTTTTCTTGCCCGCATCGGTCGGATCGGCGCTCTTGGCGGCCTCTTCGATCACGCTGCGCACGGCGATCTTGGCGTCATCATCGAGCTTGACGAAGGAACCGTACATCGGCTTGTCGTCCGGGATCTTCGCCGTGTCGAGCCACAGGCCATTGACGTATTTGTAGAAGTCGTCCTGCGCACGCACCATCGGATTGACGTTGTCCTTGTTCACGCCCGAGGTCAGCGGCGGCGGCGCGGGCGGCGCAGCGGGAGCCGCGGCAGGTGCAGCCGGTTTCGGCGCTTCAGCGACCGGCGCGGAAGTCTGATTGGAACAGGCAGCGATCAAGCCGGCACAAGCCAGCGAAAGGACGGTGCGTTTCATGGGTTTCCCTCGGCAAGAATTTTCAACGCGCAACACTAGGCGCGCAGTGCGCCGTGGCGCATGGGCCAAACGGCATGGTCAACAGCGGGTAAGCAGCGCGCCCGCGCAAGATGCGCGGGCGGACCTCGACGCAATCAAGTCAGATTGCGGCCGTGGAACAGCTCTTCGATCTCGCGCTTGAGCAATGCCTCGATGCGCTGGCGATCCTTGAACGACAGATCTTCGGCATGCGCCTCGAACAGATAGGTTTCGAGGTCGAATTCCTTCACGTGCATCTTGGTGTGGAAAATGTTTTCCTGATACACGTTGACGTCGAACATCTCGTACTTCTGCCGGATGTGCTTGGCCAGATATTCCTGGATCGAGTTGATGCGGTGATCGATGTAGTGCTTCTTGCCCTTGATGTCGCGGGTGAAGCCGCGCACGCGGTAGTCCATCGTGACGATGTCGGACTCGAAGCTGTCGATCAGGTAGTTCAACGCCTTCAGCGGCGAAATCACGCCGCAGGTGGCCACGTCGATGTCCGCGCGGAAGGTCGCGATGCCGTTGTGCGGATGCGTTTCCGGATAGGTGTGCACGGTGATGTGGCTCTTGTCGAGATGCGCCACCACCGCGTCGGAAATGAGGTCGCGTCCGGCCTCGCGCTTGTCGATCACCGGCTGCTCGGAAATCAGGATCGTCACCGACGCGCCCTGCGGGTCGTAGTCCTGGCGCGCGATATTGAGAATGTTCGCGCCGATGATCTCGGCCACGTCCGTCAGTATCTTGGTCAGACGATCGGAATCGTAGGCCTCATCGATGTATTCGATGTAGCGGTCGCGCTGCTCCGCGGTAACCGCGTAGCAGACGTCGTAGATGTTGAAGCTCAGCGTCTTGGTCAGGTTGTTGAAACCCTGCAACTTGAGGCGCGGGATCGGCTTGACCATTGAGGTCTCCTTGGACAGGCTCGGGGAACCTCGGCCCAAGCTGCTGCGCTCGATCCGATTCTGGACAGGATCGGCTCTACGCTCGCTACGCTTGTCCCAAGGTTCCTGGGTACGTTGACGGGCGCGAATTATGGTACAAGTTTGCGACAGGGGAAACCTTGTGTGCGCAGCCGGCTGGGGAGCCTGCTGTGCCCGAACGGGAATCGCTGGGCGTGCGCGGCATGTTTCTTGCGCCCCGCCTTGTTTCACATTTTTTTTGGTCTAAGATGCGTAGTGGGCTAGGGGCCGGGGGAAAGCGGCCTTTACGGGGGCAAACATGATGAGACTAAACCAGAGGTCGAACGTGACCCAGCCATTGCGCTACACCCTGCAGAAGGCCATTTCCTCGCGTATGCAAACCCCCAAATCCCTGGTTTTCGACCAGGCGGCGCTCAACCGTTTTCTTGAAAACTGCCATCTGCGCCATTACCCGCGCAAGACTGTGATCATCCGCCCGGGTGACATGGCCAATATCCTGTACTTCATCATCGACGGTTCGGTCACCGTGTCGTCCGAGGACGAAGACGGCCGCGAGCTGATCCTCGCCTACATCAACGCTGGCGAGTTCATCGGCGAGATGGGCCTGTTTGTCGAAACGCCGCAGCGCGAAGTGATGGTGCGCACGCGCACCTCGTGCGATCTGGCTGAAATCAGCTACGACCGCCTGTTCCAGCTGTCCGATGGCCCGCTCAAGGACGATCTGCCCAAGGTGCTGTTCGCGATCGGCACGCAGCTGACCAATCGCGTGCTCAACACTTCGCGCAAGGTCAGCCGCCTCGCTTTCATGGACGTGACCAGCCGCGTGGCCAAGACCCTGATCGACCTGACCAGCGAGCCCGATGCGATGTCGCATCCCAAGGGTATCCAGATCCGCATTTCGCGCCAGGAAATCAGCCGCATCGTCGGCTGCTCGCGCGA
>CAZDWH010000222.1:0-4771 GCA_964509025.1 uncultured Rhodanobacteraceae bacterium
ACGCGCTGCATGCGCTCGGCGTCAGCGTCTCGATCGACGATTTCGGCACCGGCTATTCGTCGCTGGCCTACCTCAAACTGCCGGCCGTCGCTTATCTGAAGATCGACCGTTCCTTCGTCTCGGGGCTACCCGGCAACCCGAACGACGTCGCGATCATCCAGGCGATGCTGGCGATGTCGAAGAGCCTCGGCCTGCGCACGATTGCCGAGGGCATCGAGAGCGACGCGCAGCACGAATATCTGCTGCGCGAAGGCTGCCTCGAAGGCCAGGGTTTTCTTTATGCGATGCCGCTCGGCGCAGACGAAATCGCGCATCTACTCGCGCCGGAAGCGCGCCGCGTCAAGACCAAGCTGCAGTTGGTCACGCCCGACCGCAATCTATGAGCGGCCGCAGCGCCTGAGCGCTGCAAACCGCGACGCACGGCAGACTAGGGTTTCGGTGCGTCGCGCAATTCCCGCCGCAAAATCTTGCCGACATTGGTCTTCGGCAGCGAATCGCGGAACTCGATCACCTTGGGCAGCTTGTAGCCGGTCAGGTTGTGGCGGCAATATTCCTTGATCGTCTCGGCGGTCAGATTCGGGTCCTTCTTCACCACGACCACCTTGACCGCCTCGCCCGATTTCTCGTCCGGCACACCGACCGCGGCGCACTCGAGCACGCCCGGGCAGGCGGCGACCACGTCTTCGATCTCGTTCGGATAGACGTTGAAGCCGGACACCAGAATCATGTCCTTCTTGCGATCGACGATGAAGAAGTAGCCACGCTCGTCCATGCGGCCGATATCACCCGTATGCAGCCAGCCGTCTGGCGTTATCACCTTGGCGGTCTCGTCCGCGCGCTGCCAGTAGCCGCGCATCACCTGCGGGCCCTTGATGCAGATCTCGCCGATCTCGCCGACGCCGAGCACCTTGCCGTTGTCGTCCTGGATGCACACGTCGGTCGAGGAAATCGGCATGCCGATCGAACCGTTGTAGTCGGCCAGGTCGAGCGGATTGATGCAGGCGGCGGGCGAGGTCTCGGTCAGGCCGTAGGCTTCGGCCAGGGTACACTTTGTCACTTTTTTCCATTTTTCCGCGACTGCACGCTGCACCGCCATGCCGCCGCCGAGAGTCAGGCGCAGGTTGGAGAAATCCAGCGCGTCGAATCCGGGCGTGTTGAGCAGGCCGTTGAACAGCGTGTTGACGCCGGTCATCACGCTGAACTTGACCTTCGACAGCTCCTTGACGAAACCCGGCATGTCGCGCGGATTGGTGATCAGCAAGCTCATGCCGCCGAGGCGCGTGAACACGAGGCAGTTCGCGGTCAAGGCGAAGATGTGATACAGCGGGATCGCGGTAATCACGATCTCCTCGCCGACCTTGAGGTTGCTGCCAAGCCAGGCGCTTGCCTGCAACATGTTCGCAACCATGTTGTGGTGGGTCAGCATCGCGCCCTTGGATACTCCGGTCGTGCCGCCGGTGTACTGCAGAAAGGCGAGATCCTCGTGGCCGACGTCGACCTTCGGCATGGGTTTGAGGCCGCCGAGTGTCAGGGCGTCGTTGAAGCGTACTTCGTGATCGATCCGGTACGCTGGCACCAGCCTCTTGACGTGGCGCACGACCAGATTGGTGATCAGCGCCTTGGGGAAGCCGAGCATATCGCCGAGCGCGGTCGTGACCACGTGCTTCACGGTCGGAGTCTCGGGCAGCACCTCGGCCAGCGTGGCGGCGAAGTTGTCGAGCACGACGATTGCGCTCGCGCCAGAGTCGTTCAGCTGGTGCTTGAGCTCGCGCGGCGTATACAGCGGATTGACGTTGACGACGGTAAGCCCGGCACGCAGCACGCCAAACGCCGCGATCGGGTACTGCAACACGTTGGGCAGCATGATCGCAACGCGGTCGCCCTTCTGCAGTTTCAGGTCGTTGAGCAGGTAAGCGGCGAAATGCTGGCTCAGGCGGTCGATCTCGCCATAGCTCAGCGTCTTGCCCATGTTCGAAAACGCCGGCCGGTGTCCGAACTTCTCGAACGACTGCACGAGCACGTCGGCGACCGACTTGTAGCTGTCGACGTCGATCTGTTCCGGTGTGCCGGCCGGATAGTTCGCCAGCCACGGATGCGCGTTGCTGCTCATGGTTCCCCTCCCCAAGGTTGCTGATCTCATCGCGCTTGAGACGATTGCTGCGTCGTGACAAAACCGCGTCGTGCGCTGTGCCGCCGATTTGAGCACGCGCGTGCGGGACTCGGCAAGCGGTCGTTTGAATCAGCCTTGCCGCGCGTGTTGCGGCGGCGCTTTGCGCGGCGGAACGCGAACGGCGCGAGAGGCGCCGTTCGCAGAGGAGAGTGCGAGCTTCCCTATCAGATCGTGATCTTGGTTCCGTCGAAGCGGTTGAAGCTGCATCCCGCGAAACTGTCGACTGGGTAAAGGCCCTTGAGGTCGCGCAGGAAGCTGATTGCGACCTGTTCACCCAGCGCTACGGCGGCGGTCACGTCGCTGCGATAATGAATGCCGGTCTGGACGCGGCTGATGCCGTTATTCATCACGAGTTTGTTCAACTCGCCCTCAAGCGTGAGCGTAGCGCCCGTGTACGGCACCAGGGCCGAGCCGTCCGCCGTGGCGACCACGGGATTGGGGAACGCGGCGCTCCCGTCGTAAAAGGCCTTGAGCAACGTCACCACCGCAGCGTCGAGTACGGCGTGCGCGGAAGGATAGGCCGGATGCGCCGGGCAACCGCCTTTCCACGCCTGCGGCAGATAGTAATTGCCGTTGCGAGCGTAGATCGCCTTGAGCGCGTCTGAATTGAGCAACGCGGACGAAACCGGATAGCTCGCGGCCTTGGTGATCGTATTGTGCGCGCGTCCGGCATAGGCCTCCGGGCGAATGCGGCGATGCACCTGCCACTTGTGCCAGAACACCGAACTCAGCGCCTGATTCCCGACCAGCGCGGCCAGTCCCTGGAAAACGCTGGGGCCGAAAAAGCTTAGCCCAGGATTTTCGTTCGCCGCGACTGACGGCAGCGATGGGTTACGCGCGAATGTGCCGAGGCGGGCCATGTTCATGCTCGCGCCTACCTCGAATATGCCGGGAAAGCCGATCGACGGATCGAGTTGCAGCACACGAGTCAGATCGCGCGGAGTGCAGAGGTAACGTTTGGACGAGGTGTTGAAAGCGGTCGTCCCGCCGCCGCCGCCGCGCAGGTTGGCGAGCCAGTCTGCGGTCGTGATTGAGTAATCGACGCCGGCTAGCGGCGGATTGTAGACCTGCTCGCCGATGTAGCCGCCGAAGGTGATTGGAAGCCAATAGAACTGCGACAGCCACGGGCCATTCTGCACACCGGGCATGGCCATGCGGAAGATGTTGCTGGGCGACACCGCACCCGCGCCGGGTCCTTTGTAGCCAGCCTGCTTGGACAGGTCGGCCGCGGCTTGCGCGATCGTCGCATCACTGCCCCAATCGGTGAACGGCACATCCCGCGTCATCGCCCCCCAGAAGGCTTCGACCATTTCCGCGCCGGTTTCGTCGCTGCCGAAGCCCGGCGCTGGCGGCGTGACGATACCTTGGGGGTCCTGACCGATCAGGGTGAAGTTGAAGCCCGCGCGCGGATTCGCCAGGCGCGTCGGCGGGGACGTGCCCATCGGCACCTTGGCGATATCGGCGGACGTGCCGCTGGCGAGGGCGGTCAGCAGGGCCTGATACGCGGCCGGATCGACTTCGCCGAGATCATTGTGCGGCAGGCCTTTCGAGTAAGACCCGGCGTAGCCAGCGACCGCGGTTTCGTCGTCGTTTGCCGTCTGCCCGTACTGCCAATTCGCGGCGGTGTTCAGCGCCGCGAATACGCGCGCGTTGTACGCGGTTACCCAGCGCCGCCGCGCGTCGCCGGTGGCCACCGCGCTATGGTCGGCCGGATCGAAGGATTGCGTGCGACCGAGCTTCGGCAGACTCAAGGCCGCTGCTGCGCCGCCGATGGTCTTGAGGAAACGCCGCTTCTGCAGGTCGCCCGAATCGTTGTCGGCGACGCGCGCCGAATTTTCATTCTTTTGCATGATCGCTCCCCGAACTTAAGCTCGCGACCCACGGCTGCCGCTCGCAAAGGGGGGCTCGCGCGCGTATGGGCACGCGAGTGCCGCGGTAATTCCGGGTTCACAGAAAGTCACCGGCGATTACAAGCCGCTCGCAATTTGATTTGATCGGAAGGATGTGGCGCCGCAGGCGAATCGCCGTGTCGGCAAAAAAAACGGCGCGGAAGCCGCGCCGTTTTCTGGTCGCTTCATCGGTGACGACTAGGCGGCTTTCGCGGTTGCCAGCTGACGCAGCACGTACGGCAGCAGGCCGCCGTGACGGAAGTACTCGACTTCCTTCGGCGTCAGCAACAGCACCTTGACCTTGAAGCGCTTCTCGCCGGCGCTGCCCTTGGCCACGACTTCGATTTCCTTCGCCGCACCGTCGTTGAGGCCAGCGATCTCGAAGGTTTCATCACCCTTGAGTCCGATCGTCTGCGCGTTCTGGCCATCGAGGAACTGCAGCGGCAGCACGCCCATGCCGACGAGGTTGGAGCGATGGATGCGCTCGAAGCTCTCGGCGATCACCGCCTTGACGCCGAGCAGCACCGTGCCTTTCGCCGCCCAGTCGCGCGACGAGCCGGTGCCGTATTCCTTGCCCGCCATCACCACCAGCGGCACGCCGTCGGCCTTGTACTTCATCGCCGCGTCGTAGATCGGCAGCTTGGTGCCGTTGTACAGCGTGTTGCCGCCTTCCTCGCCGCCGAGCATCAGGTTCTTGATGCGGATGTTGGCG
>CAZDWH010000223.1:0-4760 GCA_964509025.1 uncultured Rhodanobacteraceae bacterium
CCAGCACCTGCTGGCTCGTCACGGTCGCGCCGGTTTCGAACTTGATTTCCTTGAGCACGCCATCGGCCGGCGCCGGCACTTCGAGCACGACCTTGTCGGTTTCGAGATCGACTAGGTTTTCGTCGCGGCGCACGGTATCGCCTGGCTTCTTGTGCCAGCTCGCGATGGTCGCGTCGGCGACGGATTCGGGGAGTACCGGTACCTTGACTTCAATGGCCATGTCTCGTCCTGTTTATAAAGTTATACTTTTTGTTGCTCTGGCTTAATCCGCCGCCGCGTCGTCGCCCGGTGCCTTCACAAGCGCCTGCTCGACCAATGCATTCTGCTCGGCCACGTGCGTGTTGAGGTGCCCGCACGCGGGTGCGGGCGAGCGCACGCGACCGGCGTAGTGCAGCGTATGCTCGTCGGCGATGCTCGCGGCGAGGTGGTGCTTGATCTGGTACCACGCGCCCTGGTTCTGCGGCTCTTCCTGGCACCAGACCACTTCCTGCAGGTTCGGATACTTGGTGAGCTCGGCCTTCACTTCGGCGCGCGGGAACGGATACAGCTGCTCGACGCGCACGATCGCGACGTCTTCGAGCTTGCGCTTGGCAGCGTCTTCGATCAGGTCGTAGTAGACCTTGCCCGAGCACAGCACGACGCGGCGCACCTTCTTCGAATCTTTCGCCGTGCTGTCGGCGATTACGAGCTGGAACGCGCCTTTCTCGAGTTCATCGAGCGTCGACACCGCGAGCTTGTGGCGCAACAGCGACTTCGGTGTCATCACCACGAGCGGCTTGCGCACGTCGCGCAGCATCTGGCGGCGCAGCAGGTGGAACATCTGCGCCGGCGTCGTCGGCACGCACACCTGCATATTGTCGAGCGCGCACAGTTGCAGATAGCGCTCGAGGCGCGCGGAGGAATGCTCCGGGCCCTGGCCTTCGTAGCCGTGCGGCAGCAGCAGCACGAGACCGGAGTAGCGCTGCCACTTCGCTTCGCCCGAGGAAATGAACTGATCGATCACGACCTGCGCGCCGTTGGCGAAGTCGCCGAACTGCGCTTCCCAGATCACGAGCGTGCGCGGCTCGGAAGTCGAGTAACCGTACTCGAACGCCATCACGGCTTCCTCGCTCAGCAGCGAGTCGATCACATTGACGGTGGCGCCCTTGCGCACGTTGTCGAGCAGGGTGACGTCGCGGCCCGAATTCTGATCGTGCAGCACGGCATGACGATGGAAGAACGTGCCGCGCCCCGCGTCCTGGCCTACCAGACGCAGGTCGTAACCGGCGTCGATGATCGTGGCATAGGCGAGGTTTTCGGCGAAGCCCCAATCCATCGGCTGTGCGCCCGCGCCCATCTTGACGCGGTCGTCGTAGATCTTCGCGACGCGCGGATGCAGGGTGAAATCCTTCGGCACCGCGGTGATCGTCTTGTTGAGCGCGGCGAGCTTGTCGCGTTTGACGCTGTTCTGGATCGGCTGACTCAGCTGCGCGCCGAGATGGCGAGTCCAGTCGACCGCGAATTCGTCCTTGAAGTTCGCATCGAGTTCCGGAATCGGCAGGCCCGCTTCGAGCTTGGCGCGATAGCCGTCGATGAGTTTCTGCGCATCGCCGTCGGCAATGACGCCTTGCGCGACGAGTTGCTTGGCGTACAGCTCGCGTGCGGGCGGACGCGCACGGATGATCTGATACATCAGGGGCTGCGTCGCGGCCGGTTCGTCGGCCTCGTTGTGGCCGTGGCGGCGGTAGCAGACGAGGTCGATCACCACGTCGCGCTTGAACTTCTGGCGATAGTCATAGGCGAGGCGCGCGACGAACAGCACCGCCTCGGGGTCGTCGCCGTTCACGTGGAAGATCGGCGCGTTGACCATCTTGGCGACATCGGTGCAGTACAGGGTCGAACGTGTGTCGTGCGGATTCGAGGTGGTGAAGCCGACCTGGTTGTTGACGACGACGTGCACGGTGCCGCCGACGCCGAAACCGCGCGTCTGCGACATGCTGAACAGCTCCATGTTGACGCCCTGGCCGATGAAGGCCGAGTCGCCATGGATCAGCACGGGCAGCACCTGATCCTGCGTCGCGTCGCTGCGATGCGTCTGGCGCGCGCGCACCGACCCCGCCACGACCGGATTGACGATTTCCAGATGCGAAGGATTGAACGCGAGCACCACGTGCACGGTGCGATCGGCGGCTTTCACATTCGCCGAGAAGCCCATGTGGTACTTCACGTCGCCTGAATGCGCCGGATCGTCCGGATGGTCGAACTTGCCTTCAAATTCGGCGAAGAGTTTTTCCGGCGCCTTGCCGAGGATGTTGACGAGCACGTTGAGGCGGCCGCGGTGCGCCATGCCGAGGACAAGATCCTTGAGTCCCGACTGTGCGCCGCGCGCGAGCAACTCGCCGACCAGCGGAATGAGGCTGTCGCCGCCTTCGAGCGAGAAACGCTTCTGGCCGACGTACTTGGTATGCAGATAGCGTTCGAGGCCGTCGGCCTGGACGAGCTTGTCGAGCAGCGCTTTCTTTTCGTTCGCGCTCAGCGCGTAATTGCCGCCGGCGGTTTCGAACTGCTGATGCACCCAGCGGCGCTCTTCCGCGTCGCGGATGTGCATGAATTCGGCGCCGATGCTGCCGGCGTAGGTCTTCTTCAGGCGTTCGAGCAGATCGCGCAGCTTCAGGCGCTTGGGGCCGCCGAGGAAGCTCGTGTCGAATTCGGCATCGAGATCGGCCGCGCCAAGGCCATGGAACGCAGGATCGAGGTCCGGCGCGCCCGGACGCGGCAACAGGCCGATGTCCTTGAGGTCGGCCTCGCTGAACGTGCCGTCCATATTGAGCGGATCGAGCTTGGCGGCGAGATGGCCGCGCGAGCGGTAAGCCGTGACGAGCTTGGACACGCCGGCTTGCTTCTGCCCGCCGGCCTCGGCACCTGTCGGTGCGCGCGCGACGACGATCGCGTGGCCGTTGATCTTCTGCGCCTGCTCGATGCGCGCGATCGCATCGCTATGCGGCACGTCGCCGGACTCGCGACCCTTGAACGTGTCGAAGTATTTTTTCCATTCCGGCGCGACTTTGGACGGGTCGCGCAAGTAACTTTCGTACAAGTCTTCGATGAAAGCGGCGTTGCCGCCCGAGAGTTGCGAAGATTCGGCAAAGAGCTTGAGTAGGTTGGCGCTCACGAAAAGATAATCCGGAACAGGCTAGGACACCGGCGATGCGCCTGAAACCTCGGGAAAATCCCGCCGCGGCGGGAAGCGAATCGCGGGACCGGGAATTATAGGTGAACTCATGTTGCAGTGCACGGGAAAATCCGGCCGCAGTTGCTTGCGCTTCAGCTGAAAGCGCTGGAGCGGAGCTTCCTAGAGGCTGAGTTGGCGCAGCTCGTCACACAGCGCCGCACGTTCCCATACGCCGTCGAAATATTCCTGCAGCTGCGAGGCGCGGCCAGGGCCGCGCGGACTCGTTTCGCCCTCGAAACGCGAGCCGAGCGCACGAAAGTAGTAGGCGAGGGCGTCGCTGACGACGAAGGCGCTCGCATATTGGCGGTCGTCTTCGACCGGCGTGCGCAGCTCGAACACGGAGGTCAAGCGCTGCGCGAGCGGAATCAGGCGATGGCCGTCGAGCGCGGCGATCTGCGGTTCCTGCACGAGGATGCGGATGCGCGCCCCGCGGCCGCGGATCGCCAGCGTCTTGAGCATTTCGAGCGCTTCCGCGTTGCCGAACAGGGCGGGGTCGAGATCGCGCGTGTAGATTGCGAGTTCGCGCCGCGCGCTCATGATGACCGCGAGCGCGGCGGCAGCCGCCTCGTCCTGCGACTCGACGCTGCGCATGGCCGCTGCCTGGCGCGCAATCGCGCTGCGGTCGGGCGTGCCGAACGGTTCCAGTTCGCGCCGCATATTCATGTGCGCGATATCGCATTCGAAGAATTCCTCGCCGTAGGTGGCGAAGCCATGGCGTTCGTAGAATGGCACCGCGTGCGACTGCGCGTGCATCTCGAGGGTGCGATAACCGAGCGTGCGCGCGCGATCGACGAGCAGATGCAGCAGCGCTTCGCCGACACCCTTGCCGCGCCAGGCGCGCAGCACCGCCATGCGGCCGATGCGCGCCGGTTCGTCGCCGCGCGGCGGCACAAGGCGGCCGGTGGCGATCGGTACGCCGCTGTGGTCGCGCGCGAGCGCGTGTACACATAGCGGATCGAGCTCGTCGCGTTCGTCTTCGTGCGGTACGTGCTGCTCGACTACGAACACTTCCTCGCGCACGCCGAGGCAGGCGAGGCGGTCGCGCTCGTTCGACCAATCGATCGGTTCTACGGTGAAACTGTCCGCGATCACTTCGCACCCCCAAGTATTCGCTGGAATTGTATGCCGCGAGCCATACGAAGGGCAGTCGTTACGCTACAATCGCATGAGGAAACGATGGTCGCGGTGCGCGTGGTGCGCCGCCAGGAACGAGAGACGCATGCGGGTATTGATCAGCAACGACGACGGCGTGGAAGCGCCCGGCATCGAAGTGCTTGCAAGGCACATGGCGGCGGTGGGTGAGGTGGTCGTGGTGGCGCCCGATCGCGATCGTTCCGGCGCGAGCAATTCGCTCACGCTCGATGCGCCGATCCGGGTCAAGCGCCTGTCCGAGAATCGCTACCGCGTCGCCGGCACACCGACCGACTGCGTTCATCCCGCGCTCTGCGGCATGCCCGACAAGGATCCCGACGTCCTCGTCTCGGGCCTCAACACCTCGGCCAATGCCGGCCACGCCTGTATCTATTTCGCCCCCGTCCACGCCGGCGTG
>CAZDWH010000224.1:0-4682 GCA_964509025.1 uncultured Rhodanobacteraceae bacterium
TGAGGATCACCAGCATGTCGGCATCGACATCGCCGCCGTGATGCAGCGCCTCGTAGGCCATGCCGCCGGTGAGTCCGCCATCGCCGATCACCGCGACGATCTTGCGGCTATCGCCTTTGCGCTGCGCGGCAATCGCCATGCCGAGCGCGGCCGAAATCGAGGTCGATGAGTGGCCGACGCCGAAGGTGTCGTAGTCCGACTCGTCGCGGCGCGGGAACGGGGCGAGCCCGCCCTGCTGCTTGATCGTCGCGATGCGGTCGCGGCGCCCGGTCAGGATCTTGTGCGGATAGCACTGATGACCGACATCCCAGACCAGGCGGTCGGCCGGCGTGTCGTACAGATAGTGCAGGGCGACGGTCAACTCGATTACGCCCAAGCCCGCACCGAAATGCCCGCCCGCGCCCGCGACCGATTCAATCAAGTACTCGCGCAACTCGCGCGCGACTTCGGGCAGCTCGGTTTCGTCGAACTTGCGCAGATCGGTCGGCGAGTCGATGCGGGAAAGGCGCGGATAGCGTAGCGGATCAATCATTACTGGCGGATTTTTGTGAAGAGTGCGGCCATGATGGCCGTTCTGCGAGCGATCATGGAAGATCGCAAAGGTACTGTATTTTCGAGGTTTACGCCGGTGGGGGCAAGCAAAGCGCAGGATCGCCGTGAATTAGGGCTTGCGCGTGGCTTTGCGCGGGCAACGGGAGGCGCTGAGGCGGTCTAAAGCCGCTTGCTCATGTGCAATAGAGGCACGCCGACACCGCCGCGGTCATCTACCACGCGTTCGCGGGGTTCGTAGCCGCAGGCGCGATACAACGGTTCGCCCGCGAGCGTCGCCATCAGTTCGATTTTACGGAAATTCTCCGATCGCGCCGCGTTCTCGCACAAGGCAAGGATCAGCCGGCCTATCCCTTTGCGCGTGTGCTGCGGATGCGTGTACATCGCGCGTACGCGCGCGGCGTCCTTGGCCGGATCGAGCAGCACGGCGCTGCGTCCCGGCGACTGGTCGCCGCCGTAGAGCGTTGCGCGGCGGCTCCAACCGCCGCAGCCTGCGAGCCCGCCATCGGCTTCGACGATGAAGTAAGTTCCATCGTCGATCAGTTGTGTGTCGAGGCCCATGATCGTACGGCTCGATGCGATCTGCAGTTCATCGAGGAAGGGCTTTTGCAATTCGAAGATCGCGGCGTCCATCAATGCCCTGAGCGCAGCGAGATCGGCGCGTTGCGCGGGGCGGTGGGTCAGATTCGTGTTCGCCATGTGTGCTGTCGCGTGCGCCTCGGAACGAATGCGATGGCTGCGCTCCGCGCGCCTGCATCGCGCAAACTACTTTGCGTTCAGGCGCCTGCGCATATCCAGGTACGCCGTTTCGATCAGTCTCGTGAGCGCAACGGCATCTATGCTGCTTCCGGGCTTGAGCTTCACGTGGCGCATGAACTTGCCCGTGCCTTGCAACAAGCCGTCGGCATCGGCGAATTCAGCGCCACGAAAGAAGCCCACATTGACATGGGCCGTGAACGCATTGACATAGCCGAATGCCGCGTCGGCCACGCAGGCGGTTGGGTGGCCGTCGTGCAACAACTCGCGCACGTCTTCCCCGCAGGCGCGCATCACCTCGAACCAGCGTTGCGCGATCGCACCCAATTCGTCGGGATGCGAGCGCATCCAGGCTGCGATCGCCGGGTCGCGCCTGACCGAAGTCGGAAAGCGCATCAGTCGGCTCACCGGGCAGCGGGCTCAAGTTTCGCGAGCATCCACGGCTGCAGTGACTTACGCCACCCGCCGATTCTTCGGCAGATGGCTCATCAGGAATTCCATCTGGTCGGCGAGGATATTGCGATTCGACAGAATGAGATGCTCGACCCAGCTCGGCCGGTACGGCACGGCGAGCAGGGGCATGTTGGCCTGCGCCGGGGTGTGGCTACCCTTGCGGATGTTGCAGGCGAGGCAGGCGGTGACGACGTTTTCCCACGAGTCGCGGCCACCCTTGGACAGCGGCACGACGTGGTCGCGCGTGAGGTCGCCGCGGTGGAAGTGATCGCCGCAATACAGGCACAGCATGCGGTCGCGCGCGAACAGGGCGGCATTGGTCAGTGCGGGCGCGGGATCGATCGTGTGCAGGCGCGCGTGGCCGCGGCTTGCGACGATCGGATGCAGATCGAGCATCGACTGTTCGCCCGTGATCCGGCTGCTGCCGCCATGGATCGTCAGGCACGGCGAACCGAGCGTCCACGAGACCGCTTCGCGCACGTACAGGCATACCGCGTCCTGCCAGGAGATCCAGTCGAGAATGCGGCCGTTGGAATCCAGAGACAGGATTCGGGTGGAATGAATATCGCTGACGACGCGGGGTTCGATCATACCCGGGTTAAACGCTATCGCTGCTGGCATCCGCTACTCACTCATTACTACGCCAAGATGGCGGGTTCGAAGTGGGCGATTCGCTGCCAAGGAACCCAAGAACGCGCCTGCCGAAGCGGTTCACAGATCCCAACGGATCGTTCCGGAAAAGCAGCATAGCCTTTAGTTGTGCATTTTGCGAATCGGCGATGACGCCGGTATGACTTGGGCTCACGCCGGCACGACGTCGAAGGCAATCGTGAGGCGCGTATCGTTCCCGTCGAAAGGCACAGTCCCGTGCCAGAAGTAAGACGGAAACAACGCCAGCAACCCCGGTTCGGGCCGTATGAAGTACTCCGGTGCGAGCACGGGCTGCGTCGGGATGCCCGGTTCGCCGAACTTGAGCCAGCCGGCTTGGTCTTCGGTGCTGATGCAGCGAGGCAGTTCTATATAGCACGCCGACGACAGCCATCCCGCCGGATGCACGTGGTTGGTGTGGTAGCCCTGCCCGCGCAGGCGCACCGACCAGATGCCGTTGATGCGATAGTCCCCACGCACGCGCCGGTGCAGCGGATGCAGGCCGGAAGGATCGGCGTCGATCGTCGCGATATGGCGACGGATCGGCCCGTCGATCGCCTCGAAGAACGCGCGGATGACGGGATCGTTTGACAGCGTCAGATCCTGCGCCGTCTGCGAACCGCCGCGCAACGAGTTGTGCAGCGGATGGCTGTGCAGCGAATGCAGCTGATGCAGGTTCGCGGCGAGATCGGCGAGATAGCTTGCGAGATCCGGCCAGCCTCGCGGTGTATCGATCGTCCATGCGCGCGCCATCTGGGCGTAGTCGCAATATGCGGCATAGCGCGCATCGCCGAGCAGATGCCAGACCGTGGTCTGCGTGGCGATCAGTTGCTGGTCGTCGGGTCGCGCGCGCAACAGCGCTTCGATGCGCGGCAGCGCGGCAGCGGCGTCGCCCGTCGCGAGCAAGGCATCGACCAGTGCGCGTTGCACTCCCTCGTGTTCCGGCTGCAGGTCCGCAGCGCGTCGCGCGTAGGCGAGCGCGTGGGGCGCGTCGTTGCGCAGACTCAGGCGGCTGGCGCTGAGCAGCGCGTCGGTGCTGGCGTCGGCGCGCTGTGCACGCGCCGTCAGCAGCGCGCGAGCGCGTGCGTTTTCGCCGGCGCCGTCGAGCAGATCGGCGCGAACGAGATGCAGTACCTCGGCATCAGGCTGCTGCGCCAGCGCGCGTTCCAGCTCTTCCGTGGCTAGGCCGATATCGCCGCTGCGCATCCAGATCAGCTGCGCGAGATTCGCGTGCGCATCGGCGAGCAGGGGATCGAGCGTGAGCGCTTCGCGCAGCGCGGTCTCGGCCGCCGTGGTATCGCCGTTCGCGATGCGCTGCTGCGCCTGTGAGTGCAGCAGGCGCGCGAGCAGCGGACGCGCGCGCGGATACGGCCTTGCGCTCGCGACCGCCGCGCGCAGCAGCGGCTCGGCCTCGTCCGTCCGATTCCGGTTGAGCAGCACTTCGCCGAGCGCAGCCAGCGTCGGCGGCCAATGCGCATCGATCGCGAGCGCGTTGCGCAGGACACGTTCCGCACCCGCGCCATCGCCGAGTGCCTGCAGTGCGCCGGCGAGCAGGCGATGCGCTTCGACGAAGCGCGGCGCCTCGCGCAGCACCTGTTCGAGTGTTGTGCGCGCGAGCACGTAGTTGCCCGCCTGCAGCAAAGCCGAAGCGCGCTGCATGGATTGCAGGATTACAGGAGACAGAGGAATCACCCGACTATCTTACGGGTTTGGCCATCGAAATAATTTCGACGCCGAAGCCGTGCGCCTCGTATAGCCTGCGTGCGCGTTCGTTTCCGGGAAACACGCCGAGCGTGAGATGGCGGCAGCGATGTTCCTTCGCCCACGCATCGGCGAAGCGCAGGAGCGTGCGCGCGACGCCGCGGCCTTCGTGCGCCGCGGCCACGACGAGATCGGCGATATGGCAATTCTGCGCGCCGGTGAAAAAATCCTTGCGCGTCTGCAGGTGCATGAATCCGAGCGGCTCGCCTGCGTCGTTTTCAGCGACATAGAGATGCGTCGTCGCGGGCGTGTCGCGCAGATGATGCTCGATATCGCGGTGGATGCCGGCGATGGTTTCGCTGCGCTTGCGCCACGGCGGCAATTCGAACTCGACGAAGCGCTCGGCCAGGCCGAGAATGAATTCGTCGTCGTCTGCATGGGCGAGGCGGACGTGGACACTCAGATTCGACGCTTGATCGTTCATTGCGCTAACACGACGCGGACCTGGTGCTATCCGAATAGTACTTCCGGCATTGCTGTCAACGTCCACGCACCGCTTCGCACCGCCCCATCAT
>CAZDWH010000225.1:0-4677 GCA_964509025.1 uncultured Rhodanobacteraceae bacterium
TATCCCGCTCGCCGCCCGAACAGCTTGCGAACGTCGTGTCGTTCACCGCCGGTCACACCCGTGCCCAGTGTTGTCCCGGCAGCGTCGGTGACGACAATCGCGCGCGCTGTCTGGCCGCTAGCAGCGTTGTAGATCCAACCGCCGGCACGATAGATGCCCGGGGTTGTGGTCTGCGACACGCCATCGATGTGTCCGATGCAGGGAGCCGTGGCGCTGACGTGATCAGGCGGGACCAGGTAGTCGGGTTGATCAGGCGCAAAGATGGAGAGCTGCTCCGACTCGGCCTCCTTGGCGATGGCGATTAACGCGTCCGGAAACGGATAAACGGCCCTAATGATCTTGGCATCGTAGACGTGCGCCCTCAGCGCAAGCCCCGCAACGAGGCGCGAGTAGGCTATGTCGTGGTCGGACTCGTGCCGATACGACGCGAGGATTAGCGTAGCGGCTGCTCCAACGAAAATGACGCACCTGAGTTGCCTGGTCGAGCTGCTGTTGAGCCCTGCAAAAATGATCAGCGCGAGCCAGCTAGCCAGAGACGCGGTCGTATAGCGTGACGCCAATGCAGTTTCGACGCCGAACCAGAGCCGGCCGCCTGCAGTCAACAATGCGTTGCCCGCGACGAACACGTCAAACGCGAGCAGCGCCATGGCTTGCGGGCGCCTGTCGCGACGACGCAGTGCGCTAACACTGGCTGCCGCGAGCACCGACAGCGCGAATAAGCCGCAGGCATAGGCACCTTTCAGCCCAAATTGGGCGTGGAACGCGGGCGCGCCAAGATAAAGCAGGACGTAGCGTGTGGCACCAACAGGATGCTTGATCAAACCGGTGGCAAGGTTGCCGCTACTGGCCGGGGCGTGCCAGTCGACAAAATACGCAGACCACACGGCGGCAGTGACGACCGCAATCGCCAATATCGATCGCAGCCGCAGACGCAGATAGATGGCCAGGACGATCAGTACCGGAAATACCAGCACGCCGCTCGACATCGAATATGCGGCGGCTCAGGCGCTTGTTAGCGCTGCTGCGAGCCAACCGAGCGATTTCGTGCGCTCGTGGCCTGCCTCAGCCTCGGCAGTACGTTCGGTGGAATGAAACGCAAGCAACGCGAAAAGGTAGACCGCGAACCATTGACTCTGGAAGCCCCAGGTGAAATTTTCGTTCTGGATCCACGAAAAGATAAATACCAGCGCAACGCCTGCCAGTCCGAACCGCGCCTCACGCGAAAGCTTGGGCGCGTGATGCAGGGTGATTCGGTAAAAGGCAGTGGCAAGCGCGCCTGCTAGCACCAGGTTTGCGATCAGCGACAACACGTTTCGTCCGCCCAAATATCGGACATCGGCGAAAAATATTAGCCGCGAAAACGCAAGGCGATGCTCGTTATGCTGTTCGAAGAACGCTTGCCATGGGTTTTGCATGGCGCGCATGTAGAAGCCGATTGTGCCGTCCCACGAATCGCCGAATGGCAGTGGCGAAAAATGCGACCATACCGCAAAGACGGTTGTCGCGAGTGAGAGGAGGCCTAGTGCAAAGACAGCATAGTTCCCCGCCTTCGCCAGACGATTCATCGGTATACCCAGCGTCACAACGATGCGCGCTTGAACAGAAAACGAGGCACGGAGCGGATGATCAGCATGATGATCGCCCAGAACCACCGTGTGTACAGCACGTCTTTGTGTTTCTCGACAGCGCGCACGATATCGTTCGCGACCTGCTCAGGCGTCGCCACCAGCGGCCCGGGCAACGGCAGTCCAGCGGTCATCGGCGTGGCGACAAAGCCCGGCTTGATCGTGAGCACATGCACGCCCGCCTTGAAAAGTCGCGCATTCAAGCCTTCGCAGAACGCGGAAAGTGCAGCCTTCGCGCTACCGTATAGATAGTTCGACGGCCGGCCGCGATCGCCCGCCACCGACGAAATCACCGCCAGCGCACCGCGCTTTTGCGCTTCGAGGATGTTGGCAATCGGCGTTAGTAACGCGATCACGGAAACGGCGTTGGTGTTGAATTCGCGCACGGCCACAGTGGGATCGGCTTGGCACGCCGCCTGGTCAGGCAGCGTGCCAGGCGCCACCAGCACGATATCGAGCGCGCCGAGCTCGCGCGCGCAGCGTTCGAGCATATCGGAGTGTCTCTCCAGACTATCGATGTCGAGCTGATGGCAGGCAGCGAATTGCGCGCCACGCGCGGTCAAGTCGTCCGCGACCTGCTGGAGACGCTCACCATTGCGGCCAACGAGGAAAAAGCGCGCGCCTTCTTTCGCCCACTGACGGGCACAGGCGAAAGCGATCGCCGACGTAGCGCCGACAATGAGGATGTTTTTCATGTTTGAGTGGTCCGTTCCCAGAAGCGCGAAAGCAGGGCAGGGTCGCGCAGCGCTTCGAGTTGCTGCCATTGAGGGTAAGCGGCGCGAAAGTCGGCGCCCGGCATATGCGCGTCTTTAGCGGGGTAGATGCGGCCGCCCGCTTCACGTACGATCGCATCCAGTTGTGCAAAGAGCCGGGTGTTCAACGCATCGCGCTGCGGAAAATCAAGTGCCAACGACGTGCCTTCGAGCGGAAACGACAGCAGGCCCGGCGAACGCAAATCGCCGCAGCGCTTCAGTACGGCGAGGAACGAGCCAGTACCGCTTTGTGCAATCGAGTCGAGAATCGTGCGGGTCGCATCGCGTGCGGTGGCTGGCGGCACTACGCATTGGTACTGCTGAAAGCCCGCGCGGCCATAGATGCGGTTCCATTCCAGCAGGCTGTCGAGCGGATAGAAGTACGAGTCGTAGCTGACCGTCGCGCGTACTTCGTCGCGTTGCTGCTTTTGATAATATAGTTCGTTGAAGGCGCGCAACGTCACACGGTTGAACACCGGGATCGGCAATGTAAACGGTACCGTGTGCTTCTTCCGGGTCGCGACTTCAAGCGGTCCTTCGGTGGCATGGTCGCCGACCATGAAAATGCCACGTCCAAGTCCGGCGCCCCTGCTCTGGCAATCGACCCACGCCACGCTGTATTCGTGCAGCGGGTCGAGCCGTTCCGATAGCGTGAAGAATTCGTCGAGGTTGGCGAAACGGATGCTCGTCACGTCGATCATGCTCGAGCGAATCGGCATCAACTGGATCTCCGCCCACAGGATGAGCCCGGTAAGTCCGAGTCCGCCGATCGTAGCGGCGTAAAACTCGGAATGTTCATCCGGCGCGCATTCGAATTGGGTGCCGTCGCTGCGCGCGAGCGCAAAGCGACGCACATGCCGGCCAAAGGTGCCGCGCACGTGATGATTCTTGCCGTGAACGTCGTTGGCGATCGCGCCGCCCAAGGTTGCGTACTTGGTGCCCGGTGTCACCGGTAGCATCCAGCCACGCGGAATCGCAATATCCAGAATCTGTTCGAGCGTGACACCCGGTTCCGCGCGCAGCACGCCGGTCTGCCAGTTCGCCGCGATCAGGCGGTCGAGCGGCAAGGTTTGCACGACGTGGCCCGACGCGGCGAGGCAACTGTCGCCGTAGCTGCGGCCATTGCCGAAGGCGAGGGTCGTGCCGTGTTCGCGGCGCGCGTCGAGCCAGGCGTCGCGAGCAGCATCACGCCATGCGACGGCGTGCACTTCCTGGGGGGAATTGGGGTAGCGTCCCCATGACAGCACGGTCCCCATTGCCTAGGTGGCCGCCCAGAAAACCAGTCCGAGGAGCGCGACCACAGCAAGGCTCACGCGATCGCGCGCAGCGAAGACAATCGGGTCATCGTGCATCAGGCCACGATGCGCAATGATCCAGGTGCGGCTGACCCAGTAGAGTAGCAACGGGCAGGCCAGCCAGATCACTTGCGGTTGGCGGTAAAGGCTGGCTGTCCGCGCATCCTGGATATACAGCGCGAGTACTAGCACCGCGAGGTAGCCCGACGCAGTACCCAGCGACGATATCAGAGACAGATCGCTCGCCACGTAGCCACGGCCGCGTGTCTTGACGAGGCCGCGCTCCCTCATCGAGTGCAATTCGGCGTAGCGCTTCACGAGCGCGAGGCTCAGGAAGATGAACATCGAGAAAGCCAGTAGCCAGAAGGTCAGATGGCCGGCGATCGCCGCGGTGCCTGCGACAATACGGATCGTGTAAAGCATCGCCAGTACTACTACGTCCACCATCACTTGGCGCTTCAGATACATCGAATACGCAAGCGTCAGTACGTAGTAGCCGAGCAGGACGGCGCAGAAGCGCCATGGCAGAAAGAGCGCTGCCGCGGTAAATGCGACGACGAGCAAGACAGGAAAGAGCGCGAGCCCCCAAGTGAGCGGCAATGCTCCTGACGCCAGTGCGCGCTTGCGTTTGACAGGGTGATGCCGGTCGTCTTCCAGGTCGAGCAGATCGTTGAGCAGATAAACGCTCGATGCGCACAGCCCGAACGTAAGGAATGCAAGGATCGCCGCAGTGACAAGGTGCGGCACTGACAGTTCGTGAGCAGCCAGCAACGGGACGAAGATCAGCAAATTCTTTAGCCACTGATGCAGGCGCAGCGATTTGGCCCACGTTTTGACGGAAGGCGGGCGTGACTCGATCACGCGCTCAACATTGCCGATCTTGCGAGCGGCGCGCTCCACACCGTTGGACGGGTTGACCACGTAGGCTCGTTCCGCCGACTTCCACACGGCAATGTCGTCATGCGAATTGCCGGCATAGTCGAAGCCCTTTTCGCCGTATTCGGC
>CAZDWH010000226.1:0-3883 GCA_964509025.1 uncultured Rhodanobacteraceae bacterium
GGCCCGCATCACCAGTGGCGTTCTTGCCGCGGGGATTGGTGCCGGGAATCTTTTCTGCCAATTGCAGGATGCCCTAGACCAGGGCCTCCGCCGTCGGCGGGCAGCCCGGCACGTAGACATCGACCGGCACGATACGATCGCAGCCGCGCACGACCGCATACGAGTAGTGATAGTAGCCGCCGCCGTTGGCGCAGGAGCCCATCGAGATGACCCACTTCGGATCGGGCATCTGGTCGTAGACGCGGCGCAGCGCCGGCGCCATCTTGTTGACCAGGGTGCCGGCGACGATCATCACGTCGGACTGGCGCGGGCTCGGCCGGAACACGACGCCGTAGCGATCGAGATCGAGACGCGCGGCGCCCGCGTGCATCATTTCGACCGCGCAGCAGGCGAGGCCGAATGTCATCGGCCACATCGAACCCGTACGCGCCCAATTGATCAGGCTATCGAACGAAGCGGTGGCAAATCCGCGCTCGAGCAACGGATTGCCCGCGCCGGGACGAAGAATGTCCTCGACCGGGCCTGTAGGAACTGGATTGAGAAAGAGCTTTTTCTCAACGGTGGTATCAATTACTCCCACTCCAGGGCTCCTTTCTTCCAGCAATACACAAATCCGAGCAGCAGCAGCGCGAGGAACACGGCCATCTCGACCAACGCGACGAGACCGATGTCCTTGAACACCACTGCCCACGGAAACAGGAACGCGATTTCCAGATCGAAGATGATGAACAGGATCGCGATCAGGTAATAGCGCACGTCGAACGGCATGCGTGCGTCTTCGAACGCCTCGAAGCCGCATTCGTAGGCCTCGGATTTTTCCTTGTTCGCGCTGCGCGGCCCGAACAGCCATCCGACCACGAGCAGCGCGACGCCGATGCCGCCGGCGACGATCAGGAACAACAAAATCGGCAAATATTCAGTCAGCACTGAAACCTCTTGCGCCATCGCGCGGCCGCTTCCGGATATCGATGCCGCGATCCGCACCGGATCGCGCCCGCAACCTGCCGCGGGTGGCCTCGAATCGACCGGAGAAATCTCGTTACAAAGACAATCCCAAGCACCACATGATAAGGCCCGCGGCCGCGCATTGCCAAGGTTGCGCAGTGCAGCAACTTGTGATTTGCGCCTGCGCACGAAATCGGCGCGGCGAAGCACGTCTTGCCGCCGGGGATACCTGCTAGGCTACGCGTCCGGCGCTCGCGGGGGGTGGTGATGCAGATAGCCAGTCTGTCGGTCATGGTCGTGGAAGACCACAACTTTCAGCGCCGCGTCGCGCTGCGCCTGCTCGAGGAACTCGGACTCACACGCCTCAGCGAAGCCAGCGACGGCAGGGCCGCGCTCGCCGCACTCGAACAAGCCACTGCTCCACCGGATGTCGTGCTGGTCGATCTCGACCTGCCGGAAATGGACGGCATCGAATTCATCGGCCATGTCGCCTCACGCAAGCTCGCGCGTGCGGTCGCGCTCGCGAGCGCGCTCGACCCCGCCCTGCTCAACACCGTGCAAGGCATGGCGCGCGCGTACGGGCTGCGCGTACTCGGCGTGATCGAAAAACCGCTGACCTCGGCCAAACTCGCCGAGGCGCTCAGTGCCTTCCACAAGGTCGAGGATCCGCTCGTCGCCGAGCCGGACGTCGAAATCGGCCTCGACCTGCTGCGCGAAGGCCTGAGCGGGGACGAGTTCGAGCCGTTTTTCCAGCCCAAGGTCGAGCTCAAGAGCGGCCATGTCGTCGGCGTCGAGGCGCTCGCGCGGTGGCGCCACAATGGCCGCTGGATCAGCCCGGTGCGCTTCATTCCGGTGCTCGAGCGCGAAGGCCTGATCGATCCCTTCACCGAGCGCATGTTCGTGCGCGCCTGTCATTGGCGCAGGCAATGGGCGCAGAACGGACTCGATCTCAAGCTCGCGGTCAATGTATCGATGCTGACCCTGACCAATGTCGACACCGCGGATCGCTACCAGCAGCTCGCGGTCGACAACGGCGTCAAGCCACGCGACATGGTGCTCGAAGTGACCGAGAGTTCGGTCATGAGCGAGGCGGCGCATGTGCTCAACGTGCTCGCGCGCCTGCGTCTCAAGGGGTTCGGCCTGTCGATCGACGATTTCGGCACCGGTTATTCCTCGCTCGCCCAGCTGTCGCAGATCCCCTTCACCGAGTTGAAGATCGACCAGGGTTTCGTCACCGGCGCGGCGCGACAGCAACGCAAGCGCGCGGTGGTCGAGACGAGTCTCGATCTCGCGCACAAGCTGCATCTGACCACGGTCGCCGAAGGCGTGGAAACAGTCGAGGACTGGCAGATGCTCGCCGGCCTCGGTTGCCACATCGCGCAGGGACATCTGATAGCTCCACCGCTGCCCGGCGACCAATTGCTGCACGCCATCCATGAATGGCGGCCGCCGGAACCGCACGCGACGCAATCATGAAACTGCTGCAGCGCCGACTCAGCATCCGCTCGCAGCTGCTGGTGCTGTTCGGCTTGCTGCTCGGCACCGGCTTCAGCGTACTCGTCATGGACGAACTGGAGCTGCAGGACGAGATTCGCACCTTCGATTCGCTGCTGCACGATTCGCTCAGCGGCCTGCGCCTGGCCAAGTCCATTTCGGACTCCTATCGCCTCGACATCGTCGATACCACGTTCCGGGTGCGCAACGCCCTGCTCGGCTGGGACCAGGGCGTGGACATGGTCGATCGGGCGCAGTCGGACATCCAGCACCACTGGCGGGCGCTACTCGAGACCGACCTGTCGCCTGAGCAACGCGCGCTCGCCGAAGAAATCACCAAGGCGCGCACTTTCGCCGACAGCGCCACCGCCAAGCTGCGCACGATCCTGCAGGCCCGCGACATCAAGGCGCTCGGGCAATTCGCCGACACCGAACTGTTTCCGGCGATGGATCCGGTCACGACGCGCCTGCAGTTTCTTACTGACGTGAAGATGCTCGACGCCGAGCGCAATGTGCGCCAACACCTGCGCCACGCGCGCGCGGTCGGCCTGGGACGCGTCCTGCTCAGCGTCGCCGCCTTGCTGTTCGTGCTCGTGGTCGGCTACGGCATCTTGCGCAATGTTTACCGCGGCATCGGGTGGCTCGTGCATCTCGCGCGGCATGCGCGCGACCCCGCATTCACGCCGACCGGGGAATTCCACGCCGAAGGCAGGGAACTCGAACAAATCGAGGAAGCGCTGATCGCGATGCGCAGCGATCTGCTCGTCTACGAGGGAAGCCTGCTCGAAAGCGAGGCGCGTGCGACCGACGCGAACCGTGCCAAGTCCTCGTTCCTCGCCTCGATGAGCCATGAGATCCGTACGCCGATGGTCGGCGTCGCCGGCATGCTCGAACTGCTCGCTCACACCCAGCTCGACGCCGACCAGAAGCAGCAGGTCGAGATCGCGCGCAATTCCGCCGAAACCCTGCTGCAGATCATTGGCGACATTCTGGACTTCTCGAAGATCGAAGCCGGCAAACTCGACCTGAACCCGGCCCCCCTCGATCTGCGCGCGCTCGTGCAGGCGGCCGCCGACAACTTCCTCGGCACCGCATCGGCCAAGGGGCTCAAGCTCGAATGCCACATCGACGAGCGCCTCGCGCCGGCGCATTTCGGCGACGCGTTGCGCCTGCGCCAGATCCTCAGCAACCTGCTCTCGAATGCACTCAAGTTCACCGAACGCGGCGGCGTGCTGGTGATCCTCGATCGCCTCGCGGTCGAGGATCAGCGCGAACTGGTCGCGCTGCGCGTGAAGGACAGCGGCATCGGTGTCAGCGCCGAGGATCAGGCGCGGCTGTTCCAACCGTTCACCCAGGCCGGCGATGGCGGCGCGCGGCGCGCAGACAGCACCGGGCTGGGCCTCACGATCTGCCGCAGGCTGGCCCAACTCATGGGTGGGGCAAA
>CAZDWH010000226.1:3893-4671 GCA_964509025.1 uncultured Rhodanobacteraceae bacterium
TAACAGGCCGGCCAAGCTGGTGGGTGAGCGTGAAATCGGGCAGCGGCTGGCCGAACTCATGGGTGGGGAAATCCATATGGAAAGCCGCGTCGGCGTCGGCACGACGATGAGCCTGATCGTGCGCCTGCCGCTCGCCGATCCCGCCGCGCTCGCACGCGAGGCCGGCGTCGTGCAGGTGTCGCGCGCGGCGCCGAGCCTGGCCGAGGCCGAGCGCGAAGGCAGCCTGGTCCTGCTCGCCGACGACCATCCGACCAATCGCGCCGTGATCGCGCGCCAGCTCAACCAACTCGGCTACGCCTGCGCGACAGCGCATGATGGCGAATTGGCGCTGCAAATGTGGAAGACCGGGCGCTTCGCCCTGCTCCTCACAGACTTGCACATGCCGCGGCGCGACGGCTACAACCTAGCCGAAGCGATACGCCTTGAGGAGAAGATCGCGGGTCGCAAACCGGCGCCGATCGTCGCGCTCAGCGCGAACGTCGCGACCGATGAAATTGAGCGCTGCCGCAGTGCGGGCATCGACGATTTCATCGCCAAGCCCGCACCGCTCGTCCTGCTCGCGAACACGCTGCAGCGCTATCTACCGTTGCAGCGCCTCACGACCCCGTCCTCCGCAACGCGATCCACCGCCGCGTCAATGCCTGCCACGGAGGCGGCCTTCGATCGCGGCCTGATCGAGGATTTCCTGCACACCACCCACGAAGACGTCGTCGCGCTGCGCGCCGCACTCGTGCGCAACGATGCCGCCGCGGTCGCGCGCGAGGCGCATCGCATCAAG
>CAZDWH010000227.1:0-4648 GCA_964509025.1 uncultured Rhodanobacteraceae bacterium
GCTGCCAGGCGGCCTGATCCTGTTCTCGAACAATTTCCGCCGCTTCAAGCTCGATCAGGCGGCCCTGACCGGGTTTGCGATCAAAGACATCAGTGCGCAGACGATTCCGTTCGATTTCGAGCGCGACAAGCGCATCCATCAGGCCTGGGAATTAGGGCACGGTTAGGGCACCCGTACAGGCTAGTTCGCACACCCCAAGCCGCCTTGAAATGTGCGCCAGTTCGCCGATCGCGCGCGACGCAAATCGCAGCGATTCAGCTTCGCCCGGAGTAGTCTGAACACGCAATCCAGAGGGCGGTTTTTTCAGTAGCGATTCAGCCGTATAACCTCAGGATGCGATTGCGGCAATTGCGCCGCGCCTTTGTATATAGGAGTTGCGTCATGACTTTCCGCAAGCGTGGTTTTCGCGCGGTCGCGATAGGCCTGCTCATCGCAGCTGGACTTGCGCTGACGCCGGCCGCGTTCGCACGCAGTCATTGGGATATCGGCGTCAGCGTGCCGGGTGTGAGCATCGGTTATGGCCATGGAGGCCATTATTACGGCAACCACGGCTACGTCAGCGTGTACGGCGGTGGCTACTACGGCCCGGCTTATTACGCTCCGGCCCCGGTCTACTATGACTACGGCCCAGCGTATTACGGTCCGGCTTACTACGGTCCGGCGGTGGACGTCGTGTACACCAGCGGTGGTTACTACCACGGCTATCGTGGCGGCTACTACCGCGGCAGCCGGTACTACGGGCATGGCAGCTACTACGGCAATCACGGCGGCTACTATCACCACTGACCGCTTCACCGGCGCGACGCACCCTCGCAACTGAGCGCCGAACCGAACCCCGCAGCCCTGCGCTGCGGGGTTTTTGTTTGCGCGACGCGGATCAGCCATCGGTTTGGCCGGCTGTGGCATCATAGGGGCGTCAGAAAAGCTGGATTTTCCGTGTCCGATCCGCAACGCACCCCTTCGTCCGCCGGCAAGGCGGGTTCGCAGACTTGGTTGTTCTTTCGCCAGTGGCTGAAGAACCCGCTGCGCATTGCCGCACTCTCGCCCTCCGGGCAGCAGCTGACCGGGCTCATGATGAACGAACTGCCGCCGCGCGCCTCGCGCGTGGTCGAGCTCGGCGCCGGCACCGGTGTGTTCACGCGCGCGCTACTCGATGCGGGCATCCAGCCGGACAAGCTGCTCGTGGTCGAACTCAACGAGGAGCTGCACGCGCACCTGCACGAACAGTTTCCGCTCGTGCACGTGGTCAACGGCAACGCGACGGAACTGAAGGACATCGCGACGCACGTAAGCTTCCTCACCACCGGGCTCGCCGATGCCGTCGTCAGCGGCCTCGGCCTGCTGTCGATGCCGCGCGCGCTGCAGAAATCCATCGTCGAGGCCGCCTTTAGCGTACTCAAGCAGGACGGCTGCCTGATCCAGTTCACCTACGGCCCGAAATCGCCCCTGCCGCCCGACCTGCTCGCAGAACTCGGCCTCTCGGTGCGTCGCGGCGGCTTCGCCCTGCTCAACGTGCCGCCCGCGTCGGTGTTCGTGTTCACGCGCACGCGTTCGGAAGCGATCCACGCCGTTCGCAGCTAACCAACGTTCGCCCACGGATCAAGTCTGGGGCAGGCTCTAAGCTTGTCGAAGGGCGCTGGCGCAAGGCCCGGCGCTGCGACGATAATCTCCGCTGCATCTTACGCAGCCGAGCAAGCCATGAACGCCCCCACCCGTATCGACACCACGCGCACGATTCGCGCGCCGCGCGGCAACACCCTGACCTGCAAGAGCTGGCTCTCCGAAGCCGCGTTCCGCATGTTGCAGAACAATCTCGATCCCGAGGTGGTCGAGAATCCGCACGAACTTGTGGTCTACGGCGGCATCGGCCGCGCCGCGCGCAACTGGGAATGCTTTGACGCGATCCTGCGCAGCTTGCGTGAATTGAACGACAACGAGACCCTGCTGATCCAGTCGGGCAAGCCGGTCGGCGTGTTTCCGACCCATGCGGACGCGCCGCGTGTGCTGCTCGCCAACTCCAATCTCGTGCCGCACTGGGCGACCTGGGAGCACTTCAACGAGCTCGATAAGAAGGGCCTCATGATGTACGGCCAGATGACGGCCGGCTCGTGGATCTATATCGGCTCGCAGGGCATCGTGCAGGGCACCTACGAAACCTTTGTCGAACTCGGTCGCCAGCATTACGGCGGTTCGCTCAAGGGCAAATGGATCCTCACCGCCGGCCTCGGCGGCATGGGCGGCGCGCAGCCGCTTGCGGCGACACTGGCCGGCGCCTGTTCGCTCAATATCGAGTGCCAGCAGAAGAGCATCGACTTCCGCCTGAAGACGCGCTATGTCGACGAGCAGGCACGCGATCTCGACGACGCACTCGCGCGCATCGCGAAGTACACGAAGGAAGGGCAGGCGAAATCGATTGCGCTGCTCGGCAATGCGGCGGAAATCCTGCCCGAACTCGTGAAGCGCGGCGTGAAGCCCGACGCGGTGACCGACCAGACCAGCGCGCACGATCCGGTCAATGGCTATCTGCCGATCGGCTGGACCGTCGAGCAGTGGTTCGAGCGCCGCAAGTCTGACCCGAACGGCGTGCGCGACGCGGCGAAGAAGTCGATGCGCGTGCATGTCGAGGCGATGCTCGCGTTCCACGCGCAGGGCATCCCCACCGTCGACTACGGCAACAATATCCGCCAAATGGCGTTCGACGAAGGCTGCAAGAACGCATTCGATTTCCCGGGCTTCGTGCCGGCCTATGTGCGGCCGCTGTTCTGCCGCGGCATCGGTCCGTTCCGCTGGGTTGCGTTGTCGGGCGATCCCGAAGACATCTACAAGACCGATGCAAAAGTAAAAGAACTCATTCCCGACGATCCGCACCTGCACAACTGGCTCGACATGGCGCGCGAGCGCATCAGCTTCCAGGGCCTGCCCGCGCGCATCTGCTGGGTCGGCCTCGGCCTGCGCCACAAGCTCGGCCTCGCGTTCAACGAGATGGTGCGCAAGGGCGAGCTGAAAGCGCCGATCGTCATCGGTCGCGATCATCTCGACTCCGGCAGCGTCGCCTCACCGAATCGCGAAACCGAAGCGATGCAGGACGGCAGCGACGCGGTGAGCGACTGGCCGCTGCTCAACGCGCTGCTCAACACCGCCGGCGGTGCAACCTGGGTCAGCCTGCATCACGGCGGTGGCGTCGGCATGGGTTACTCGCAGCACAGCGGCGTCGTGATCGTGTGCGATGGCAGCGAAGCCGCGGACAAACGACTTGCGCGCGTGCTGTGGAACGATCCAGGTACCGGTGTGATGCGGCATGCGGATGCGGGGTATGAGATCGCGCGGGCGTGTGCGAGGGAGCAAGGGTTGAAGCTGCCGATGGTGTGACTTTCATTTAACTTAGGCACATCTCATGACATCTTCTTTTGGCCGCATACTTCCAATATTAGTGCTGCTAGGTGTCGTTGTGGCATCAGGCTTACTTGTTGGTAGCGGCGCAGCAAAGCCGGAATACTTCCTCACTCTCTTAGGCATTGCGTCTGGAGCATCTATTGTTGCGTTTCAGCTTGGCGAGCAGCAACGAGCATCTCTAGCGCTACAACGAGCAAGCATTGAAGCTAAAAGTGTACGAGCAGCTGCTAGAAAAGGTTGAGGCTGCTTCAGAGTCAACTAATCGCTCTCGCGCTTATGTCTACGCTATTTCAGCGGAGATTGAAACTTATTTGCAGGGCGTTCGATGGTCAAATACGGCGACGATTTCCGGGCTAATGAAAAGATCGGCCAAAGCCTCCGATGCTCGAATTGAATTGATTGGTCAGCTGGAGCGATGGGAAGTTTCTTTCTCGAGTGCAGATCTATTTAGGTGGGCATTTAGCTCAGCTTCGGACGAAATCGGAAGGTCTTTTGATGAATTTTTCAAAGTTGCACTCTCGACGTTGCCGAGCAATTCTCAAAGTCCTTCCCAATATCAAAGCGTTTCTGCAGAAAACTTAAGGTTAGTCAAAGAGAGGGCCGATGTTTACCTCAAGAAATGTGATGATTTTCTCTGCTACCTTCATGACTTGGTCGTGGAAGCTCAGAATGAGTTGTTGTCGACTTTGTTCGATCATCGAGTAATTCCGCGGAAACCATTGGACTCGAATTACAAAGTTATTTCGGAGTCGAACCGCGTAGAACTATTGCGTTACTTTCGAGAGGAGACAAATTTAGGGAAATCGATGGAAGCGGCACGGGCGCGCGTTCGTGAGAATTTGCGGAAAACTGGGACCAGAGTCATTTTTTGAACGTGTGGAAAGGTCGCAGACGCAAACGTCGATTTCGCATCCCCTCGTTCGTCGTATGGATGAAGCGGCGCTGGCCGAAGCCAGCCTTAGCCGTCCATCTATCCACACAGGAGACCAACGATGCGATTTCTTTCCCTGATCCGTGTTCAGGAAAACACCGGTAAGACGCCGAGCGAGCGGTTGATGAGCGAGATGGGCAAGCTCATGACCGAGATGAAGAGCGCGGGCAAGCTGCTCGATACGGCGGGCCTCGCGCCGACGGCCAACGGCCAGCGCGTCCGTCCTCGCGGCGGCAAAATCCGGGTGATGGACGGACCGGTCACCCGAACGAAGGGAGTGGTCGGCGGCCTACCCCATGCCGATGGCGAAGCACAGGGAACGGG
>CAZDWH010000228.1:0-4590 GCA_964509025.1 uncultured Rhodanobacteraceae bacterium
ACAGGTTCGGCGCGAAGTCGTCGATCTTCATGCCGCGCGCGAGGTAGTACTCGACGATGGTGAAGCCGTTCGACAGCGTGAACGCGAGCTGCGAGATCGGATTCGCGCCCGCCTCGGCGATGTGATAGCCCGAGATCGACACCGAATAGAAATTGCGCACCTTGTGATCGACGAAATACTGCTGGATGTCGCCCATCATGCGCAGCGCGAATTCGGTCGAGAAGATGCAGGTGTTCTGCGCCTGGTCCTCTTTCAGAATGTCGGCCTGGACGGTGCCGCGTACGGCCGCGAGCGTCTCGGCTTTGATGCGCGCATAGGTGTCGGCATCGACGAGCTGGTCGCCACTGACGCCGAGCAGGCCGAGGCCGAGGCCGTTATTGCTTGGCGGCAGTGCGCCGGAATATTCGGGCCGCTTCTTGCCTTGATAGAGTTCGGCGATTTTTGCCTGCGCGGCTTTCCAGCGTGCCTCGTCGGCCTTGAGATATTTCTCGACGTTCTGATCGATCGCGGTGTTCATGAACATCGCGAGGATGATCGGCGCGGGTCCGTTGATCGTCATCGACACCGAGGTGGTCGGCGAGGACAGATCGAAGCCCGAGTAGAGCTTCTTCATATCGTCGAGCGTCGGGATATTGACGCCGGAGTTGCCGATCTTGCCGTAGATGTCGGGGCGCGGATGCGGGTCTTCGCCGTACAGCGTGACCGAGTCGAACGCGGTCGACAGACGCGTCGCCTTCTGCCCCTGCGACAGATAATGGAAACGGCGGTTGGTGCGCTCGGGTGTGCCCTCGCCGGCGAACATGCGCAGCGGGTCTTCGCCGGTGCGGCGATACGGATAGATGCCGCCGGTGTACGGATAGTAGCCCGGCAGGTTTTCTTTTTTCAGGAAGGTGAGCAGCTCGCCCCAGCTCGAATAGGTCGGCGCGGCGACCTTGGGCACCTGCTGGTGCGAGAGCGATTCGACGTAGTTGTTGCCTTCGACCTTTTTGCCGCGCACCTCGTAGGTGTAATGCTCGTCGGTGATCGACTTGCGGCGCGCGGGCCACTCGCGCAGTGCGTGCAGCGAATCGCTGCTCAGCGATTTGATTGCGTCGTTGTAGCGTTGGCGCAGCGTCGTCAGCGACTTGTCGCCGCTCTCGACCAGATCGTCGGCGGCATAGTGTTCGAGCTGCTTCGGCAGCTTCGCATCGCTGAGCTCATGCAGCGCCTCCCACAACGCCTGCGCACGATTGGCGATGTCGGATTGCTGCTCGATGCGGCGATTGATCGACCGCCCCTGCTCGGCAATCTCGGCGAGATAGCGCACGCGCGCACCGGGAATCAGCACGGTGGCACGCGGCTCCTTCAACGACGTGTCGACCGCAGGCGACCACTTCGCGACATCGAGATGCAGCTTGTCGCGCAAGAGGCGGCACAGGTTCGCGAACATCCAGGTCACGCCCGGATCGTTGAACTGGCTCGCGATGGTCGGGTAGACCGGAATCTCCTCGTCTTTCAATTTGAACGCGGTGCGGTTGCGCTTCCACTGCTTGCGCACGTCGCGCAGCGCGTCTTCGGCGCCGCGGCGATCGTATTTGTTGAGCACGACGAGTTCGGCGAAATCGATCATGTCGATTTTTTCGAGCTGGCTCGCCGCGCCGTAGTCGCTCGTCATCACGTACATCGGGAAATCGACCAGATCGACGATCTCCGAATCGGACTGACCGATGCCCGCGGTCTCGACGATCACGAGGTCGTAGCCCATACCCTTGAGGAAACCGATGCAGTCCTTGAGCACGACATTGGTCGCGACGTTCTGCCGCCGCGTCGCCATTGAGCGCATGAACACGCGCTTGGAACGCAGCGCGTTCATGCGGATGCGATCGCCGAGCAGCGCGCCGCCCGAACGACGCCGCGTCGGATCGACCGCGAGCACGGCGATATGCATCTCCGGGAACGTGTGCAGGAAACGCAGCACGAGTTCGTCGACCACGCTCGACTTGCCAGCGCCGCCGGTGCCGGTGATGCCGAGCACCGGCGTCTTGCCGCCGGCGAGCTGCCATTCCTTGCGCAGGCGCGCGAGCTCGGCGTCGTCGAACGCACCTTCCTCGATCGCGGAGAGCATTTTGCCGACCGAGATTTCGTCGTCAAACGAGACTTTGGCCGGACGCTGCGTGTCGAGACGCGCCTCGTTGGCGCGCTTGATCACGTCCTCGATCATCTGCACGAGGCCCATGTGCATGCCGTCGTTTGGATGGTAGATACGCTCGACGCCGTAGGCCTGCAGCTCGGCGATTTCCTCCGGCGTGATCGTGCCGCCGCCACCGCCGAACACGCGCACGTGCTTCGCACCGCGTTCCTTGAGCATGTCGACCATGTACTTGAAGTACTCGACATGACCGCCTTGGTAGCTCGACAGCGCGATCGCGTCCGCGTCTTCCTGCAACGCCGCGCGCACGACGTCTTCGACGCTGCGGTTGTGGCCGAGATGAATCACCTCGGCACCCTGCGCCTGGATCAGGCGGCGCATGATATTGATCGCGGCATCGTGGCCGTCGAACAGGCTCGCCGCGGTGACGAAGCGCAGCGGCGTCGCCTCGGTCGAGGTTTCCTGCGCGGGGATATTCTTGGCGGTGGTGCTCATGGCGGATCCTAGATCAGCGATCCGCCTATTCTACCCGTTCAGCTGGCGCGCAATCCCGCGCGGCCGCGGGCGCGCGCCCGTGGGGCTCAGTTCGGCGCGGTGACGCGGATCGAATTGTCGAAGGTCACTTTCTGCACGCTGTGGGTCTTGTGGCCCAGCGCAACGCCATCGCTTTCGCTGCCGAGGATCTCGCCTGTGGGGCTCAGATAGGTCGTGATATGCGAATTCGCGCGCACGCCCATCACCGCGACATCCACATCATAAGTCCAGGAATGCGCAGGCTGGCCCTGAAACGTTGTCATGCCGTTGTCGGTGACGTTCTTCGCCGCGCGCAGCGCTTCCTCACCGAGCGGGCGGTAGTTCTTGACCATGCCGCTCATGTCGATCGGCGGCTTGTTCCACGCGCCGCCGGTGCGCATCCAGGTGCCTCCCGGCAGCATGATGATTTCCACGCGCGGCGAAGTGAGGTGGATGCGATCGAGCGTCTCGAACTCGACCTTGCTGGTATTCACCGTGCCCTTCTCATCGGTCGAGGTCGTGTCGGAGCGGAAATGCGCGCTACTCATCTTTGAGTACGCCGCGATCACCGGATCGAGCGTCGTGGCCGAGGCGTTCAGCGAACACAGCGCGACGAGTACGCCGCAGCCAAAGCGATACGAATTGCGTGCAAGCATTTTCACTCCATTGATCCGGACTAGGTGACGCATCTTGCCGGATCATGCTGACACTTCCAAGACTGCGCCGCACACTCGGGATCGCATCACGGACGCAGCGGCGGCAGGCGGCGCCGGATCGGCTGCGACTTCACGACCGCCGTGCTGGTTTCGGCCTTGTCCGCAATGCGGTCGAGCACTTCGTCCAGGTGTTCGATCGAACGCAAATGCAGCCGTCCGATGAAGCAGTCGTCGCCGGTGACCTTGTCGCATTCCGACAGTTCGCGGATGTCGGCGAGTTGTTTCTGCACCTGCGCGAGTTTGCCGGGCATCGGCCGGATGCGCACGATCGCCTGCAGTTCGTAGCCGAGCGCGCGCGGATCGACGTCGATCGTGAATGCGCGGATTGCGCCGCGCTCCTCCAGCCGCCGCAGCCGTTCGGATGTACTGGGCGAGGACAACTTGATCCGGCTCGCGAGTTGTTTGAGCGAGATGCGTGCATCGACCACGAGGATTTCGATGATGCGGCGGTCGATTTCATCGAGCAGATACGGACTTAGGCTATTCGTCATATACACCGTCCAATTCTTAGGCATCTCGTCCAGATTACCTAACGAATGCCATGTAGAAGCCGATTCATGCTGAATATCCTATTCCACATCTTGAGTCGGAGAAACCCTCATGCGAGAGCAAACGAGCGGCACGCTGCAGATGACGGCAGCGATGATGATCTCGGGCACGATCGGGTGGTTCGTGGTCGTGAGCGGCCAGCCCGTGATCGATGTCGTGTTCTGGCGCTGCGCGATCGGCGCGATCACGCTCGCCCTCATCTGCATCGGCAAGAACCTGCTGCGCCGCGACGCGATCACGCGGCGTCAGCTCGCGCTGGCGGCGCTTGGCGGCGCGGCGATTGTCGGCAATTGGCTGCTGCTGTTCGCCGCCTATCCGCGCGCGTCGATTTCGATCGCGACGACGGTCTACAACACGCAGCCGTTCATGCTGGTGGCCTTGGGCGCCGTGTTTCTCGCCGAGCGTATTACCGCGGCGAAGATCGCTTGGCTCGTGTTGGCATTCGCCGGCATGCTGCTGATCACGCAGACGGGTTCCGCTGCGGACGGCACGGATTATTTCGGCGGCATCGCGCTCGCGCTCGCAGCGGCATTGCTGTACGCGATCGCATCGCTCGTGGCCAAGCGGCTCAAAGGCGTCCCGCCGCATCTGATCGCACTGATTCAAGTGACCGTAGGCACCGCCCTGCTCGCGCCGCCAGCGCACTGGCCGGCCCCGCCCGCCCCCGCCACTCCCTGGGCGCCG
>CAZDWH010000229.1:0-4539 GCA_964509025.1 uncultured Rhodanobacteraceae bacterium
GCGCCGAGCCGGCGCCGTCGGCGCCTATGATGCAAAGTGCAGAATGGGAAAATGTTGCATCGGAGCCGGCCGCATTCGCGTCATTGCGGAAATGCAGGATCGACGGCGCATCGGCGGATGCGCTCCATTCGACCGCTTCGAGGCGCCGGTCGAAATGGATCTGCGCGCCGGCGGCCTCGGCCGCGTCGAGCAGCGCAATATTGAGCGCACCGCGATTGATCGACCAGATCACCTCGGAGTCGTCGCGACCGTAGCGCTGCAGGTTGGTGCGGCCATCGAGGTCGTGCACCATGCGTCCGCGCATCATTACCGCGAGCGGGCGCAGCGCGTCCGAGAGTCCGGCGAGGCGCAGGCCATGCCAGCCGCGTTCGGCCAGCGCGAGGTTGATCGAGCGACCGCCGAGGAACCCGGACTTGCGCGGATCAGGCCGGCGTTCGAACAGTTCGATCGCAAAGCCGCGCTGTGCGAGCAGGGTGCCAAGCAGTGCGCCGACGAGTCCGGCGCCGACGATCGTAACTTTCTTATCCATTCGCCAACGTCGACCGGGAACTATTCGGGCCTGAGAGTGTAATTAATGGAGAGTGTGTAAGGCAGTGTATCGCGCGCGATGCTGAGGCATGGGGACATCGCGCGCTCCCTCGATGGGCTGAAGGAGTGGGTTCCCATGCTGATTGCGCTAGTTCTTGGAATCTGGATCGGTTCCAGCGTAGCCGCGATGTGGTTTTATACGCGCATGCGCGGCAAGCTGTAGGCTAGGCGCTGCGCGCACGGCGCGCAGCGGATCACACCGGCGCGACACGCAACTCCGCGTTGTCCCATCCCGCCTTTGGCGCAAAACGCGGTCCGTATTTTGCGGCGAGCGCGTCGAGCTGCGCCTTGATCTTGTCCGCGCCTTCACTGCGGATGTGCTGGATCGGGCCGCCGCGGAACGGCGCGAAGCCGGTACCGAAGATCACGCCCGCGTCTAGCAGATCGACATCGTCGACGACTTGGTCGTGCAGGCACGACACCGCTTCGTTGAGCATCGGGCCGATCATGCGATCGGTGATGTCGTCGGGCGCCTGATAGCTCGGATCGATTTCGGGTTTGACCGGCTTGCCGTTCTCCCATTTGTACAGGCCTTCGCCGGTCTTCTTGCCTTTCTTGCCCGCGGCAATGTAGTCGTCGAGGCCGTTCGGGATTTCGAGTCCGAGGAATTCGCCGACTTCCTTGCCGACCGAGACGCAGACGTCGAGCCCGACTGTATCGGCGAGCTCGATCGGACCCATCGGCATGCCGAACTTCTTCGCGGCCTTGTCGAGCACCGGGCCCGGAATGCCTTCCTTGAACATGCGCAGCGACTCGAGCAGGTAGGGCATCAGGATGCGGTTGACGAGAAATCCCGGCGTGCCTTTTACCGGCACCGGCAACTTGTCGATCTTCTTGCAGAACGCGAGTGCGCGCGCTTCGTTCGCGGCGTCGAGATGATCCTGGCGCACGATCTCAACCAGCGGCATCTGCGCGACCGGATTGAAATAGTGCAGGCCGAGGAAACGTCCCTGCGCGTTGACCGCCTGGCGCAGTTCGTCGAGCGGGATGCTCGAAGTATTGGTCGCGAGCAGCGCGCTCGCCTTCATCTGCGCTTCGGTTGTGCGGTACAGCGCTTCCTTCGCGTCCTTGTTTTCGAAGATCGCCTCGATCACGAGGTCGGCGTTGGCGATGCCTTTGCCTTCGACATCGGCCTTGAGCCGCTCCGCGACGGGTTTGATTGCCTCAGGCGTCTTCAGTTTCTTCGCAAACAAGTCCTGGGCGCGATCGAGCGCCGGCTGGACGTACTTCATCTCGCGATCCTGTAGGGTGACGTCGAAGCCGCGCAGCGCGCACCACGCCGCGATATCGCCACCCATTACGCCCGCGCCGACGACGTGCACCTTGTCGATGCCGGAGTCGCCGCTGCCCATCTTCTTCAGGCGATCCTGCAGGAAGAACACGCGCACGAGGTTGTGGCAGGTCGGTGTGGTCGCGAGCTTGGCCACCGCGCGCGCCGCGAGCTTCAGGCGCTGCGTGATGCTCGACCCGCCGCGGCGCCAGACTTCGATCAGCGCGAACGGTGCGGGGTAGTGCTCCTTGCGTGCCTTCGCCGCCGTCTGCTTGACGATCATCGGCGCAAGGATCTGCCGCACCGGCCAAATATTCGTCGCCCAGGCCTTAGCGCGCTGCGCGAACGGGCGCGCAGGCGGGTGCGCGATCATTTCCTTGGCCGCGGCGACGAGCAGTTCGGGCGAAGTGAGTTGGTCGACCACGCCGAGCGACTTGGCGTTCGCGGCCGACAGGGCGCGTCCGGTCAGCATCAGCTGCAAGGCGTCGGTCGCGCCGATCAGGCGCGGCAGGCGCGCGGTGCCACCCCAGCCGGGAATGATGCCGAGCATCACCTCGGGCAGGCCGATCTTCGTCTTCGGGTCGCGCGTGGCAATGCGGTAGCGGCAGGCCAGCGACATTTCGGTGCCGCCACCCATGCAGAAGCCATGGATCGCCGCGACCGTCGGGCAGCGCAGGCGCGCCAGGTGCTGGAAGATGCGCTGGCCGTTCTCGATGCTGGCGAGCACGCGGCCCTGTTTTTCGAATTGCTCGAATTCGCGCAGATCGGCGCCGGCGACGAAACTATCCGGCTTGCCCGAGCGGATCACCACGCCCTTGGGCGGCTCGATCGCGAGGCGCTCGATGATCTGTTCGAGCTCCTCCAGCACGTCGCGGCCGAAGGTGTTGACCGACATGTCGGCGCGGTCGAAAGTCAGTACCACGATGCCGTCGGCGCCGAGGTCGGTCTTCCAGTGGTTGAAGCGCAGACCTTCGAACATGGCGGTACTCCCGGTTGAACGCGTTAGACCGCGGATCATCGCAAAAAACCGACCTATAATCGATCCGACGGCTGCCGCGGAGCGACTTTCGCTTGAGTTAAGGGGAGCGCAGCCACATTGATTCCATCTGCCCAATGATGGAACTAATCCAATGAACCATGGTCTTGCATTGGAGCTTGATCGGGTCGCAAACAAAGGGAGTTCAGCCCGGATGGGCGATGTGGATTCGGATCAAGCCCTGGTTGAACGGGTACAGAAAGGAGACAAGCGCGCTTTCGACCTGCTGATACGCAAGTACCAGCACAAGATCGTCAGCGTCATCTCGCGCTATGTCTCCGACTGGAGCGAATGCCAGGACGTCGCGCAGGAAGCCTTCATCCGCGCCTATCGCGCGATCGGCAACTTTCGCGGCGACAGTCAGTTCTATACGTGGATCTTCAAGATCGCGGTCAACACGGCGAAAAACCATCTGGTTTCGATGGGGCGCCGTCCGCCCAAGGACGATATCGCGGTCGACGACGCCGTGCTGCTAGACGGCGGCGCCTGGCTCAAGGATCGGGCCACCCCCGAGCACGAACTTTTGCGTCAGGAAATTGAACAAACGGTGTTCGACACGGTCGAACAACTGCCGGAAGAACTGAAAACCGCAATTACGCTGCGCGAGGTGGACGGATTGAGCTACGAGGAAATTGCCGAAAAGATGGGTTGTCCGATCGGCACGGTGCGTTCGCGCATCTTCCGCGCGCGCGACGCGATCGACGTAAAACTTCGTCCGCTGCTGTCAGAGCCAGGTCACGACCATGAGTGAACAGGTCATCAAGAATATGCATGAGATGGGCGAACAGCTGTCCGCGCTGATGGACGGCGAATTGTCGCGCGACCAGGTGCGCTTTCTGCTGCGCTCGGTCGAAGCCGAATCCGATTTTGCGCGACGCTGGTCGAGCTATCACGTGATCAGCGCGACGCTCAAGCGCGAGTACGTCGCGCTGCCGCTGCGCGGGGATTTTTCGTCCAGCTTGCTGGCGAGGATTGATGCGGAGTCGGCTGCGGCGACCACGCCGCGAGCGTATACCGCGCTGCGCTGGCTTGGTGGCGGCGCGATCGCCGCGGCGGTGGCCGTGGTCGCGCTCGTGGTGTCGCGGCCTGCAACCGAAGCTTCTGGAAATGCGGCTGCGCCGATGCTCGCGCAGCAGGTTGCGCCTGCGGCTGTAGCGCCGGCACTGCAGCCGAGCCGCGCGTATCTGCCCTTGGCGCCGGCCAATCAGGTGCCGCGCGCGGGTTTCAATGCGAATGACGTCATGCCGGCGAGCTTCGAGTCGTTGCTGCCGAATCTGTACGCGCCCAACGGCCAGTTGCTGTCGCGCGATTATCTCGGCGACGCCGCCGCGCACTACGTGCTTTATCCGACGCCGGTTTACGGGCCTGCGACGCCGGCGTTCGGACCGATGCGGCCGCAGCCGGTGCAACCCAACCCCGTGTCGGCGCAGCCCCGATAGCTGCGTTGTACGCAACGTATAAAACCAAAATCATGTCAGCCGCGCCCGCGGTCCCCGTCGCGGCGCCATTCTTGTACGGATCCACAGGTATACCTATGCACAAGGCACACAAGTTCGGCATGTTCGCACCCGCGTTGTTCGCGCTCGCCGTGTTCATTGCACCGGCGGCGCACGCGGACTTACCTGATTTCACCCAGCTGGTCGAG
>CAZDWH010000230.1:0-4491 GCA_964509025.1 uncultured Rhodanobacteraceae bacterium
TGCCGAGCGCGTTGAACACACAGGCAAGCAGCGGCATCGCGATGATCCCGGCGAGAAAGCGCGGCGCGACGACATATGCGCGCGGATCGACCGCCATCATCTCCATCGCATCGATCTGGTCGGTCGCGCGCATGAGTCCGATCTCGGCCGTGATCGAGGTGCCCGCGCGGCCGGCGAACAGCAGAGCCGTCACGACCGGCCCGAGTTCACGATACAGCGACAGCGAAACGACCGTGCCGAGCGCCGCAGTGCCGCCGAAGATCGACAGCACATAGTAAAGCTGCAGGCCGAGCACCATGCCGACGAACAGGCCGCAGGTCATGATGATTACGAGGCTCATCGCGCCGACGAACCAGACCTGGCGGATCGTTTCCTTGATATGCCGCAGGCTGCGCGGAACCGCCGCGAGTATCTGCAACAGGAAGATGCCGCAGGCGCCGACCTGCGCAATGCCATCGAGAAAGCGCGGCGAAGTTTTGCCGACCGATCGCATGCGCGTCATGCGCGACTCCCGAGACCGAGCTGCGTCGCGTAGTCCGGCGCCGGATACTGGAACGGCACTGGGCCGTCAGACGCTCCGGTGAAGAACTGCTTGGTCCACGGCGTCTCACCACGTGCGAGTGCGTCGGGCGCGCCGTGCGCGGCGATCTTGCCGCCAGCGAGCAGGAAAATGCTGTCCGCAACCTGACGCACCGCGGCGAGTTCGTGCGCGACAAGGATGCTGGTCACGCCGAGCGTATCGTTCAAGGTGCGGATCAGACGCAGAATCTGGTTGAGCGCGATAGGATCGAGGCCGACGAAGGGCTCGTCGTAAATGATCAGCATCGGGTCGCGCACGATTGCGCGCGCCAGCGCTACGCGGCGCATCATGCCGCCGGAGAGTTCGCTCGGCATCAGATCTGCCGCGCCGCGCAGGCCGACCGCCTGCAGCTTGGTCAGCACCAAGTTGCGCACCAGTTCCTCGGGCAACTTCAGGTGCTGGCGCAACGGAAACGCGACATTCTCGAATACCGAATAGTCAGTCAGCAGTGCCGAATTCTGGAACAGATAGCCGATCTTTTCGCGCAGCGCGAACAACGCATCGCGACCCAGGCGCCACACATTCTGGCCGTCGACCACCACTTCGCCCGCGTCCGGCGCGAGCTGACCGGTGATATGACGTATCAACGTGGTCTTGCCGGTACCGGACGGCCCCATGACCGCAGTGATCCTGCCGCGCGGGATGTCGAGATCGACGCCGTCGAAAATCGTCTTGCCATTGAGGCGCGTCGACAAACCGCGAATCTTGATCAATGGATCGGGGATCAGCGCATCGCTCGCGTTGGCGGCTGGGGTCGGCTCGGAACTCATGCGCAATCGAACTTGAGGCGCATGCTGCGCCGGAACGGGCGCTACCTTACCTGAGCGCCTCGCACAGCGGAAGGCACGGCGCCGGGCGGTTAAGCGCCGCGTCAGACACGCATCAGACGCGTATCGCGCGACGCACCTGCTTGTCGGCATACATGGCGGCGTCCGCGCGCTGCCAGGCTTCGTGCAAACCGTGATAGGGCTTGCGCGTTGCCATACCGCACGAAGCACGTATGCCCGCGTTGTCGAGCACCGTACGAAGACGCTGGGCGATGGCTTCGGCTTCCGGCGCACTCGCTCCCGGCAGCAGCACGGCGAATTCGTCGCCCCCGGTGCGCGCGAGCGCGGCATCCTCGCGCAAGGCGCCGCGCAACATCGCGCCGGTGTCGCGCAGCAAGGCATCGCCGGCAGCGTGACCCGCGCTGTCGTTGATGCGTTTCAAGTCGTCGAGATCGAATATCAGCACGGCGAGCGGCGCGCCGAGATCGCGGCAACGCTGTTCCTCGCGTTCGCATACCCACTCCCAGCCGCGCCGGTTGAGCGCGCCGGTCAGCGCATCGGTGCTCGCTTCGGCTTCGCTGCGCAGCGCGCGCCGCCACGCGTCCTCGCGCGCGAGGTCGTAGTGCAGGATCGTCGCCAGCTGGCGCGCAAGCAGCGCGAGCAAGGTTTCCTGCCGCAGCAGTTCCACACCCTGCGGCTGCGGATGCACGGCACAGAGCGTGCCGAACAGACCGCCGTCTTCGCGCTGCAGCGGAAAGCTGATGTAGGCGCCGATCGGCCCGCGCCGCCGCGCCGGCGCGTCGCGATAAACCGGCACCGCGTCGACATCGGGTGCGATCGACGGTGCGTTGCACTCGATGCGCTGCGCGCACAGCGATTCGGCGTACGGCAGCATGTCGCCGACTTTCACGCCATAACCGCGGTCGGCCGCGTTGAGCACGACCCAGTGCGCGCCGTCGGTGCGCGTGACCATCCACAGCGCGAGCGGCACGTTCGCCTGCAGGTATTCGAGCACCGCATGCGAAGCCGCGGCGAAATCGACAAACGGTTCGCTCATCGTTCCTCCCCGCGCATCAAATTACCGGCGAGCAAGAAGACGATCAAGCATTTGAGGAAGGAATCACGCCTCGTCGCGCAAAAGATCCGCAAGCAGCGCCTGATGGCGCTCGCGCTGCTGCGCGGTGCGCAACTGCCGGCTCGTGACGATGGCGCGCAGATCGCCGAGCGCGGTGGCGAAATCGTCGTTGACGACGAGATAGTCGAACTCGACCGCATGCGCGATGTCCTCGCGCGAATCGGCGAGACGGCGGCGGATTGTCTCCTCGCTGTCCGACGCGCGCGAACGCAGGCGGCGTTCGAGTTCCTCGCGCGAGGGCGGCAGGATGAAGATGCTGATCGTGCCCTGCATCTGCGCGCGCACCTGGCGTGCGCCCTGCCAGTCGATTTCGAGCAGCACGTCCTTGCCTTGCGCAAGGGTCTTTTCGACCTGCGTGCGTGCGGTGCCTTTGAGATCGCCGTGCACGACCGCGTGCTCGAAGAATTCGCCACGCTTGATCATTTCCTCGAACACGCCGCGATTGACGAAGTGGTAGTGCACGCCGTCGACTTCGTTCGGCCGCGGCGGGCGCGAAGTGAACGACACCGACAGCACGATGCCCGGCTCGCGCTCGAGCAGCGCGCGCGTGAGGCTGGTCTTTCCGGCGCCCGAGGGCGCGGCGATGATGTAGAGCGTGCCGGACATGTCGCTGCGGATCACTCGATATTCTGCACTTGTTCGCGCATCTGCTCGATCAGCACCTTGAGATCGATCGCCGCCTGAGTGGTGCGCTGGTCGACCGACTTCGAGCCGAGCGTATTCGCCTCGCGATTGAATTCCTGCATGAGGAAATCGAGGCGCCGGCCCGCGGGTTCGGGCGAGCCGAGGATGCGCCGGGCCTCGGCAATATGCGCGCTGAGGCGATCGAGTTCTTCGTCGACGTCGATGCGCGAGAGTTGCAGCACGAGTTCCTGTTCGATACGGCCGGAATCGAGCTTCGACGTGTCACTGGTGATTTCCGCGAGCTTGGTTTCGAGCCGCGCGCGCAGTGCCTTGCGGATTTCCGGCAGCCAGCCGCGTACATCGGCGACGACCTTCACGATACCGTCGAGACGCTCGCGCAGAAAGCCACCGAGGCGCTCGCCTTCGCGCTGGCGCGTCGCGACGAGATCGGTCAGCGCGCGTTCGAGCAGATCGAGCGTGGCCTGGCGCAGGCCTTCCTGATCCACTTCCTCGCGCTGGATCACGCCGGGCCAGTCGAGCAGGCGCGTCACATCGGTATTGAGATGCGGAAAACGTTCGGCGAGACGCAACGTCGCCGCTTCGAGACGATCGAGCATAGTCTCGTTCAGGCGAATCTCGCTCGCCGCGGCATCGCTCGTGCGGAAGCGCAGGTTCACGTCGACCTTGCCGCGCGTGAGCTTGGCCGCAACGCGCTCGCGCAACGCCGGCTCGATCGCGCGCAGCTCGTCCGGCAGGCGCGGATTGAGTTCGAGATAGCGATGATTGACCGAGCGCAGTTCGAAGCTCAGCGCACCCCAATGCGTGTCGGCATCGGCGCTGGCGAAGGCGGTCATGCTGCGGATCATTGACGTGGCGCGTTCGTTACGGGTGCGCAGTATGCCATGAGGCGGGCTCCCGGCTGACAGTCCGGCGCGGCAAGCCTGCTAAACTGCGACACGATTTGGAGCATTGCACATGACCTCAGTTTCCCGTCCCAGCGGCCGCGCTACCGATCAATTGCGCGCGGTCACGATCGAGCGCCACTACACGCGCCACGCCGAAGGCGCGGTACTGGTCGCGTTCGGCGACACACGCGTGCTGTGCACGGCGAGCGTCGAAGATCGCGTGCCGCAGTTCCTGCGCGGCAAGGGCGAAGGCTGGGTCACGGCCGAATATGGCATGCTGCCGCGCGCAACCAAGGAGCGCACGCAGCGCGAGGCCGCGCGCGGCGGCCAGGGCGGACGCACGATGGAAATCCAGCGTCTCATCGGTCGCTCCCTGCGCGCCTGCGTCGACCGCACCGCGCTCGGCGAACGCACGATCACGCTCGACTGCGACGTGCTGCAGGCCGACGGCGGCACGCGCACCGCGGCGATCACCGGCGC
>CAZDWH010000231.1:0-4488 GCA_964509025.1 uncultured Rhodanobacteraceae bacterium
TACTGCATGTCGCGCGCGACTTTGCTCGCGAGTCCCTTCTTGCGCGTGATCATGTCGATCAGCTTGCGCAGCGCTTCGGTCTGCTTGTCGTTGGCATTGCTCGCGAGGAAGTCGACCATCGCGAAAATCGTTGCGGTCTTGCCGGTGCTGGTCGCGTCGGCACCGCGCTGGCGCCGTTCTTCCATCGCCGCGATCAGCGAGGACAGCGCCAGATCCGAACCGTCGCGCGCGCGCAGCTGCGACCACACGCCGCCGCCGAGTTTGGTGTTCTGGATCGAACGCAGCACGACGGCGTGGATCTTCGGATCAATGCCATCGGCGAGCGCGAGCGCATTCTGGTCGATGTCGGTGATCTCCTCAAGCATCGCGTCGCGCGTCGCGCTCTCGCGGTTGCGCGTCATCAATGTCGGAAAGCGCAGATAGGCGTAGACGCCGAAGAAGCCGGAGAAGATCACGATCAGCATCAGCACGAAAGCGAAAGTGTGCAGATTCCAGCCGACCTGGAAGCCGGCGTGCAGCAGCACGATCAGAATCAGCGAGGTGCCGAGATAGACGTGCGCCGAGAGCCAGCCGCGCAGCGTGCCGACGCTGTCGAGATACTTGCGCTTGCGCACGCCGAACAGCATCAGCCAGACGATCAGCAGGGCGCCGATCGTGCCGAGCGTATAGCCGAGCCAGGTGCCGCCGTTCGGCGGGCCGCCGGGATCGTGCCAGAGATACGCGGTGAGCGAAGCACCGGTCAGCGCGAGCGCGATCCACAGATAGCGCGACTTGGCGAACGTCAGGATGGAGTCGTGGCCGGTGGTCATCGTGGTTTAGCGCCGCGACTGCGCATACGATGGGAACTCCTCGGGCGAGATGCGGATCGCCGCGCCGGTCGGGCACGAGCGCACGCAGGCGGGACCGCCGCTGACGCCCTTGCACATATCGCATTTGACCGCTTTCTTGACCTCGCCGGCGGCGTGCGAATGCTTGTCGTGCGGCGCCTCTCCGGGGCCGGGGCCGGCGCCGAACAGCAGCCACGACAGCAGCCCCGGCTTCTTTGGCGGCTTGTACGCCATGTGGATCACGCCGTAGGGGCAGTTGCGCTCGCAGTTGCCGCAGCCGATGCAGTTGTCGGCGATGAACACCTCGCCGTTGGGTGCGCGCCGGATCGCGTCGGGCGGGCAGTCCTTCATGCAATGCGGATGCTCGCAGTGGCGGCACGAGGTCGGCACGTGCACGTCGGCAAAGGTCGGTCCCGCTTCGCGGTCGAGGCGCGAGGTACCGTTGTGCGTTTCGGCGCAGGCTTTCTCGCAATTGTCGCAGCGCACGCACAGCGATTCGTCGATCAACAGGATATCGGTCGCTTCGCCGGCGCCCTGCGCAACGAGGAAAGAGATGATGTCGCCGCCGCCAACTGCCTGCATCGCGAGATTCGCCGTCGTGCGCTGACGGTATTCCTCCTGCAGGCGCAGCTTGAGCACAGGAATGCGACCGACGAGTTTCATGAAGGCCGCGCCGTCGAGGCGGATCGTCTCGCTCGCGATCGCCGCCTTCGCCGTGGCCGAGCGCTTGGCCTCGCCGAGCAGGGACATCTCGCCGACATAGTTGCCCGCGGCGACATAGCTCAGCACGACGTCCTTGCCGCCGATATTGCGCGAGATCGTGAGCGAACCGACGCGCACGAGATGCAGGCAGTCGCCCGTTTCGCCTTCGTTGAACAGCACATCGCCCGCGGCGAAGCGCACGAGTTTGGAACTCGCGACGATATCGGCGAGTTGCTCCGCGCTCGCCTCGGGCGCGAAGCGCGACTGGATCGCTCGCATCACGAACACATTGTCGATCTCGCGCTTCACGCCTTCGACCGAATTGATCAGGCGGTTCATCGAGCGCCGTGGCGTTTCGATCAGCACGCAGCCTGAGCCTGCGACGACGGTGGCCGAGCGGCGTCGTCCCGAAATCAGGCTCATCTCGCCGAAGAACTCGCCGCGCCGCAGCGTGACGCTCTTGTTCGTAGTCTCGTCGAGCACCACGCGCACTTCGCCCTCGACGATGCTGTAGAACGAGTTGGTGTAATCGTTGCGTTTGAAGATTTCCTCGCCCGGCTGCGGTGTGCGCACGTCGGAATCGAGCATGAACTCGCGCAGCTGCAGCGGCGTGATCTGCGCCAGCAGCTTGACGTTCTTCTGCACCCGGACGAGCGCCTCGTCGACGCTGCGGAAACCGGGCATCGCCTTGAACTTGGCCTTGAGCAGCGGTTCGTCTGCGGGCTCGACTTTTTCGCCGAGGATGTACTCGACGACCTCGTAGCCCTGATTCATCGCCTGCTTGATCAGCGGATAGCCACCGAGCGCACCGACGATGTACAGGCCTGGCACGTTCGATTCGTACTGCGGGCTGATCGCCGGCACCGAAGCCGGGTCCTTGTTAGGAAACGTCACGCCGCAAGCCTCGACGAAGCCGCGCGGTGCGGTGGCGCCGAGGCGCGCGATCACGCGATCGATCAAGAGCTGCGCCTTGCCGTTCTTGGTCGCGAGGATCATGCGGCCTTTCTTGCGCCCGACGCTGAGCGCATCGACGCGCTCGGGCGCGGAGTCGTAGTAGCACTCGATCAGACCATCCTCGATCGCCTTGAGGATGCCTGCTTCGTTGCCTTTCTTCGCGCGCGCAAACTCGTCCTTGCGGTTGATGATGACGACGTTGTTCTGCTTCGCCAGCGCGATCGCGTTTTCGATCGCCGCATCGCCCGCGCCGACGACGATGATGGTTTCGCCCTCGTATTCGTCCGGGTCGTCGAGCTGGTATTGCACGAAGGGCAGGTCTTCGCCCGGGCAGCCGAGCTTGCGGATATTGCCCTGCAGGCCGATGCCGAGCACGACTTTTTCGGCCTCGACGACTTGGCCGTTGGTGCATTTGAGCGTAAAGCCCGCGCCTTCCTTCTTGATCGACGCGACTTCGTGCTTGTACTTGGTGTTGATCTTGAGCTGCGTCGCCGAGGCGTTCCAGCCGTCGAGGATTTCCTCGCGCGATCCGGCCTTGAACGGCACCGGCGAACGCAGCGGCAGCACGCCAGGCTCGTCCATCACGAACTTGCCCTTCTGGTAGCGGTAGATCGTGTTGGAGAGATGGTCCTCGGCTTCGAGCAGCACATGCGAGACGCCGCGCTCGGCCGCGCGCGCGGCAGCGGAGATGCCGCCCGGGCCTGAACCCACGATCGCGATCTTGAACCGTTCCGCCACGCCCAACTCCCTGACCTGCCGAACCCGCGCATCATAGCAATTCGGCCGCGACATTCGCCGTCCCGACGTACTGCATGAATGTGACCGATGCCGAGCCGATCTGCGATGAGGCGCACGAAACGCGCCGCAAGCGCGCGACGACTACAGGCCTATGCGACTACGGCGATGCCGCCAGCATGCCGATGCCATCGACAAGAATATGCGCAGCGATATTGATCCACAGATTGCGCCGCCACAGGTAGAGCCCTGTGAACATCGCGCCGCCGAAAGCGGCAACGAGCAGGTGAGTCCAGCCCCACGGTCCGACATGCGCCAGGGCAAACAACGCAAGCGGAAGCAGGATGGCGATGGCGCGATTGCGGGTGAGTTTGAGTAGCCGCTCGATAGGATAGCCGCGAAACAGCACCTCTTCGGAAACTCCGGCACGCGCGACGGAGATCGCCAGCCACCATGACGGCGTGGCCGCAAGCTGGTCGATGGCTTGGGTTTCGCCGAGCCCCAGTGCCGGTAGCACGACCAGATAGAGTGCAGCGAGGCCGGCGACTACCGCGACAGTGAAGACAAAGCCGATCGCTGCGTCGCGCCAGGTCGGCATGCGCAAGCCGATCGAGGCGAGCGGGCGACGTTCGACGCGCACGACATAGGCGAACGTGGCCGCGACAAGGGTCCAATAGATCGCCTCGTTGCCGAGCAGGTGCGCGGTGTCGGCGAATTCGTTGTCCCATATTGGGTAGGGCAGGCTGCCGAGGCCGAGCGTGAGCAGCAGCCCGCCCGCGGTCTTGATCGTGGTGCGTGAAATCACGTTGTGGTCCTGCTGTTGCGTTTGCGGCTGCGTGTGCTGGCGGCGCGGCTTCTTGCCTGGTGCTCGCTTTGCAGCAGTTCGATGAAATGGTCGAGCGCGCGCGTCGTGCGCGCGAGATCGCCGGTATTGAGCAGTTCGATGATCAGGCCGTCGAACACCGCGCCGCACAGGGTTGCGCTAGCGGCGCTGCCGATCGATGGCGGCAGGTGCGCGGCGATGAGTTCGACCCAGCCACGCGAGGATCGCGCCAGATAGCCTTGATGGGCGCGCGGATTCTGCATGGCGATGAAATGCGCCTCGTACAGCAGACGCAGGTACGGAAGATTGCGTTTGTCCGTCGCCCAGCGCCAGAAGCGCTTCATCAAAGGCTCGGCCGATTCTGCTGTAGCGATTTCGATGAACGAACGCTGCAGGCGCGCCTGCACTTCGCCGAGCAGATCTTCGATCAGGCCCTCTCTCGACTTG
>CAZDWH010000232.1:0-4487 GCA_964509025.1 uncultured Rhodanobacteraceae bacterium
TCACCTTCGGCTGCAATAACGAGACGGTGTAGGCCGCGACCGAGTTGCGGAAACCCGGGTGGAATTCCTCGGTCACCGCAGCGCCGCCGACGACGCTGCGTTTTTCGAGTACGCAAACCTTGAGCCCCGCCTTGGCGAGATAGGTTGCACAGACGAGGCCGTTATGGCCGCCGCCGATCAGGATGGCGTCGAAGTTGGTGTTGGTCATAGGGCGATTATGAGAAAATTGCGCCCTTCGCGCCACGCGCTTGATATGCATCAGCCCGGACCGCGAGTTCGCGAGCTAGCCTCGCAGCGACTATAACCCTGCATTCACCCGCCATGTCCTCCGCCTACAGCCCCGAGACGGTGCTGGATGTCCGTCACTGGACGGACGATTACTTCAGTTTCACCACGACGCGCAACGAGTCGTTCCGCTTCGACAACGGCCAGTTCGTGATGATCGGGCTCGAGGTCGAGGGCAAGCCGTTGCTGCGCGCGTATTCGATCGCGAGCGCCAACTGGGAGGAGCAGCTCGAGTTTTTCAGCATCAAGGTCGCGAACGGGCCGCTTACTTCGCGCCTGCGGCACATCAAGCCCGGCGACAGTGTGCTGATCGGGCGCAAGCCGACCGGTACGCTCCTGATCAGCGACCTGCATCCGGGGCGGAACCTTTACTTGTTCGGCACCGGCACCGGACTCGCACCGTGGCTCGCGATCGTCAAGGACCCGGACACCTATGCGCGCTTCGAGCGCGTGATCATCACGCATGGCGTGCGCAGCGTGGCAGACTTGGCCTATCGCGACTACTTCGAGCGCGAGCTGCCGCAACACGAATATCTCGGCGAACTGATCCGCGAGAAGCTGCGGTATTACCCGGCGGTCAGCCGCGAGCCGTTCGCCAATCACGGCCGCCTCACCGATCTTGTCGCGAGCGGCGCGATGATGCGCACGCTCGGTCTCGACCCGCTCGATGCGCAGCACGACCGCGCGATGCTCTGCGGCAGTCCGGCGATGCTCGCCGATTTCCGCAGCTTGCTCGATGCGCGCGGATTTACGGCGTCACCGCGCATCGGCAGTGCGGGCGAGTACGTGTACGAGCGCGCGTTCGTGCTGCGCTGAACACTGAAGAACTCGCCGCACTGCATTGACTGCGGCCACCTCGCCGACGAAGATGCTGCACCCGCTTTGCTTCCGCTGCCACGCATGAAACTGCGCACCGTCACGGCGTCCCGCTACGTCACACCTCTACGCGAAGGCGGTTCGCTGCCAGCGATCGTCGAGGCCGACGACAGCGGGCTCTATGTGCTCAAGTTCCGCGGCGCGGGTCAGGGGCCGAAGGCGCTGATCGCCGAGCTTGTCGCGGGCGAGATCGCGCGCGCACTCGGCCTCGCACTGCCCGAGATCGTTTTCGTCGAACTCGATGGCGAACTCGCGCGCACCGAGCCCGATCCGGAGATCCAGCATCTGATCCGCGCGAGCGCCGGGCTCAACCTCGCGCTCGACTATCTGCCGGGATCGGTCACGTTCGATCCGCTGGTTGAGCACCCCGATGCCGATCTCGCCTCGCGCATCGTCTGGTTCGACGCCTACGTCAGCAACGTCGACCGCACCGCGCGCAACACCAATATGCTCGTCTGGCACCGCAAGTTGCGCCTGATCGACCACGGCGCCGCGCTGTATTTTCACCACGACTGGAGCGACTACCGCACGCGTGCGACGCGGCCGTTCGCGCAGATCAAGGACCACGTGCTGCTACCGGCGGCGTCCAGACTCGGCGCTGTCGACGGCGAACTCGCAGCGCATCTGACGCCGCAGATCCTCGCCGATATCGTCGCGTTGATCCCGGACGATTGGCTGACAGGCGACGCGCATTTCACCTCCGCAGCGGAACATCGCGCTGCCTACGCCGAATACCTGACGCTTAGATTGGCCGCACCACGCGCGTTCGTCGCCGAGGCTATCCGCGCACGGGAGGGCCGCTGACATGCATGCGATCTACGACTATGCGGTGATCCGCGTCGTGCCGCGCGTCGAGCGCGAGGAATTCGTCAATGTCGGGGTGATCGTCGCCTGCCAGGACGCCGGCTTGCTCGAGGCGCGCATCGAACTCGACGCGGCGCGTCTGCTCGCGCTCGATCCGACGCTCGATATCGACATGATCCGCGGGCACCTCGAGACGATTCCGGCGATTTGCGCGGGTGGCGCGGCGGCGGGCCCGCTCGGCGCACTGTCGCGCCGCCAGCGCTTCGATTGGCTCACCGCGCCGCGCAGCGCGCTGATCCAGACCTCGCCGGTGCATAGCGGCCGCTGCAGCAGTGCGGCCGCAGTGATCGATCACCTTATGCAGACGATGGTGCGGACTGCGCGCTCCGAACGCTGACGAGCGCAACCACGATGCCGATGAGGCACAGCGCGGCGACATAGTGCGCCGGTGCGAGTGGGCTGAACTTGAGCAGCGCGCCGACGATCAGCGGCGTCAGGCCACCGAAGATCGCGTAGGCGATGTTGTAGGCGAACGAAACGCCCGAGAAGCGCACCGCGGGAGGAAATGCGCGCACGAGCACGGTCGGGATCACGCCGACCACGCCGACGCAGAATCCCGTGAACGCGTAGAGCGCATTCAACTGCTGCGGGGCTGCGCGCAAACCGAGGTATAGCGCGTAGACCATTGCAAGCAACAGCGCACAGCCCACCGCGACAATGCGCGCGGCACCGTAGCGGTCCGCAGCAAGGCCGAAGGCGACGCAGCCGATCGCGAGGCCCAGCGTCGCAAGACTGTTTGCGCCGAGCGCATCGGCTGGCGCGATCGCGTAGAGCTTCTGGATCAGCGTCGGCGTCATCAGGATCACGACGACGATGCCCGCGGTCAGTACCCAGGTCAGCAGGATCGAGACGAACACCGCAGGCGAGTGGCCGGTAAGCACGCTCTGGATCGGTAGCCCGCGTACGAGTTCCTTGCGTCGGCGCAATTCCTCGAATACCGGCGTCTCGGCGAGCAGGCGGCGCAGGAACACGGCGAGGAAGCCGAATACGCCGCCGACGAGGAACGGAATGCGCCAGCCGAACGCGAGCAGGTCTGCGGCATTGTATACTTTGTTCAACGCCGTTGCGATCAACGAGCCGAGCAGGATGCCGAACGTGAGACCCGCGGTCAGCGTGCCGTTGGCGAAGCCGACGCGATGGTCGGGCACATGCTCGGAAACGAAGGTCCATGCGCCCGGCACTTCGCCACCGACCGCGGCACCCTGCACGATGCGCAGCGCGAGCAGGGCCAGCGGCGCCGCGTAACCGATATTCGCATAAGTCGGCAGCAGGCCGATCAGCAGCGTCGGCACCGCCATCATGAATACCGACAGCGTGAACATGCGCTTGCGTCCCGAGCGGTCGCCGAAATGCGCCATCACAACGCCGCCGAGCGGACGCGCGAGGTAGCCCGCGGCGAACAGACCCCAGGTCTGCACATCGCGCAGCCAGTCCGCCGTGTCGGGCGGAAAGAACAGCTGGCCGATCTCGCGCGCGAGATAGACGAAAATGATGAAGTCGTAGAACTCGAGCGCACCGCCGAGCGCGGCGAGCGCAAGCGTACGCAACTCCTGCCGGCTCAGGCCGGCTCGCGACATCGTATCCATGCGGCGCCCGTCAGAGCATCGCCGCGATGTCTTTTTCGATGCTCTGCGGCGTATCGGTTGGCGCGTAACGCGTCACGACCTTGCCATCCTTGTCGACGAGGAATTTGGTGAAATTCCACTTGACCGACTCGGTGCCGAGCAGGCCCTTCGCCTCGCCCTTGAGATATTTGTACAGCGGATGCGTGTTCGCGCCATTGACGTCGATCTTCGCGAACAGCGGGAACTTCACGTCGTAATTGAGCGAGCAGAAATTCTTGATCTCGTTTTCGTCGCCCGGTTCCTGATGGCCGAACTGGTCGCACGGGAAACCGAGAACGACGAGGCCCTTGTCCTTGAACTTCTCGTACAGCGCTTCGAGGCCGGTGTACTGCGGCGTGAAACCGCACTTGCTCGCGACATTGACGATCAGCATCGCCTTGCCCTTGTACTTGGCCATCGATTCGTTGTCGCCGTCGATGGTCTTGGCGCTGAAGTCGTAAACCTGGGTCATGGCGGTCTCCGGAGTATCCGAATCGATACCCGGCAATCTAGGGACGCGGGCGCGGAAAGTCCAGCGCCGGCTACGCGATTTTTTCGAGCGACATCACTTGGCGATGTAGCACCGGCTGGTCGATATAGTGATCGACAAGCAGGAACGCGAACAGCGCCATCAGGTAGATGATCGAATAATTGAACACCTTCATCGCAAAGCGTTCGCCCGGCGGATTGAGCAGCACGACCGCGTAGTAGAGAAAGCCTTCGCCGAGCACGAGCGCGCCACCGACATAGAACATCCCTCACCTGCCGGTCAGGTACGGGAGTACGCGGACGACGCCGAACAGGGACCTGGCATACAGCCCGTGCCACCCCTAGTATTCGACACCAGCGGGGACACGG
>CAZDWH010000233.1:0-4478 GCA_964509025.1 uncultured Rhodanobacteraceae bacterium
GGGCGAAGGGATCGACCATTACGGCCGTCCTTGGATCTCGAAGCAATGGCCGAACGAACAGCCAGAAACGTGCCTTTCGCATTCCATCGCACTCGAGCCGCACGAAATGGAGCTTGTTGACGCTCCGCTCTAACTATTCGCGCAAGCGAACTGCGGCGACGAGGTCGCGTAAACTGCTGCCACCGCGGCGATGGCCGCTTAGCGCAACGCCAGGCGGCGGAATATCTTGCTCTACCTTGCAGCAGCTCTGATCTTCGGCCTCGGCATGGCGCACTCGCTGCTCGGCGAGCGCTACATCCTCATTCGCCTGTTTCGCCGCTACGATCTTCCCAAGCTGTTCGGAAGCTCCTGGTTCACCGTGCGCACGCTGCGTTTCGCCTGGCACATCACCACGCTTTCCTGGTTCGGCCTGGCCGCCCTGCTTTGGCAACTCGCGCGCGGTGCGCTGTCTGCGGTTGCGACCGCGCAAATCATCGGTATCACCGCGCTCGCCTGCGGCCTGCTGCCAATCGCATTCACACGCGGCAGACACCTGTCGTGGGTGGTGTTCTTTGCCATCGGCGCGTTGACCCTTTGGTGGTCCGCTGCCTGACTTGCTACGGATCGATACCGCCTTGTTGCGCCGCCTGATACAGACTCTGGGTAGCCGGAGGCCGAAGGACTTCGAGCTGCTGCATCCGCTCGGCGTGTGCATCGCGCGCGCGCTCACCTTGTCGGCGTTGCCTACAGCGGCGCCGGGCGCGAGCCTCGCGCGCAGGGAAATGGGCAATGGTTGGATCTGGGTGCGTCTGCCGGCATTTCTGGATGGCGATGTCGTCGTCGACATCTCGCTCGGATTCAACGGCGAGCAGTTGGAGCACATCGACCTCTGCGACGCAAACCTCAAATATGGCGCAGGCTGGGAGGACGGGTCCGAACAGCAGGAGCGTTTGCGCGCCGACAGCATCGGGGCCTGGCTCGCGGGCAAGGGTTATGCGCCCGGCCGATATTCCTGGGGCGAAGTGTGGGCGGGCTACGATCCCAAGAGCGGCAGCGGTTCCGCCGCTGTGCGCTTGCGTCCGCGCGCTTGAACCTGGCGTTGCCAGCCGCTGCGAGAAATGCGACAGAGAACGCCGCAAGACGCTAAGCTCCACGTCATGCAACCTGCATCGATCACCCTGCGACCGATCCGCGCACACGAAGGCGCCGCCATGCGCGCGATCCGCGTGCGTGCCCTTGCGGACACGCCGCAAGCGTTTGGCCAGACGCTGGCGCAGGCGCGGGCCTTGTCGGACGAGGAGTATGCGCGTCGCGCGCAGATGTCGGCGTCGGGCCAGGAACGCATCTTCATCGTCGCAGAAAACCGTGCGTCCGACTGGATCGGCATGATCGCCGGACACGACGAGGGCGGGCGCATCGCCCTGCTCTCGATGTGGGTCGCGCCGGAGCAGCGCGGCGCTGGCCTCGGCAAACAGCTCGTCGCGTCGTTGTTGCGCTGGGCTGCGGCGAAATCCGCAGGCGAGATGTATCTGTTTGTCGGCGAACGCAACGAGCCCGCGCGCGCACTCTACGCGAGCATGGGATTCGCGCCGACTGGGCGCAGCGAGCCGCTGCCGTGGAATGCGGCGATCATCGATATCGAGATGAGCCGCGCATTGGGCGATCGCAGCGAAATGACACCCGCATGAGCGCCACGGTCGAACTCGTCAGCCTGCTCACCTGCCCCGCTTGCGGCCACGCGAGCCAGGAAGTCATGCCGACGAACGCCTGCGTCTATTTCCACGAATGCGCGCACTGCCAGCGCCTGCTGCAACCGCTGCCGGGCGACTGCTGCGTGTTCTGCTCCTACGGCAGTGTGCCGTGTCCGCCGGTGCAGGCGGCAGGAACGGCATCGTCCTGCTGCCGACACGCGGACTGATGCGCATTGCCGTCCACATGGTTTGACAGGTCGGACGCACAACCCGACAATGCCTTGTTTTTCAAAGGCCTGACGACTTTTGCCCACCTCGACTCCAGCCCGGCGGCCCGCGCTCGCCGTTATTCCCGCGCGCAACGAAGCCGCGACCGTGGCCGAAGTCGTGCGCGGCGTGCTCGCGCAGAACTGTTGCGACGTGCTCGTGATCAGCGACGCGAGCAGCGATGCGACGATCGCCGAAGCACGCGCTGCGGGCGCGACCGTGATCGATCTGCCGCTCAACCTCGGTGCCTGGGGCGCAACTCAGACCGGCATGCGCTATGCGCAGCGCAACCGCTATGAAATCGTTGTGACGCTCGATGCCGACGGCCAGCATCATCCGGAGACGCTGCCGTCTCTGCTCGACGCACTGAGCGACGACGTCCACGTCGTGATCGGCACCTATGCACCGCGCCTGTCTTTCGCCAAGCGCGTGGCCGCAAGCTATTTCCGCGTGCTGACCGGACTGCGCCTGCACGATTTCACCTCGGGCCTGCGCGCCTACGACCGCCGCGCGGTGCGCGCGCTCGCCTCGCGCGAAGCGAGCCTGCTTGATTATCAGGACATGGGCGTACTCATGCTGCTCAACGAAAAAGGATTTGCGATGCGCGAAGTGCCGGTCGTGATGTCGCCGCGCCGCGCCGGCATGTCGCGCGTGTTCGCTTCGTGGTTCGTGGTCGCGCGCTATATGCTGCATACGACCGTGCTGTGTTTCGCGCGCCTCGACGTGCGCGCGCGCATCCGTCCGCGCACGCGCGCGAGGAGCGCAGCATGACCGTTCTGCTCGTCTCGGCCGTGCTTGGCATCGTGCTGTCCGGCGCGATCCTGCTACTGGTGCGGCGCGATCATCTGCACGGCAGCTATGCCGTCTGGTGGTTCGTCGTCGCGATCGCGACGCTACTGCTCGGCATGTTTCCGCGCGCGGTCGACTGGCTGGGCGAAAAGATCGGCATCTCCTATCCGCCAATCCTCGCGATCATCATCGGACTGGGTCTGATCCTGATCCGCATGCTGCAGATGGATGTCGATCGCTCGCGTCAGGAGCGCACGCTGCGCCGCCTTACCCAACGCGTCGCGATACTCGATCAGGAGCTCTCCGAAGCGCGCATGAAGCTGGCGAGCCAGGACGCGCCCGCGGCGGAGGCGGCGGTGGGGTCGCAGCGTAGAAGCGCCCAAGTCATCCCGATGCCGAAATCCACCGGCGAGAGCTGACGCAAAGCCGATGCGCGTTCTGCACGTCGGCAAATTCTATCCGCCCTATGCCGGCGGGATCGAACGCTCGAGTGCCGATCTATGCGGCGCACTCGCGGCACGCGACGTCGACGTCGACATGCTCGCGCACGCCGCGCCGCGCGAAGCTGCACGCAGCTACACGAGCGACGGCGTGCGAGGGACACTGGCTGCGTGTCATGGCCAGTTGCTGTACGCGCCGATCAGTCCGGGTTTTCCGCTGCTGCTCAAGCGCCTGATCACGGAGCGCCAACCAGACCTGCTGCATCTGCATATGCCGAATGTATCGGCATTCTGGGCATTGCTTTCGCCCGCGGCGCGGCGTCTGCCTTGGGTCGTGCACTGGCACGCCGACGTGCCGCTCGACGTCAGCCGCCGCGGCGTGCGCGCGATGTACCGGCTTTACCGTCCGTTCGAGCAAGCCTTGCTGCGCCGCGCGCGCGCGGTGATCGCGACCTCGGAACCGTATCGCGCCTCGAGCACGGCCTTGTCCGCATGGCTGGGCAAGACTGCGGTGATTCCACTCGGCCTCGCCGATAGCCTCGCGGCGACAGCGCGCGGCAACGAGTTAGCAGTGCCGGCGACACCTGCACTGTGGCCGACGGCAGACGACGCGAACCTGCGCGTCCTCGCCGTCGGGCGCCTGAGCTACTACAAGGGGTTCGACGTGCTGTTGCGCGCGGTCGCGCAAGTGCCGGCAGCGAGCCTGCTGCTTGTCGGCAGCGGCGAATGCGAGGCCCAGCTCAAAGCCATCGCGCATGAGCTCGGCATCGAAGCGCGCGTGCGCTTTGCCGGTCATGTCGACGACGCAACGCTTGCATTGGCGTACCGCGAGGCGCAGGTGTTCTGTCTGCCGTCGATCGAACGCACCGAGGCATTCGGCATGGTGCTGCTCGAAGCGATGCGCGCGCGCTTGCCGGTGATCGCGAGCGCTATTCCCGGTTCCGGTGTGGGCTATGTGGTGGCGGACGGCGTCAGCGGCATGCTGGTCACGCCGGGCGACGTCGGCGCTCTCGCGCACGCGCTCGCGCGCATGGCGCGCGACGCGGACCTGCGCGCGCGTCTCGGCGCGGGCGGAGAGACGCGCTGGCGCGCGGAGTTCACGCTGGATCGATGCGCAAATCGCGTGCTCGATCTGTATCGCTCGATCGCGCCGCAAGCTGTGCATCGCGCAACAGCATAGCGAGCAAGCTGACGATCGCCGGCGTCAACTGCAGCGCAAGACGATTGACTGCGGTGAAGCTCTGCGCCCAACCCGCCGCGTCGGTCAGCGTAAACAGAAAATAAACCATGAATCAGGACTGAATACGTATCC
>CAZDWH010000234.1:0-4392 GCA_964509025.1 uncultured Rhodanobacteraceae bacterium
TGGATCAGGCGGTCGCGCTCGCGGCGATGTTCACCGCCGGCCACATCGGCATCCGCGCGATCATCGCGCTGACCGAATCGGGCGGCACGGCTCAGTGGCTGTCGCGCTATCGCTCGCAGGTGCCGATCTACGCGTTGTCGCGGCGCCAGGGCGCGCGCCGGCGCATGATGCTGTATCGCGACGTGACGCCGATCGACTTCGATCCGCACGGCGTCGATCCCGCGCACGCGGCCAAGGCCGCCGTGCAGCATCTGTTCAATCTCAACTTCCTCGTCGAGGGCGATCGCGTGATCCTCACCACGGGCGATCACACCGGACAGCATGGCGGCACGAATACACTGAAGCTGCTGCGCGTGGGGCCAGGTGGAATTGCAGAAGGGCTGGGCGACTTGTAAATAGAAGCAGTTGCAGGACTCGTAGGAGGCAAAAATGCGTCAAATCATTTTGGCTTGTTGCGTATTTCTTGCTCAGACGGCGGTAGCGCAGAACGGTAACGGCAACTACGTCGCTGTCGACATGCGCAACGTGACGTCTTATTGGAAGATCGCCCAAGTGGGCGAACCCATCCGACTGCCGAGGTCCAGGAAGCACGCAGAGGGCTGCGTGTCGGTCGGCTACTCGATCGAGGCGGATGGGAAACCCGCAAATCCGGTCGTGCTTCGATCTGGCTTTACCGGCCAGGCTGACAAGCGGTTGATCCAAGAAGTAGAACAGCGCGTTCTACGGAATTTCAGCAGTGCGCTTTGGGTCGCCGCGGAGAGTAATCCCGGTCACAAGCCGGTGTATACGTACGGCACCTACAGCTTCTCATTGCACCAGCAGCCAGCGACGAAAGCTGACGTGGACAAGCGTTCGGATTTCGTGCGCGCAACGTGCGAAATTCCGGACTTTGCCGCAGCGGTTGCGCGCGGTGATCTTGTCAAGAAAGCGGTGCCCTAGATATCACAGCTTTGGCGAGGCGCATCGCGCCCCACCGATTTTGCTGACTATTTTTGTTCACCGCCGGCACGGTGCTTCTCGAACCACCCGATCGTATACAGCACCTGATCGAGCATATTCGACGGGCGCGTATTGATCTCGTGCGAAGCGCCGGGGATGCGCAGCATCGCGGTGTCGATCTTGCGCAGCTTGAGCGCTTGATAGAACTGTTCGGCTTCGCTTGACGGTGTGCGATGGTCGGCGTCGCCGGTGATCAACATCGTGGGCGTTTTCACGTTGCCGACATAGGCGATCGGCGAGCGCTTCATATAGTGCTCCTGATTCGCCCACGGGTCGCCGGGGAACCAGTACTTCGCGAATACCTGGTAGAAGTCGCTGGTCAGAACGAAGCTGTACCAGTTGATCACGGGTTTCGCGACCACGGCCGCGCGGAAGCGATCGGTATGGCCGACGATCCACGCGGTGAGCACGCCGCCGCCGCTGCCGCCGGTGACGAACAAATTCTTCGTGTCGATGCTGCCCTTCGCGATGACCGCATCGGTCACACTGAGCAGATCGTCATAGTCCTGACTCGGATACGCGTTCTCGATCAGGTTCGCGAACTCGGTGCCATAGCTCGTGCTGCCGCGCGGATTGCAATACACAACGACGTAACCCTGCGCCGCGTACAGCTGCGTCTCCGGCGCGAAGCGTGTGCCGTAGTTCGCGAACGGCCCGCCGTGGATCTCGAGCAGCAGCGGATAGCTCTTCGACGCGTCGAAGCGCGGCGGACGCACGATCCAGGCCTGGATTTCGCGCCCGTCGGCGGAGGACTTCACCTTGATCTCCTCGACCTTTCCGAGCGTCTTGTGGCCGAGCAGGTTTTCGTTGAACTGCGTGAGGCGGCGTGGCTTGCCGCCATGCGCGACGATCGCGACATCGGCCGGACGCGTCGTGTCGTTGCGTGTGTAGACGATGCGCCCGGCTGCGCCCGCCATCGAGCCGCCGGAGTAGGGCCGGCCGACCGAGGTGCCGCCGAGATCGTCGGCTACGACGTCCATCTTGCCGCCTTGCGCACTGATGTGGCCGATCTTGGTCGTGCCGTGATCGTCGTAGTCGAAATACAGCGCACCGTTGCCGTCCCATACCGGATTCTCGACGTCGATGTCGACATTCTCGGTCAGCGCGCGTGACTTGCCGCTGGCGAGATCGAGCACGTAGAGATGCGAAGCCTGGTACGGATGGCGATGATCGTCGAAGCCGAGATAGGCGAGGCGCGAGCCGTCGGGCGAGATCACCGCATTGCGATCCGGGCCCTTGCGCGAGGTCAGTGCGGTGGTCGTACCGCTGTCGACGTCGATGCGGTACAGCTCGCTTTCGAGCGGTTCGTATTCCCAGTCGTCATTGAGATTGGCCGACGCGAACAGGTTCTTGCCATCGCGCGCCCACGCGAGCGGGCCGTCGAAATCGTGCTTGCCCTGCGTGATCTGGCGCGCCGCGCCGCCGTCGGCTGCAACGACAAATACATGCGAATAGCCCGGATCGACATAGCCGCCGCCGTCGATGCGATAGATCAGACGGTCGATCAACTTCGCGGGTGGCGCCCATTCCGCGCCCTTCGGCGCTTCGGGCAGCGAGGCGAGCGGTTTGTCCTGCGCGGGCACATGTTGCGTGAACGCGATCCAGCGGCCGTCGGGCGACCAGGCGAGTTCGCCGGGGCCTTCCTGCACATGGGTGATCGCAGTCGACGCACCCGAATCGAGCCACAGCACGTGGATCTGCGCCTTGCCTTCGCTTGCGCTGACATAGGCGATGCGTTTGCCGTCCGGCGACCAGCGCGCGCCGCCCTGATCGCCGTCCTCCGAAGTCAGTGCGCGCTGCGCGCCGGTCTCCGCATCGATCAGCCACAGGCTCGAACGGCGGCGGTCCTTCATGGCGTCGAAGCGCTTGCGTTCGTATACGACGCGGCGGCCGTCGGGCGACAGTTGCGGATGATCCGCCCATTCGAGCTTGAACACGTCGGCTGGTGCGAAGACTGACGGATCTGGTGGCGCATCAGCTGCGACGGCCGTGGTGGCGAAGAGCAGGGCGGCGCTGAGTGCGGCAACGTGCATGGTAGGCCCGATCAGGTAGGAGTCGGACGATTCTGCCACGCGATAATCCGCGCGATATATGCCGTTCGGCATGTTCTTGCGCGCGGTTTCGTGCTGCAGTTTGCGTTCACGCGATCCGGGCTATGATGCACAATCCCAGTGGCGTTCGCCGAGGTTGCCATGAAACAGCTCGTTCGCGTATTGGTTTCGGTTTCGGTTCTGGCGGCGGGTGCCGCGCAGGCGGCGGAGCGCCCGCATCTGGTGCTGCCGGACAACCTGAGCAAGTACTGGCTCGTCTCGGGCACGGGCGATCCGATGGCGCCGTCCTACGGCAAGAACCTGACCGCGCCGACCTGTGCCGCCGTGTCCTACGTGATCGAGCGCAATGGCTCGACCAGCCACATCAAACTCGAAAAGATCGTGCCCGAGGGCGATCTTGCAGGTGTGGCAACGAGCATCGTCACCAACCTGCACTACGCGGCTGCCGCACCGAATATCGGCAAGGACCCTGTCTATACCTACGTGATTCTCCCGTTCAACGCGCCGAACGTAGCCAAAGGCCCTAGCGCGGTGGCGGAGAAGCAGCGCCTGGTCGATCAATGCAAGCTTGAGGATTTCAAGCTGCCAGAGGGAATGTAAGCCGCTGATTCGCAGGCACAACGCGGGCGCGATGCCGCGTACGGCTGCGAAAGCCGGCGGATAACCCGCCTGTCACGCGATCGGCGCTATAATTCGCGCCCCCAAGCGGCTGCCCTGAAAAATGGCGCCCGGGCCGAATTCGCATCCTAGGAGTCACCCATGAGTATCGAAGATCTGGAAAGCATCGCCCAGGCGATGGTTGCGCCCGGCAAGGGCATCATCGCGATCGACGAGTCCAACGCGACGATCAAGAAGCGTTTCGACTCGGTCAAGATCGAAAACACCGAGGAGAATCGCCGCGCCTATCGCGAGATGCTGCTGACGGTGCCGAAGCTCGGCGAGCATATTTCCGGCGCGATCCTCTATGACGAAACCATCCGCCAGTCGACCAAGGCCGGCGTGCCGTTCACCAAGGTCATGCTCGACAACGGCATCCTGCCGGGCATCAAGGTCGACAAGGGCCCGCAGGCGCTGGCCGGCTTCCCGGGCGAGCTCGTGACCGAAGGCCTCGACGGCCTGCGCGAGCGCCTCAACGAATACGCCCGCCTCGGCGCGAAGTTCGCCAAGTGGCGCGCGGTGATCAACATCGGCGACGACATGCCAAGCGGCACCTGCATCGAAGCCAACTGCCACGCGCTCGCGCGTTATGCCGCGCTGTGCCAGGAAGCGGGCCTCGTGCCGATGGTCGAACCCGAAGTGCTGATGGACGGCAACCACGACATCGACGTCTGCTACGAGGTCA
>CAZDWH010000235.1:0-1175 GCA_964509025.1 uncultured Rhodanobacteraceae bacterium
GTGGATGTCGCTGGCGCCTCGCTTCACCGAATCGGTCAAAATCAGGTTCACCAGCGGATGATCGGCGCATCGTCTTCGGATTCGAGCAGATCCTGCGCCTCGGGCAATTCGTCGGCGAGGGTCTTCAGATCGAGTTCGTCGCCATTGGACGCGCCATCGAATCGCGCGACCGTCGCACGCGCGTCGTCGCCGTGTTCGTACAGCGCGCGCAGCAGGCGCTCATAGCTCGCCGCGTCGTGGCGCTGCAGCGTGAGCGGCTGACCAAGATAGCGGCGCAGCTCGGCCAGCGTCTCGGGTTTCACGCCATCGCGATAGGCGACTTCGGCATGATCCTCATGCCACGCGACGAGCGTCGCGCCATTGCGCCGCGCGAAGCCGAAACCGGGGCGCGGCGGACGGATAGTTGTTTGTTCTGCCATGACTCTGTTCAAGGGCGCCGGTTCTTGTTGAACGTGGCTTGAATCTGCTCCTCCAGCTCCCGAACCTCCGCGAGAACAGCAGGGTGTGCTCGTATCCACTCTCTGCCAACAAAATCCGTGACTGAACCTCCGCCAAGTAGTTCTGGGAGCGTGCCGTCTTTTGCACCTGCCAACATGTCATGGCAACGATGCACCGTCTCCCCACTGGTTGCCGCGCCTGAATCTCCGAGCTCAGCCGTCCACTGTTGCTGCACAGCGGTGATTAGCTTCCCTGCTGCGAGTTCCAACGATGTGCGTTGCCTCGTCACGCTGACCCTTAGGGCTGTCCTTTCGATGGCGTCACATCGAGCGGCGGGCTCTTGAGGAAATCGCGCACCTCGGGCACCAGCGGCATCTCGCGCCTCGAGGTGGTCGTGTCGGGACTCGCGCGCAGCTCGAGCTGTTCGCTGCGGATATAGTTGTACTTTTCGCTCGACACCGCGGCTTCGGTCGCGGCGTCGCGCAGGATGCGCGGATGCAGGAACACCATCAGGTTCTGCTTCTGGTGATCGTTGCTGCGATAGCGGAACAGATTGCCCGCGAGCGGAATGTCGCCGAGCAACGGAATCTTCTGCACGTTGTCCTGCGCGTTGTCGGAAATGAGTCCACCGAGCACGAGGATCGCGTCGTCCTTCACCAACACCGTAGTCTGCACTTCACGGTTGTTGGTGATGAGATCGGACGCGCCCGTCACGCGCGGCGCGAGCGAGGACACTT
>CAZDWH010000235.1:1185-4388 GCA_964509025.1 uncultured Rhodanobacteraceae bacterium
TACGTCCGGCCGGGGTTCGCCCTGGCCAAGGCCGCGGGGGCCGCGGTGCGGGCCGGTCAGGGCGGGGGCAGGGGAGGACACTCTCGGGTGGTTTTCGGGTTGGGCCGGTTGGCCTTGTTTGATAGGTGGCGTCACGGTCAGCTTGATGCCGACGTCCTTGCGCTGGATCGTCTGGAACGGATTGCTGATGCCATTGGTGCCAGTGCTGCCGCCGGTATTGCTCGTCGCCGTGGTCTGGTATTGCCCGGTCACGAACGGCACTTCCTGGCCAACCTTGATGATCGCCTGCGCATTGTCGAGTGTCATCACCGACGGCGTCGACAGGACATTGTTCTTGCCATTGCTGCGCAACGCAGTGACGAGCGCGCCGAGCTGCAGGAACTGCTTGCCGCCGATCTTGATGCTTTCGAGATAGCCGAGATTGAAGCCGTTGCCGAGCGTGATCAGCGGCGTGCCGCTGCTGCCGTTGATCGCGTTGAGTCCCGCGCTCGCGGTCAGGATATTGTTGCCGGCCTGACCGCTGTTGCCGCTGCTGAAATTGGTGCCGCCGAGCAGATGCTTGTCGGCAAGCTGCCATTGCACGCCAAGTTCGCTCGCGCTCTCGGCCGAGACTTCGGCGATCACCGCTTCGATCAACACCTGCGCGCGGCGCACATCGAGCTGGCGGATCACGTTCGAAAGCGAGCGGAACACCGCGGGCGAGGCGCTGATGACCAGCGCGTTCGTGTCCTCGTGCGCCTGGATCGTGGCGACACCGCTGGCCTGCGCATTGTTCGCGCCAGCAATCGGTGCGGCGGCACCGGCGGCGGCGCCAGCGGGCCGCTGCGCTGCCTCGCCATTCAGCGTCGCGGCGACGCCCTGCAGAATCGGCACCAGATCCTTCGCATTCGCGTAATGCAGATACACGACATTGGTATCGCCGCTCGACGCGAGCGGCGTGTCGAGATGCGCGATCAGCGAACGCATGCGCAGGCGCCCGCTCTTGCCGCCCGAAAGCAGGATCGAATTCGTGCGCTCGTCCGCAAACACCTTGGCCGCGTCGCCGAGCGCTTCGGTGCCCTTGTTGTCGCTGAGTTGCGTCAAGGTACGCGCGACTTCGGCCGCGCTCGCGTGCTGCAGCGGTATCGTCTCGACCTGCGCATCGGACACCGTGTCGATGCGCTGGATGATCGCGAGGATGCGCGCGACATTGCCGGCGCGATCGGACACAACGAGCGAATTCGAGCCCGGGTGCGCGATCAGCTGTGCGCCCTGCGGCATCAGCGGACGCAGAATCGGCACCAGCTCCGACGCGGCGAGATGCTTCACCGGCACGATCTGCGTAATCAGCTCGTCCGCTGCCAGCGCGGGCGTCGTGCCGAGTCCGGCCGAACCGTCCTGCTGCGCCGCGGCTTCGGGAACGATCTTGATCATGCTGCCCGAGGGAATCGCGGCGTAGCCGTGCAGGCGCAAAATTCCGAGGAAGGTGTTGTAGATCTCATCGGCGCGCTGTGGCGTGGCCGAAATCACCGTGACCTTGCCGGCCACATTCGGCCCGACGATGAAATTCTTGCCGGTGATCTCCGACACCGTGGCGATCAGCACCTGGATATCGGCGTCTTTCAGGTTCAGCGTGTGCGTGCCCGCAGGATTGTGCGCGGGCGCGGCATTCTGCGCGGCCTGCGCGGGCGGCAGTGACGACGCCGTCAGCATCGCGACGACAACCGGAAACAGGAGCGACGCGAAACGCGGACGACGGAGTATCATTGTATATTTCTCTACAATTCCCGGGACGGAACGGATTATCGCAGATTCAAGGTCAATGTTGCGGGCTTGCCGTCACGCTGAATCGTCACCTGCAGGCTCGCGGCGTTGCCGAGCTTGTCGATCAGCTGCTGCGGATTGGACACGCTCGACAGCGGCGTGCCATTGACCGCCGTGACAAGGTCGGTCGACTTCAGACCGACCTGATTCATCAGCTGCGCCGCCGCGCCCGAGCCGGTCAGGCGCGCGCCGGCAATATGACCACCGTCGAACACCGGCTCGAACTGCACCTGTCGCGCCAGATCAGCCGCGTTCGCGCGCGCGAGCGCGGGTTGGCCCGACGCGGCGCCGGCGGTAGCTGCGGCGGGATTCGATGCGGCGATGCCGGGCAGGCCCGGCGTGTTCGCGCGTGCGCCCGGCAGCGCGGCCACAGGCGCATGTTCCTCCGCACGCGGCAGCGCAAGACTTTCGCCAACGCCATCGTGCTGCAGCAGGACGTGGTCGGCATACACCTCGGCCAGGGTCGCCCCGCCGACCGCCTCGCCGACCTTGATGCTGTGTTCGATATTCGACTCGTCGGCGATGATCGCGATGCCATCCTTCGCGTCATCGAGCGCGAAGGTGCCACGCAGCACGAGTTTCAACGCCGTACGCGGCGCGTTCGCCGCGCGCGCCGCGAGATCGATGGTCTGGGAATTGCCGAACAGATGCCATTGCGCGATCGAGGTCGCCGCACTCGTGCGCGCCTGCGCCGGCACGAGCGGCTGCGCGGCGGGCGCCTCGGCGCTGCGCGGGACCAGCAGCCAGAGCGTGCGCACGAGCATCAGTGCGCAGATCGCGCCCGCAGCAACACACACGGCCAGCGCGGCGAGGCGCGAGAGGCGATCGACAGAGCTGGATGGCAAGTTCAACATCGGCAACCCTTACCTCGTCATTCCTGCGAAAGCGTTTAACAACCGGATGGCTGGTCATCCAGTTCTTGATCTTCGCATACCTAAGGGCAAGAACTGGATTACGCGCGACCTCCGTCGCGCGCCTTCGGCCATTCGCCCCGCGAATGTTGGCTTCGGCATCCTGCCTTCGCGCTCCGGGTTCCGCCTCGCGGCGGCCCCGGAATGACGAAATGTTTCTCAGGAGCGCTTGAACAACCGCGTCAGGCGATGGAAGAAGCCCTGCTTCTTCGGTTTCGTCTCGGCCTCGACCGGTTTGGCTACCGGTGCGGCGGCCTGCGTTGCAGTCTCGATACCGCGTTCACCACGACCACGACCGCGGCCGCCACGGCGCCGACGCCTGCTCGGCGCGCCATCGCTCGGAACTGCATCGGAAGCCGCTGCGTGAGCTTGCGCGGGCGCACTCGCGCGCGCCGGCTGCCGCTGAGTTTTCGCTGTGCCGCTCGCAGCGCCGTCACGCGGGGCGTGTTCGCGCCGCGGTCCGCGTTCGCCGCGCGGTCCGCGCTCGCC
>CAZDWH010000236.1:0-4385 GCA_964509025.1 uncultured Rhodanobacteraceae bacterium
CCCGATGCGGCCGCGCCTGCAGCCGCTGCGGCGCCCGCAGCGCCGGTGGCGGATCCAGCCAAGCATTGATGTTCTAACAACGCGCCGGCCGCGCGCCGTCGCGTTGCGACGCAGTTGGACGGACTCCGTCCGGAGCTTTGCATCGCGATGGGAGACAGTATGGTGATGCGCAATCTGGCCAGCCTGTGGCTTCTCGCCGCGCTATGCCCGCTCGTGGCTTCCGCTGCGACCGTCAGCATCGACGGCCAGAGCACGGCGCTGACGCCCCTGCTGCCGGCGCGCGGCACTTATTACGACGCGAGCAAGTCCGGCACCGGCATCACGGTGGACGTGAGTCAGAGCGGCCTCGTGTTCATCGCCTACTACGGTTATGACGCGCTGGGTGTGCCGACCTGGTACAGCGTGCAGGGTCAGTGGGCGCCCGCGAGCGAACCGCAGCGCATCGCCAGCGGCGTGATCGGCACGCTGAGCCAGCCACTGCTGCGTTCGAGCGGCGGTCAGTGCCTCACTTGCGACTTCACGAGCAAGCCGACGGTCGCGCCGCAGCCCTACACGGTGAACGCGTCGTGGACCACGCCGCGCCACGTCGACATCACGATCGGCAACCAGAGCTGGCATATGAATGCCGGCCAGTTCGGCACCGCGGACGAGGACCTGCCCGCCGGCACCTGGCAGGCATCGGTCAGTTGGGGCTACGACTCGCGCCTGGTATTCGTGGCCGCGCAGTCGGTGCCCACCCAGGTCGGTGTCGTCGTGATCGGCGAGAAGCGCGCACTTTCGGGTCCGCCGGTTGGTTTCAACGCGTTGCTGGACTCGAACGCCGATCCGGCCATCCAGTTGCCGCCCAAGGGCAGTTATTTCTACAGCGTCAGCGGGCGCAGCAATTGTCCACGGCTGCCGGGGCAGCCGCCGCTGGCGAGCAATGCTTTCGTCGATCTCGTTTCGGCCATCAAGCCGAGCGCGGACCTGTCGTCGAACAATTCGTATGTCACGCCGGTGCTCTGGTACGACGCGGCCACGCGCCGCGGCGGTCTCGATCTCGTCACGCAGTTCATGGGCGTCGATACGACGACCATGGTATTTGGCCCGAACAACGTGCATTTCGACGTGTACGTGGAAGCCGATCGCATCGTCGGGCATGGCGTCGCGCAGGGCACGAATTTCAACGGCGTCCCCGGCGTGTACTGGGCGCCGAACAGCGTTACCCTCAACCTCGTGATGCAGCGCCTGCCGGACGGAGTCAACGAAGAGCGCGTGCGCGAATACCTCTGCCAGCTCTAGTGAGTTGAGCCCGCCGCATAGTGCGCGTCCTTGTGCGTCGTCAGCGCAACCTCAAGACATAGACGCACGCCTTCGATCATCGTCTCGAGCGCCATGCTCGGCGTGCCCGGCAGGCGCGCGGCCTGTTCGGGCAGCGACGGCACGTGCACGAAGCCTCCGCGCGCGAGCGCGTAGCGCGTCGCGAGCGCGTGCGCGAGGCCGAAGAACACCTGGTTGCAGACGAAGCTGCCGGCGCTGAGCGACAGCGTCGCCGGAATGCCGGCCTTGCGCAGCCGCGCCAGCATCGTTTTTACAGGCAAAGTGGAAAAGTACGCATTCGGTGCATTTTCCACAATGCGCACATCCACCGGTTGCGCACCCGCGTTGTCGGCAATGCGCGCGTCGATCAGGTTGAGCGCGACGCGCTCCAGCGCGATCTCGCTGCGTCCGCCGGCAAGCCCGAGCGCGAGCACCAGCGCTGGCGCGTGCCGCGCGAGCAGCGCGTCGAGCGCGGGCAGCGCGCGCTCGAATGCGGTCGGCAGCGTGGCGCCGACGATGCGGTGCCCGGCGATGATCGCGCCATCGAGTGCGCACGCGATCTCCTGCGAAGGGTTGCGACGCTCGCCGCCGAAGGCATCGAATCCCGTGACCAGCGCAACCGGAATCGCGCGCTTCGCTGCGGCACGTTTCGTCGCTGGTCTTTTCGCGGCAGTCTTCACGGGAACACCAGCAGGGCCATCAGCACGAGATTGACGCAGAGTAAAGCCAACGCGGTCGGGATCTGCGCGCGGATCACCGCGTACTGATCGCGCAGTTCGAGCAACACCGCGGGCACGATATTGAAATTCGCCGCCATCGGCGTGAGCAAGGTGCCGCAATAACCCGTGAGCATGCCGATCGAGCCGAGCGCAGCGGGCGTCGCGCCGTGTTTGGCGATGAGCAAGGGCAGACCGAGGCCGGCCATCATGACCGGGAATGCGGCGAACGCATTGCCCATGACCATGGTGAACACGACCATGCCGAGCGCGAACGCCGCGAGGCAGGCGTAGCGATCGTCGACCGGGATGATCGTGGTCGCGAGCGCCGCGATCGTGTCGCCGACGCCGGTCGCGGCGAACACGCTGCCGAGCGTGGCGAGCAGCATCGGCAACAGGGCGACGCTGCCGACCGCATCGAGCAGGCGGTGGCCTTCGCCGAGACCCTGCGCGAGTGGCGCGCGCGTCGTGCGCAGCGCCGCGACAAATGCGATCACGCAGGCGAGCGCCAGGGCAACCAGAGTTGGCTGCGTCGCATCGATCAAGCGCGTTTCACCGAAACGCAGGTAGGGCGCGAGCAGCACGAGCACCAGTGTGGCGAGTGGTATCGTCAACGCTGGCAGAAACAGTTTATTGCTACCGGCAAGCTGCCCTTTGTTAAGCTCAGCCGTCAGTTGAGAAGTGCCGTCATGGGTGGCCGCTTTTTGATCCTCGCGATCCGGGACTAGCGCGCGGGTACTCGCAGCCAGCAAGCCGAGCGCGATCACGCCTGCGCCCATCAGCTGCGCCGGCCAGCGCAGGCCGTCCGCGGTCGCCTGCCTGATCGCATCGCCGAACAGGAAGGCGATGGCGATCACGGTCCAGAACGACGCCATGGTCCAGCGCCGCGTGGCGAAGTCGCGCCACGCGCACACCGCGAGGAAGGCGCCGATCAGCCAGTAGACATATTCGATCCGCAGCATCAGGTCTGATCCTGTTTGCTGCGGCGCCCGCTGTTCCAGCGCGGCGATGAACGGTGGCGCACGACGAAACGGCTCAGCGCGGCTTCGTCGAGGCGGCTCTGAACATGGCGGATGCGGATCGCGTGAATCACGAATGCGGCGACTGCGGTCGGCAGTGCCCACAGCGCGATCGCGAGCGGTTCGAGATGGATGCCGTTGCGCTCGTAGAAGCCCTGGATCAGCAGCACCGCGCCGAAGGCGAGAAACACATCCTCGCCGAAGAAGCGGCCGATGTTGTCGGTCGCCGCAGCGAGCGCGCGCACGCGTTCGCGTTCGCCTTCGGTCAGCTCTAGATCGTCGCGCGCCGCGGCGGCCTCGGCCATCGGCGCGACGAGCGGGCGCACGGTCTGCGCGTGGCCGGCGAGATCGATCAGGCCGAACATCGACAGGACTTGGCGGCCGGCCAGATAGCCGACGAGCAGGCGCGCGAGCGAGACATTGCGCAGGCTCGCGATCCATGCCTGCGCGCGTTCGCGCAGGCCATGACGTTCGAGCAGGCCGATCACCGGCAGGGTCAGGGTGAACAGCAGCAGCGCGCGATTGCTCACGAACGAATTGCCGAGCAGGGCGAGCAGATCGCCGAAATCCATGCCCGCGGCGAGTGCGCTCGCGACGCCCGCCGCGACCACGACCAGCACCGGATTGCGCCTGAGCGCAAAGCCCGCGATGACGACGCCGACGCCGAGCAGCGGCCAGTAATTCATGCGAACCTCTAGAAACCGTAGCGAGCGAAGAGAAATTGCGCGTTGCCGGAGCGCAGGAACCGAAGTGTACGTGGAAGTACATGAGGATGACTCGCCGCATCCGCGGCTCGCCCTCCGGGCCATTCGCTGCGCGAATGTTCGCTTCGGCATCCTGCCTTCGCAGTCCGAGCACCGCCGGCGCGCAAATTATCGAGCGCAGCAGGTTTCATTGGTGTTCCTGCGTAGGCGCGCCGATGTGCACGCCAGCGGCTTGCAGCGCTTGGTGGAGGCGCTGCGCAAACGCGGCCGCATCGGCGCGATCGCCGTGTACGCAGATCGTATCGGCACGCACGCGCAGTTCCTTGCCGTCACGCGTGAGGACCTTGCCGCGCGTCGCGATTTGCACTGCTTGCGCAATCGCCGTATCGATGTCGTCGATCACGGCGCCGCGTTCGCTGCGCGGCACGAGGCTGCCGTCGGCGGCATAGGCACGGTCGGCGAAGGCCTCGTGCGCGACGACGAGTCCGAGTTCCGCTCCTGCATGCGTGAGCGTGCTACCCGCGAGTCCGACCAGGACGAGGCTTGGATCAAAATCGCGCACCGCATTGGCAATCGCCTCGGCCAGCGTCGCGTCCTTCGCGGCCATGTTGTACAGCGCACCGTGCGGTTTGACGTGATGCAGGCGC
>CAZDWH010000237.1:0-4375 GCA_964509025.1 uncultured Rhodanobacteraceae bacterium
TGACGATGACGATGATCGGCGCTTCGCTGCTGTGGTTCGGCTGGTTCGGCTTCAACGCGGGCTCCGCGCTCGAAGCGAATGGCTCGGCCTCGCTCGCGTTCATCAACACCTATCTCGCGACCGCGTGTGCGGTGTTGTCGTGGACCTTCGCCGAGTGGATATTGAAGGGCAAGCCGTCGATGCTCGGCGCGGCCTCGGGTGCGGTCGCGGGACTCGTCGCGATCACGCCCGCTGCGGGCAATGTCGGCATTCCGGGCGCGTTCGCGATCGGCTTCATCGTCGGTCCGATCTGCCTGTGGGGCGTCACCGGACTCAAGCGCATCATCAAGGCGGACGACTCGCTCGACGTATTTGGCGTGCATGCGCTCGGTGGCGTCAGCGGTGCGCTGTTGACTGGCATCTTCAATGCGCCGAGTCTCGGTGGCCCCGGCTCGGTGCAGGACTGGGTCAAGATGACCACGGGTTTCCCGGGCATCGGTGCGCAATTGCTGATCCAGGCCAAGGCCGTCGGCATCACGATCGTGTGGACCGCGATCGTTGCGCTGATTGCATTCAAGCTTGCCGATTTGATCGTCGGCCTGCGCGTCTCCGAGGAACAGGAACGCGAAGGTCTCGATATCAGCTCGCATGGGGAGTCGGCTTACGACATGTAAGGATCGGCGCTCGTCGCAATTCCTCCCCGCGGCGAGCGTTTTCTACACGGCGGCCTCAGTGCCGCCGTTTTTTTGTGAGGTTTTGCACTAAGATGGTGCAATGCATCCCGCTGCTGCGCCAATACACGCCATGACATCAGCCGAGAGCGTGTTGGATCATCTCGAAACCGGTGTCGCGTTACTCGATACCGCGGATGCGATCGTCTACGCCAACCCGGCATTCTGCGAAGTATTCGCGCTCAGTCCTTCGCGTTCGCGCGGCTTGACCCTGCACATGCTCGGCGATGCCGAACGCGTGCTCGCGCCGCTCGTCGCGCGCGTGCGTGCGCATGCGATGGCCTTGCATCTGCGCGAAGAGCAAATCGAGACGCGCGGGGCGCGCACGTTGCATGCGGACATCAGCGTCAGTCCGTGGCGCGACGCCATCGTGCTGATCGAAGTGCACGAACTCGGCGCCACACCCGCCCCGGCAGCGGCGACGCGCTTGTCGGAAAGTTTGCGCGGGCTCGCACACGAGGTGAAGAACCCGCTCGCTGGCGTGCGCGGTGCGGCGCAGTTGCTCAAGCGTCGACTCGCCGACCCCGAGTTGGCGCGCCTCGCCGAGCTCGTGATCGGTGAGGCCGACCGTCTCGACGCGCTGGCCGATCGCCTGTTGCAGCCGGGCGGCAAGCCGCATCTGGCGATGCTCAATCTGCACGAAGTCGCCGAACGCGCGCGCGAATTGATCGTCGCCGAGGCGACGGGCGTGCGTGTCGAGCGCGATTACGATCCGAGCCTGCCTGGCTTGCGCGGCAACCACGATCGTCTGCTGCAGCTCGTGCTCAATCTGATGCGCAATGCACTGCAGGCCGGTGCCGGCCGTATCAGCCTGCGTTCGCGCGCCGAGCACAATGTGCTGATCGGCGACAAACCCGTACGCCTTGCGGTGCGGCTCGACGTGATCGACGACGGCCGCGGCGTGCCGGATGCATTGCGCGAATCGCTGTTCATGCCGCTGGTGTCGGGACGCAGCGACGGCTCGGGACTCGGCCTCGCGCTCGCGCGCGAGATCGCGGCGGAGCATGGCGGCACCCTCGGCTATCGCAGCCGTCCTGGCAATACGGTGTTCAGTCTGATGCTGCCGCTCGGTGGTGAGGTGCGCACGCATGGCTGAAGCCAACGCGATCGACGCACGCGGCCGCGTGATCTGGCTCGCCGACGACGATGCGGCTATCCGCTATGTGCTGAGCGAAGCGTTACGCGACACCGGTGCGATGGTGCGCGACTTCGCCGACGCCGACGCGTTGCTCGCGGCCTTCGAGGACGATGCGCCACCGGACGCGATCATCAGCGACGTGCGCATGCCCGGCGCGAGCGGACTCGACCTGCTCGAGCGCTTGCGTCGCCGCGGTGCCGCGACGCCCGTGATCGTGATGAGCGCATTCACCGATGTCGCATCGACCGCCGCAGCCTATCGCGGTGGCGCCTTCGACTACCTGCCCAAACCTTTCGACCTCGATCAGGCTGTTGCCTCGGTGCTGCGCGCGCTCGCGCAAAGCGCACCACAGGCCACGAGCGCACCTGCGACTGCAAACGATGTCGAACTCATCGGCACCTCGGCGCCGATGCGCGAGGTGTTCCGCAGCATCGGCCGCGTCGCGGTCAGCGATCTCGCGGTACTGATCACCGGTCCGACCGGCACCGGCAAGGAACTGGTCGCGCGCGCCCTGCATCGGCACAGTGCGCGCGCGGCCCGGCCGTTCGTCGCGCTCAATACTGCGGCGATTCCGGCCGAACTGCTCGAATCGGAGCTGTTTGGTCACGAGGCGGGCGCGTTCACCGGCGCGCTCAAGCGCGGCATCGGCCGCTTCGAGCAGGCGCACGGCGGCACGCTGTTCCTCGACGAGATCGGCGACATGCCGCTGTCGCTGCAGACACGATTGCTGCGCGTGCTCGCCGAAAACGAGTTCTATCGCGTCGGCGGACGCGAGCTGATTCGAGCCGACGTACGCGTGGTCGCGGCAACGCATCAGGATCTCGACGCCAAAGCCGCGCGCGGCGAGTTCCGCGCCGATCTGCTGCATCGTCTCGACGTCGTACGCCTGCGCCTGCCGCCGCTGGCTGAGCGCAGCGAAGACGTGCCGCTGCTCGCCGAGCATTTCGTCGCACGCGCCGCGCAGGAAATGCGCAGTGAACCCAAGCGCCTAACCGCTGCTGCGCTCGCGGCGCTCGCGCGCATGCCGTGGCCCGGCAATGTGCGCCAGCTCGAAAACCTGTGCCGGCGGCTGGTCGTGATGACGCCGGGGCGCGATATTCGCGCGCAGGATCTGCCGCTCGATATCGCGCCACGCGACGCGCTCGACACCGGCTGGCGCCAGGATCTGCTGCGTACGACGCGCGCGCGTCTCGCGCACGGCGAGCACGACGTCTACGCCGCACTGCGGCGCGAATTCGATGCGACCCTGATCGAAGCGGCGCTGAGCGAAAATGACGGTCGCCGCACGCGCGCGGCCGAGCAGCTCGGCCTCGGGCGCAACACGCTCACGCGCAAGGTCGGCGCGTCGCGCCGGCGCGGTCCGCGCAAGAATGCGGAAAAATGAACAGATCTTTCGAGTGATGCAAGTGCAGGAAACTTCCGTCCAAATTCGCCCCGCGCATGTGAGTGACCTCGACACCCTGGTCGCGTTCAACGCAGCCATGGCGCGCGAAACCGAAGACAAGCCGCTCGATCCGGCCGTGCTGTGCGAAGGCATCGCCGCGGTGTTGGCCGATCCCGCGCGCGGTTTCTATCTCGTCGCCGAATGCGATGGCGCCGTCGCGGGTTGCCTGATGATCACGCACGAGTGGAGCGACTGGCGCAACGGCGACTGGTGGTGGATCCAGAGCGTCTACGTTGCCCCGGCCTGGCGTCGCCGCGGCGTCTATCGTGCGCTGCACGCCGAAACTGAGCGCCGCGCGCGCGCGACGCCCGAAGTGATCGGCCTGCGCCTGTACGTCGAGCGCGACAATGCGCACGCGCAACGGACCTATGCCGCACTCGGCATGGCGGCGACCTCGTATGACATCTACGCGTTGCAGTTCGATGCCGCGCACGCGGGCGCGACACCATGATGTTCGCGCACACGCGCGCGTGGCTGCGCACCCAGCTGTTCGACGCATGGCAACTGTTCATCGCGCCGGGCGTCGCTGCACTGCTGCCATGGCGCGTCGGCTATCGCTGGCTGGTCTGGCTGAGTGTTCATACGTCGCTGTTCGACGAGGCCGCGTTGCCGATTGCAGCGGCCGCGGCCACGCATCTGCAGCTGAGCGAAGCCGAACGCGAGCGCTTCGCACAACGCGTGCGCCTGATCTGCCTGATCGATCACGCCGACCTGTACCTCGCGCTCGTGCGCTGGCATCGCTCCGGTCCGCCGTGGCATGTGGCGATACGCGGCGAGTGGCCGCGCGAGGGTGGCTTCATCAACACTGGATTCCACTACGGCACCGGCCACTGGATTTTTCGCTCGCTCGCCCGCGCGGGCCGCGAGTCGGTGGCGCTCTATGCGGAGCGCAGCCGTGACGGTTTTCGCACGCACCCGGTGCGCTTCTGGTACGGCGATCTGCGCATCGCGAGTGTGGAGAAGCCCGGTGGGACCGAGAGTGTCTTCCGGCCCCACATCCGCAGTGCCCTGCACGCGAACCAGAGCGGCAAGACCGCGAACGCCCTTAACGCACGTGCGCCGCCGCCCCTCAGCGAACGCCAA
>CAZDWH010000238.1:0-4360 GCA_964509025.1 uncultured Rhodanobacteraceae bacterium
AGGCGTTCGATGGTGGAGGAAAGGCGTTGGCTCAGGGACTCGAACATTTGCGAAAAACCGCTACAAAACCAGGACGCGAATTATAGCGGCTGAGCCGCGGCACGTCTCGCTCAGCGGGCTGCGGCCGGCAGTCCGAGAGAATGCAGAAACGCGTCGACCGCATCGGTGTATGCGCCTCCCGCGCCGAGGGTGGCGTTGATTTCGCTGTGGCTCAGATTTTCCGGCAGCACCGCGGCGCGGGTGCCTAAGCCCTTGGCCTTGTCGGCATAGTCCTGCGCCTGCGCGCAGGATTTCATGCGCTGCGATGAGCACACCGACAGCACCGGCGGCGTAGCCCGCGTCAGTGCGTCGAGTGGCGAGAACGCGCGCCAGCGCGCGGGATCGCTGCCGAACGCGTGGTCGTACAACGGGAGGTGCCGCCCGCGCATGATGTCGCCGACGTCGTAGGCCGCGCTGTCGAGAATCACGCTGCCGAGCCAGGGCTTCGCGCCCGCCTGCGCGGCAAGTGCCGGCGAGGAGCTCAGCAGCGCGATCAGATGCGCACCGGCCGAATGTCCCATCAGCACGAATTTCGTCGGGTCCGCGCCCCACTCCGCCGAGTGCGCCTGCGCATAGGCGAGCGCCTGCGCGACATCCTGTGCCTGTTGCTCGACCGTGGCCTGCGGCAGCAGGCGGTTGTTGACGCTGATGAAGACATAGCCCTGCGGCAACCAGTGCTTGGCCTTGTTTTCCACCACGCGCGACATGGCCTTGTCGCCGTGGGCCCAGCCGCCACCGTGGACCATGAAGATCACCGGCGCGTTCTTGCCTTGTTTGGGCATGTAGACATCGAAGCGCTGCTTCGCATCGCTGCCATAGGCCACATCGCGCGCGACGCGCGTGTCCTGCGGCAGGTTCTGCGCGACGCGATCCTCGGTCTCGCTCTGATCCAGCTCCTGCCCCGCCCGCGCGCGCGTCGCTTCACGGTAGAGCATGCGCGCGGCGAAGACGCAGCTGCTCGAGGTCAGCGTCGTCAGCGCGAGTGCGGCGATCATCAGCATGCGATTGCAGTAGGACATCGGGCGCTCCGAATGGAAGGTGATCAAGGCAAGGTGCAGCCGGCAGGCGCCGGGCCGACACGGGTCAGCGCAATCGAGCCGTCGACTCCGGCATTGCTGCCGCTGGTGAAGTGATAGCTGAGGCTCGCGGTGCTGCATCCGCTGAACAGGATGCTGGCCGTGCCGACCTGCGTGTTCGCGACGCCCCCCTTGGTGTTGAAGGTGCCGCCGCTCGGCTCATAGATCGCGAGGCCGCTTTTCGTGCTCATGCCCGGGGCGAAAGCGTTGTCCTGGATGATGTACCAGCGCTGGCTCGCGCCGCCGCCAGCCGATCCATTTTGCGCAAAAGTATACCAGCCGGCGGAAAACAGCGAATTGAGCGGATTGACGTCGATGATCAGCCCCTGCCCGCTCGTGTTCGCGTTGTACCACGCGCCCGACAGCAGGAAATTGCCGGGGCTGCCCGCGCTGGCGCCGCAGCTCACGTTGGCGTCGAGCCGCGTCAGCCTGATCGCACCGATGCGCGCACTGCCGTCGCTGAAGCTGTAGTTGAGCGTCGCATGGGTGCAGTCGCCGAACGTCAGCGTGGCGCTGCCGACCTTGTTCGCGCTGATCGCCGGCAACGCGTTGAAATTGCCGCCGGTCGCGGCGTAGATATCGAGCGAGGACACGGCGGCGCCGGTGTTCGCCGCGCCTTGCAGCGTATACCAGCGCTGTCCGCCCGCCGCGCTGGTGTCGTAGGTATACCAGCCCGCGGCGAGCAGGCCTTTGCCAGCGCCGGAAATATCGGGATACGACGCAAGCACGAGACCTTGCCCGCTCGTGGTCGGGTCGTACCAGGCGCCGCTCAAGCCAAACTGATCGGGATTGACCGCGTCTGCCTGCGCATCGGCCGTCTGCACGACCGTGCGCACATTGCCCCACAGTGCACGCAGATCGTTGGCGAGCTTGCTGTAGCTCGAATCGACCAGGAACACCGCCGACACGCCAGTTTCGTTGTCGACCCAGGGCGAGGTGCCGAATTTGCCCGTGCTCGACACCTGCACGGCGTTACCGTTCGCGTCGTTGAGATTACGCCATTCGCCGTATCCATAGCCGACGGCCTGCGGATCGGGCGTGATCAACACCGGCACGCCATGCGTCTGGTCGCGCTGCATGTCGGTCAGACCGGCGCCCGACAGGAACTGCGTGCCATTCCACGCGCCGTGCTGCGCCACCATCTGCACGACATGCAGATAATCGCCCGCGGTCGCCTTGACGCCGCCGGCGATCTGCGGATTGTTCGAACCGAACGATACCGGTGAGGCCGACGCGGTCAGAAAACTCGTGTTCGGCATGGCGAGCGGGCCGGTCAGTTGCTCGGAGAAAATCTGCGACCAGGGTTCGCCGGTCGCGATCTCGGCCATGCGCCCGCCGACCTGCATCGCATTGCCGGTGTAGGCGAAGCGCGTGCCCGGCGTATAAAGCAGCGGCAAGGCGAGAATCTGCTGCGCGCAGGCGTCAAGCGTCGTGCCACGATCGCCGACGCAGGAGGCGTCGACGGTCGTGATGCCCGAGGTGTGGCTGAACATCTGCCCCAGCGTGATCGCGCGCGTCGCCGCGGGCGCGTTCGGAAAATACTGACCGACGGTATCGCTCCAATGCAGCTTGCCCTGCTCGACCAGGCGCTGAATCGTCAGCGCCGAGAGCCATTTGCTTGCCGACGCGATCGGGATATTCGTCGATGCGCTGTAGCTACCGAAATAGTGTTCGTAGATCGTCGCGCCATTGCGCATCACGATCAGCGAAGCACCGTCGAGCGCATCGGCCTGCACGAGCGCGCTGATCTGCGTCGTGACGGGGCTGAAATCGTAAACTGGCGCCGCAGCGAAGGCTTGGCCGGTCGCGAGCATGGCGGCAACAGTGCCGCCAAGGCGCAGGATGGGTCTGAACATGTTGCGGGCTCCGTGGGTCGAGTGACTGTATCCTGCCCGGTAAAACGCGCGAAGATGTTTTCGGTGACAGGCCGATAGTGAAGAAATGTGTCGCCCGGTGCCTGTGGAAATATTTCCTTACAAATGCGCGCCCTGCCCGCTTGCTGCGCCGGCGCGGGCACGACATAGTGCGACGCCATGGACAGCTTCAACATCCTCGTCGTCGACGACGATCTGCGCCTGCGCGACCTGCTCGAACGCTATCTCGTGCAGCAAGGTTTCCGCGCACGCGGTGTTGCGAACGCGGCAGCGATGCGTCGCGCGCTGGCCGAACACCACGTCGACCTGATCGTGCTCGACCTGATGCTGCCCGACGCGGATGGGTTGACGCTGTGCCGCAGCCTGCGCGCTGAGGGCATCGCTACGCCGATCATCATGCTGACAGCGAAGGGCGACGACGTCGATCGCATCGTCGGACTCGAGATCGGTGCGGACGATTATCTCGGCAAGCCCTGCAACCCGCGCGAACTCGTCGCGCGCATTCGCGCGGTGATGCGCCGCCATCCCGCAGTTACGATCGGCGCGCCGCAGAGCGGCGAAGGGAGCGTGCGCTTCGGACGCTTCACGTTCGATCCGGCGACACGCACGCTCAGTGACGCCGGCACGCCGCTCAAGCTCACCAGCGGCGAATTCGCCGTGCTTGCGGCGCTCGTCGCGCATCCGTTCCAGACGCTGTCGCGCGAGCGCCTGATCGCGCTCGCGCGCGGGCGCGAGCACGAGGCCTTCGATCGCAGCATCGACGTGATGGTGTCGCGCCTGCGCCGCCTCGTGGAGGTTGATCCGCGCGCACCGCGCTGGCTGCAGACCGTGTGGGGCGAGGGCTATGTTTTCGTGCCAGATGCCGGCGGAGCGACCCCATGAAACGCGGCACTACTACGTTCGCGCTGATTCTCGCCCTGCTCGTCGGCGCGGTGCTGCTGGCGCTGACGATCGCCGCAGCGCTGAGCCTGCGCACCAACGCGCGCGCGGTCGGCGAAACCTATGCACCGCTCGCGGTGGCGACCGCGCTCGCCTCGGACGAACTTTCCGCGCGCGGCGACGAACGCGCGCTGGCGACGCTGGATTTCTACCGCAAGCTCGGCGTGCATTTCGCCGATGGCGACCCGCCGCCGCCGGCCACGCGGCTCGTGCTGGTCAATCTCGGCCGGCATATCGGCGCACTGCTCGGCGATCCCGCGCGCGTCGTCGTGAGCCTGACACCTGAAGCCGAGATCTGGGTGCGCAGCGCACACGACCCGCGGCGCTGGATCGTGATGCACGCGGTCAACTACCGTACCCAGATCATCGATTCGACCCTGCTGTCGATGCTCGCTGCGGGGCTGATCGCGCTCATCGCCGCCGCGCTCGCCG
>CAZDWH010000239.1:0-4352 GCA_964509025.1 uncultured Rhodanobacteraceae bacterium
CCCCAACCCACACCTTTCCCGTTCTCACCCGGCCTTGATTCAGGCAACGCGTTACCCGCTGCTTGCGACGGGCGGTGAGGCGCTACCGGACCCCTACATGAACGATGCGGTGCTCGATCGCGAAGGGCGCCTCTGGGTGGCGTGCAGTATCGGACTGGCGATGTTGGAACCGGGAGCATCGGCGTTGCGGATGATGACGGGGCCTGCGTCCAAGCTGCTGACCGGGGGCGTGCTCAGCTTGAGCGCCGCCAGCGACGGCAAGCTGTGGCTAGGCACGACGCAGGGCTTGATCCTGTTCGATCCAATAAGCGGTACGGCGCAACGCTTCGTGAATGATATCGACGACGCGCACAGCCTGTCGGACAACCTCGTGATTGCCACGCATGTCGATGCGAAGGGATCGCTGTGGATCGGTACGCAAGCCGGCCTCAATCGCGCGTCGTTCGACGGAGGCGTCCCGCGCTTTCGCCGTTATGCCCTAGTCGACGGACTGCCCGATCAGACGATCGATACGATCACGAGCGACGCGAAAGGAATCCTGTGGGTCGGGACGAACCGCGGCATCGCCCGCTTCGATGCAGAGCGAGACCGCTTTGTCGCGTTTGGCGCTGCCGACGGCGTCCCGGACAGTCGTATCAACTGGCGTGCTGTGTTCGCCGCGAGCGATGGAAGTATCTATTTCGGCAGCGTCTCGGGCTTGTTGCGCATATTCCCCGAGCGGCTGCACGTTGTGCAGCCACAGCGCGTGATGCTGAGCAGCTACGAAGCTGGAGCAACGAGCCGGATCAACTTGCGCGGCCCGCAAGTCGAGGGGCTGTTGATCGATTACACCGAAGCGCGTGCGCGCTTCAATGTTGCCGCATTCGGCGATCACCGGCCGATGTCGTATCGGCTGGCTGGGCTCGAGAACCGCTGGAAGGATATGCCGGCAAGCCTCTCTGTCGGCTATGACCCGTTGCCGCCGGGCGACTATCGTTTTGAAGTACGGCAGACGAACCGCGGCGAATGGCAGCCGGCGGGTCTGTCGGTTCCGCTGACCGTGTTTCCGCCGCCGTGGCGTACGAACGAAGCCTATGCGCTCTATGCCGCGGCTGTGGTTGGCGCGTTCTTGCTGCTGCTCGTCTTTTACCGGCAGAAGCGCGCGGGCGAGCTGCAGCACGTCGCAGAACTGCAGCACCTCGCGACTTACGACGTGCTGACAGGATTGCCCAATCGCTCGGGCTTCGAGCAGGAACTGAGCGAAGTGATGGAACGTGTCGGCGACGGTAACAAACTCGCGCTGCTGTTCATCGACTTGGACCGTTTCAAAAACATCAACGATTCGCTCGGTCACCGTTTCGGCGATCGCGTGTTGATCAAGGCGGCGCAGCGTTTGCGCAAGGCGCTACCCGGCGATGCGAAAGTCGCTCGCCTTGGTGGAGACGAGTTCACCGTCATATTGCCGCGGCTACAGCACGAAACCGAGGCGGCGCAGATCGCACAGTTGCTGCTCGATGCGTTCGCCACGCCGCTGCGCGTCGATGCTTCGGATGTTGTGGTCAGCATGTCGCTCGGTATCAGCATCTTCCCTGCGCACGCCGCCGATGCGTCGCTGTTGATCCAGTACGCCGATTCGGCGATGTACTACGCCAAGCAAAGCGGGCGCAATGCATTCCGCGTCTTTCGGCCGGAAATGGTGGCCAAAGTATCACGGCGTCTGGCATTGGAAACGAGCTTGCGTCAAGCGTTGTCCAACAACGAGCTGTACATTGCCTACCAGCCCCAGATCGCGCTGGACGCGGAACAGATTTGCGGTGTCGAGATACTGCTGCGTTGGGCAAACGCCGAACATGGAATCGTCGCCCCGGTCGAGTTCATTCCGATTCTTGAAGACACCGGAATGATCCACGATGTCGGCATGTGGGTGATCGAGCAAGCATGCGCGCGGCTGACTACGTGGAAGCGAAGCGCTGGGGTGCCGCTGCGCGTCGCAGTAAATCTGTCATTGCATCAATTGATTCGAGGCGACTTGAGCGATCGGCTCGCACGGTTGCTGGCGTCTCTGGAAATCCCGCGAAACGCGCTCGAATTTGAGCTGACGGAGACCGCCGTGATGGAAAGTGTGTCGCAGACGGCGGCGGCGCTCGACGAGATGCGATCGCTGGGCGTAGGCATTGCGATAGACGATTTCGGTACCGGCTACTCCTCGTTTGCCGCGCTATCGCAACTGCCCGTGGACAAGCTGAAAATCGACAAGAAGTTTATCGATGGCGTTGGCCTCGACGAACGCGCAGATACGCTCTGCGCGGCAATCATCGCCATGGCGCACAACCTGAAGCTCTGCGTCGTCGCCGAGGGCGTCGAGACCGAATCCCAGCATCACAAACTCAAGGCCATGGGCTGCGACTATGCGCAGGGGTACTTCTACAGCAAGCCGCTGCCTCAGGATGAGTTCGAACAATTAGTGAAAGAGCATAGCTCCAGGAGAAGCATGTCCTAGATTTTCGAGCGAGCCACTGAAACGCGGATGAGCAGCGTAGCGATGTTTCGTCGCGAGCTATCGACCCGAAAGCGGTCGGTCGTGAACTGCTGGAGACATCGACCGGGATCGCGCCCGAAAACAGTCAGATGGAGCCTCTTTGCTGCTCCCAAGATCAGCGAAAATGGAAGAGCCCGCGACGCGGCGGGCTTTTCGGGCAGGAAGGCACCAAGGTGCTCTGCATGAGTGACTGAATGGTGGGCCGTGCAGGAGTCGAACCTGCGACCAACGGATTAAAAGTCCGCTGCTCTACCGGCTGAGCTAACGGCCCGGCAGACGAGATTTTACGCGAGATATCGGCGCGTGCGCAGAAGGCGCGTCGCGCGAGGGTCGGGCAGTGTAAAGCCACGGGCGCCGAGGGGCAAGTTCGGCGTGTTGGCACCCGCGTCACCGATAGCGCGTCGGATCGGCCACACCCGCATCGGCGAAGCCCTGCGCGCGCAGGCGACAGGCGTCGCAGTGGCCGCAGGCGCGGCCGTCGGCATCGGCCTGGTAGCACGACACCGTGGTGGAGAAATCGACGCCGAGACGCAGGCCTTCGCGCACGATATCGGCCTTGGACAAGCGGATCAGCGGCGCCTGCACGGCCAGCTTGTGGCCTTCCACACTCGCCTTGGTCGCGAGATTGGCGAGGCGCTCGAACTGCTCGATGAACTCCGGACGGCAATCCGGGTAGCCCGAATAGTCGACCGCGTTGACGCCGCAGAAGATGTCCTGCGCACCGAGCACTTCGGCCCAGCCGAGCGCGACCGAAAGCATGATCGTGTTGCGCGCGGGCACGTAGGTGACCGGAATGCCGCCCGCCTCGCTGTCTTCGGGCACGGCGATATCGTCGGTCAGCGCCGAGCCGCCGATGCTGCGCAGATCCACATGCACGGTCTTGTGGATCGCGCCGAATTGCACGGCCAGTGCGCGCGCAGCGTTGAGTTCGGACACATGGCGCTGGCCGTATTCGACGCTGAGCGCGTAGCAGGCGAAGCCCTGCGCGCGCGCGATCGCGAGCGTGACGGCGGAGTCCATGCCGCCGGAGACAAGTACGACAGCGCGTTTTGATTCTGATGCGGCTTCCATTATTTCCCCGGCGTCTCGCCCCATAGCAACTTGTGCAACTGCACCTGCATGCGCACTTCGATGCGATCGGCGAGCATCCATTCGGCCAGCTCGCGTGGTGCGACTTTGCCGTGCACGGGCGAGAACAGCACTTCGCAGCGCGCGGGTAGTTCGTGTTCGCGCACGATGCCGACCGCCCAGTCGTAGTCGGCGCGGTCGGCGAGCACGAACTTGACCTGATCGCGCGGCGTGAGCACGGCAAGATTGCTCCACAGATTGCGCGCAACTTCGCCCGAAGCCGGCGCCTTGAGATCGACCACGCGGCTGACGCGCGGATCGACCAGGGCGACATCGAGCGCGCCCGAGGTTTCGAGCGAGACTTCATGCCCCTCATCGCACAGGCGTTCGAGCAGGCTCAGGCAGCGTTTCTGCGCCAGCGGCTCGCCGCCGGTAACGCAGACATGCCGCGTTTTATACTTTGCGACCTCGATCACGATGTCGTCGATATCGCGCCATTCGCCGCCGTGAAACGAATACGTCGTGTCGCACCAGACGCAGCGCAGCGGGCAGCCGGTGAGGCGCACGAACACCGTCGGCCAGCCGACGCTGCGCGCCTCGCCTTGCAGCGAGTGGAAAATTTCAGTGATGCGCAGGCGTTCGCCGGCGTCAGGCGTGGTGTTCATATGCGAGTCGACGCGAATGACCGCGTCGGAAGTTTGTACGTCAGCGGCGCTCGAGGCGCAAAGCGCGCAACCTTCCCTGCGCAAGATTCGCTTCCTGCGTG
>CAZDWH010000240.1:0-4350 GCA_964509025.1 uncultured Rhodanobacteraceae bacterium
CAAGACGAAGCGCACATTGTCTTGATCGACCAAACGCACGAGCGCCGCACCGACACCGGCGAGCGCAAACGCCGCCAGCATATAGCTCGCGATGCGCCCCGCCTGCAGCGCCAGCAGCAATTTCAGCGGTGCACGCCCGCGCGCATCGCGCTGCGCGGTCAGCAGCAGCGCGCCCGAAATGCCGCCGCACATCAACACGCAGTGGCCGCTGGCGGCAAGGCCGAGTCCGAACGCCGCAGCCAGGGTCAGTTCGCCGCTCATGAATCGTGCGGCTCCGCGCCCGCGGGCGGATCGTCCGCCAGCGGCATCAAGGCAGGCGTTTCGAGATCGTCGAACTGCGCGTGGTTGACCCCCCAGAAGAACGCCCACACGGCGAGGGCGACGAGCATGAGGCTCAGCGGAATCAGCAGCAGGATGATGCTCATATCGCTGCCGCCGCGCTATGAAACGCACGCTCCTCTTGTGGCTCCGCACTAGCGGCTGTCGTAGCTGCGCGCGGCGCACGGATGCGCAGCGAGTTGAGCACGACCGCGAGCGAACTCGCCGACATGCCGATCGCCGCGAGCCACGGCGGCACCCAGCCCGCGGCGGCGAGCGGTACGGACAGGGCATTGTATACAACCGCCCAAAGGATATTTTGTTGCATCACGCGGCGCGTCGTCGTGGCGATCTCGATCGCATCGGTGAGTCCGCCGAGGCGATCGCCGGCAAGTACGAGGTCGGCGGCCGACTGCGCGAGATCGGCACCGCCACCGATCGCAATCGCGAGATCCGCGGCGGCCAGCGCCGGCGCGTCGTTGACGCCATCGCCGACCACCGCCACGGTCTTGCCGGCGGCGCGGAGCATCTGCAGGCGCTGCAGTTTCGCCGCTGGCGCGACGCGTGCGCTGAAATCGTCGACGTGCAGACGCGCAGCGACCGCGGCGACGCGCGCCTGGCTGTCGCCGCTGAGGATTTCCGTCGCCGCGCCGCGCGCGCGCAGTGTCGCGAGTGTCGTCGCCGCGTCGGCGCGCAGCGACTCCTGCAGCTGGAAGCGCGCGAGCGCGCCGTGTTGGTTGGTGAGGAAAATGCCGCCGGTGTCGATTGCGCTGTCCGCGAGCGCGAAACGCGCGTGGCCGAGACGGTAGCGTGCGCCGCCGATTTCACCTTCGACGCCACTGCCGGCGATTTCGCGCACGTTGACCGCTGTCGCGCCCGTGCTGCCTGCGGCCTTGCGTAGCGCGAGTGCGACCAGATGCGCGCTGCCGGCCTCGAGCTGCGCGGCGAGCGCGAGGCAGTCCGCCGCGCTGCGCCCGGCGAGCGGTGTGGTTGCACTCAGTTCCAGTTCGCGTGCGGTCAGCGTGCCGGTCTTGTCGAACACGAAATGGTTGGCGCGTAGCAGCGTCTCGACTGCATTCGGCTTGAGCACGAGCACGCCGCACTGCGCCAGCACCGCATGCGCGCGCGCGAGCGCCGCCGGCACCGCGAGCGCGAATGCGCAGGGACAGGCGACGACGAGCACCGCCAGCGCCGACGCGAACGCACGCGGTGGATCGAACGCGAGCCAGAGCGCCGCCGTCGCCGCCGCGGCCGCGAGTAGGCCGAACACGAAATACGCCGCGACGCGATCGCCATAGCGTGCCCACTGCGGGCGTTGCCGTTGCGCATCGGCGACGAGGCGCACGATGCCTGCGAGCACGGTCTGCGCGCCGCTGCGTTCGACGCGGATTTCCGCCGGACCCGCGGTGACGAGCGCGCCGGCGATCAGGCTCGCGCCACGCATACGGCGCAGCGGACGCGATTCGCCGCTGAGCAGCGATTCGTCGACTTCGCAGGCCGCGCTGTCGAGCACGCCATCGGCCGGCACGATGCCGCCTTGGGCGACGACGACACGGTCGCCGTGCGATAGTTCGTGGACGCCTACGCTTTCGATGCTGCCGTCAGCAGTGCGGCGCTGCGCGACCGCGGGTTGCAGGCGCGCCAACGCGTCGACCACATCGGCGGCGCGATGGCGCGTGCGCATTTCGAGATAGCGTCCACAGAGCAGCAGGAACACGAACATGCTGGCGGAGTCGAAGTACACCTGCGCGCCGCCGCGTACGGTCTCGTAGACACTGGCGACGAACACCAGCGCGACAGCGAGCGCGACCGGCGTATCCATGCCGGGCCGCCGCGCGCGCCATTCGCGTCGCGCGCCGGCGAAGAACGGCTGCGCCGCATAGAAGATCACCGGGATCGTCACGACAAGGCCGATCCAGCGGAAGAAGTCGCGCGTCGGCGCATCGATGCCTTCGAGCGCGCCCGCGTACAACACGATCGCGAACATCATCGCCTGCATCATGCCGAGGCCGGCCACAGCGAGACGTTTGAGCGCGCCGCGCTGTTCGCGCGCGGCGCTTTCGTCGAGCGCGTCGCGATCGAGTGGGCGCGGCGCGAAGCCGAGCTGCGCGAGCGCGCCGAGGATGCCGCCGAGCGTGATGCGCTGCGGCTGCCACACGATGCGCACGCGCCGGCCGATCACGTTGACGCCGACGTCGCAGACGCCGTCCATCGGCGCGAGTGCGCGTTCGATCAGCCAGCTGCAGGCCGCGCAGCGCAGGCCCTCGACCAGCACGCAGACCTCGGCACTGCCGTCGGCGCGCTGATGCACGTACAGGCGCTGCAGCTCGTCGCGATCCCAGGCACGATAGTCCGCCGCGGCGCTGGCGCGCGGCGCCGCTGCCTTGCGCAAGCGATAGTAGTCGCCAAGTCCGAGCGTCCCGATCCATTCGACCGCCGCGCGGCAGCCGATGCAGCAAACCGGGTGCGTGCGCTCACCGACGATCGCGTACAGCGCGCCGCCTTGCGCCACCGGTTCGCCACAATGGAAGCACGCGCTCATCGCCGTACTGTCAGGGTGTGACGTCGTCGCTGGCATGCGCATGCGTCGGCGGCAGCGGCGCGGCGATCGCGGGTCCGCTGCGCCGCAGTTCATCGCGATGCGTGAATGCGGTGACGGCAAGACTGATCGATCCGGCCATCGTCGCGCCGAGCATGATCAGGATCAGCCAGACTTCGGGCACCACGTACCAGCGGTCTCGTCTAGTGCTCATGTTTTTCCTCCGGAGCGAAAAATTCGCCCTTGCCCTGCGTATCGATCGAACCGTCCGCGTTGCGCACACGCAGCGCGATGTGCTGGCTGCCGCGCATGCCTGCGTCGGCGCGCAGCGTCAGCGGCAGGTTGGCGACTTCGCCAGCCGCCACGTCCGCTTCGGCCTTGCCCTGGATGGATAGTTCGTTCGCGTTTTCGATTTCGATGCGCAGGCGTTGTGCGTGCTCGGTCTTGTTCACGAGCTTCAGCGTATAGCCGTTCTCGATCGCGCCACTCGTCGCCTGGCGATACAGCGCGTTGCGGTCGTGCAGCAGTTCGACGATCAGCGGCGCGCGGTGCAGGATGCCCCAGGAAAACGCGCCAACCAGGAAGGCGAGCAGCGTTGCGTACAGCACGGTGCGCAGGCGCACGATGCGGCGCGTGCCTCCGCCGAGCAGGTTTTCCGTCGTGTAGCGGATCAGGCCGCGCGCATAGCCCATCTTGTCCATGACCGCATCGCAGGCGTCGACGCAGGCCGCGCAGGCAATGCACTCGTACTGCAGGCCGTCGCGGATGTCGATGCCGGTCGGGCAGACTTGGACGCAGGCCTGGCAATCGACGCAGTCGCCGAGACCCAGCGATTTCGGATCGGCGCTCTTCTTGCGCGCGCCGCGCGCTTCGCCGCGCTGCGCATCGTAGGAGACGATCAGCGTGTCGTGATCGAACATCGCGCTCTGGAAGCGCGCATACGGGCACATGTATTGGCATACCTGCTCGCGCAGGAAACCGGCATTGCCGTAGGTCGCCAGTGCGTAGAACAGAATCCAGAACGTCTCCCAGCCGCCGAGCGAGGCGGCGGCGACTTCGTATCCGAGTTCGCGCACGGGCGTGAAGAAACCGACGAAGGTGAAGCCGGTCCACAGCGCCAACGTGATCCACAGGAACTGCTTGGCGCCTTTGCGCAACAGCTTCTCGCGCGTCCACGGCGCAGCGTCGAGCTTGATGCGCTGATTGCGGCGGCCCTCGCACCAGCGTTCGATCCATACGAACACTTCGGTCCATACCGTCTGCGGACAGGCATAGCCGCACCAGATACGCCCGGCGAGCGCGGTGAAGAAGAACAGGCTCACGCCGGCGATGATCAGCAGCCAGGCTAGCCAGAAAAAATCCTGCGGCCAGAACGTCAGACCGAGCACGTAGAACTTGCGCGCGGGCAGATCGAACAGCACCGCCTGATGCCCGCCCCAGCGCAGCCATGGCGCGAGATAGAACAGGCCGAGCAACACGAACACCGCGACTAG
>CAZDWH010000241.1:0-4245 GCA_964509025.1 uncultured Rhodanobacteraceae bacterium
CGCCGCCGGACAGGCGCGTGATCGGTGCGCGCGCGCGTTCGGGCGAGAACAGGAAGTCCTGCAGATAACCGAGCACGTGCTTGCGCTGGCCGTCGAGCTCGATGTATTCACGCCCCTCGGCGACGTTGTCGAGTGCGTCCCAGTCCTCGCGCAGCGCCGCGCGATGCTGATCGAAGTAGGCGATCTGCAAGCCCGTGCCGAGCGCGATCTCGCCGCGCTGTGGTTGCAACCGACCGAGCAGGAGTTGCAAAAGCGTACTCTTGCCGGAGCCGTTCGGTCCGACGATGCCGACCCGATCGCTGCGCACGATCGTCGTGGAAAAGTCGCGCAGAACGACCTTGTTGAAATCGGTGCGTTCGTTGCCCTTGTCGTCTCGCCAGGTGTAATCGACGTGCTTGGCCTCAATCACTTTCTTGCCCGAAGCCTGCGCGCTTGCGAGCGTCATCTTCGCCGCGCCGCCGAGCTCGCGCCGCTGCGCGCGTTCGCGCCGCAGGTCCTTGAGCGCGCGCACGCGGCCTTCGTTGCGTGTGCGCCGCGCCTTGATGCCGTGGCGGATCCACACTTCTTCCTGCGCGAGTTTCTTGTCGAACAGCGCGTTCGCCTGCGCTTCGGCATGCAGGCGCTCCTCGCGTCGGCGCAGATAGTTCTGGTAATCGCCCGGCCAAGACGTGACCTGGCCGCGGTCGATCTCGACGATGCGCGTCGCAAGCGCGCGCAGGAACGAGCGGTCGTGCGTGACGAAGACCAGCGAGAATTCGGCACTGCGCAGGAATTCCTCGAGCCACGCGATCGCTTCTATGTCGAGATGATTGGTCGGTTCGTCGAGCAGCAGCAGGTCAGGCGCGCGCACCAGTGCCTGCGCGAGCAGCACGCGGCGCTTCATGCCGCCCGATAGCGCCGCGAAATCGGTGTCGGCCGGCAAATCCAGGCGTTCGATCACTTGCGTCACGCGACGGTCGAGATCCCAGCCATGCTGCGCTTCGATTTGCGCCTGCACCGCGCCGAGCGCGGCAAGATCGGCGGAATGCTCGGCGATCAGATGGTGATAGCGCGCGAGCAGGGTGCCGAGTTCGCCGAGACCCGCGGCGACCACATCGAATACGCTGCCAGACGTGTCCTGCGGCACTTCCTGTGCGAGTTTCGCGATGCGCACGCCGCCCTGCACGCGCACCTCCCCGTCATCGGGTTTGATCTCGCCGGCGATAAGGCGCAGCAGGGTCGACTTGCCCTCGCCATTGCGCCCAACGATGCAGACGCGTTCGTTCGGCTCGATCGCGAGGTCGACTTTTTCGAGCAGGAGCGGACCGCCGACGCTGTAGTCGACGCGTTGCAGTTGGATCAGGGGCATCCGCTGATTTTAACGGTTCTAAGCCATTCGCGCGGAGATCACGGTTCGAAGAAATACCGCGTCAGGTGAAAAAACACCGGCGCGGCGAAACTGACCGAATCTAGACGATCGAGCATGCCGCCGTGCCCCTCGATCATCGAGCCCCAGTCTTTCGCGCCGATGCTGCGTTTGACTGCGGAGAGTGTGAGTCCGCCGAGGAATCCCGCGAGCACGATTACCGCGGCCATGCCGCAGGCCTGCAGCGGCGTGAACGGCGTGATCCACCACAGCGCGGTGCCGATACCGACCGCACTGAGCCCGCCGCCGACGAAACCCTCCACGGTCTTTGACGGACTCACGTTCGGCGCGATCTTGTGTCTGCCGAACAGTTTGCCGAACACGTACTGCAATACATCGCTGAGCTGCACGACCATCAAGAGATAGATCATCAGCAGCAGATTCTGTCCGCTCGCGCTGTAACCCGGCACCTGCACCAGCAGCAGCGCGGGCGCGTAGCTGATGCAGTAGACCGTGATCATCAGGCCCCACTGGATCTTGGTCACGCGCTCGAGGAATTGCTCGGTATCGCCGCCGGCCGCGGTCAGCGCGGGCAGCACGAGGAAGCCGTACACCGGCAGGAAAATCGCGAACAGGTTGTACCAGCCGTCGGCGATCAGCCAGTACTGCACCGGCAGCAGCACGTAGAAACAGACGACCAGCGGCAGATGATCGCCGCGCCGCGTCGGCGTCAGCGTGATGAATTCGCGCAGCGCGAACACCGAGGCGATTGCGAACAGCACCACGGTCGCGTTTTTGCCGAGCAGGAAGTTGGTCGCGATGATCGCGACCATCACCCACCACGCCCGCACGCGTGCGTTGAGGTTGTCGATCACCTCGCTGCCGCCGCGCTTTTGCGCCTGAATGTGCAACAGCCAGCCGATCAGCGAGGCGAGTACGAGCAGCGTGAGAATGCCCGCGAACAGCCAATAGAATTTCTGTTGCATGTTCATGCGTGAGCTCTCATGCAAGATCGACCACTGCCTGGCGTGCGCGCGCGAGGAAAGCGTCCTTGGCCTCGTCCGCGCCGCGTTGCAGCGGTGCGCCGATGCGCACGGTGCAGGTCAGCGGCACCGGCAGGAAGGTGCCCTTGGGCATGCTGCGATACAGATTGTCGAGGTAGACCGGAACGAGTTCGGCTGCGGGCGCCTGTTTGGCGAGGTAGAAAATGCCGGTTTTGAACGGGCCCGGCAGCGCCTGCGCACTGCGCGTGCCTTCCGGAAAGATGATCAGCGATTCGCCGCGCGCCAGCGCCTGCACCAGCGGCGCGAGTGGATCGCGCTCGCGGTTGTCGGGCGAGCGGTCGATCAGCAACGCGTTGAACCCATACCGCGCTAGCCAGCCGCGCAAGCCGCCGTGCCAGTAGTCCGCCGCGGCGACAGGCCGCGTCTTCGCGCGCAGGTGCGACGGCAGCGCGCTCCACAGCGCGATCGTGTCCATGTGGCTGGTGTGGTTGGCGAAGTAGACACGCACCGTGCCGTCGGGTTTGCTGCCGATCCACAGCGCACGTGCGCCAACCGTCGCACGCACGATCGAAGCGAGCAGGTATTGCACGGGCTTCATGTCAGCCCTGTGCGTGCAGCTGCACCGCGATCTTGCGTGTGCGTGTGACGCAGGTGATCAGCGAACCGACTGCGATGATGGCCGCCGCCAGCACCAAAGAGCGGTGTTCGGCGTGCCAGAAAGATTCCGCGGCTGCGCCGACGCAGCCCACGGTGAGTATGGCCATGCGCTGCTGCTTCGCCATGATGCCGCTGAAATCCTGCGCCAGGCCGAGCGAGCCGCCGAACACGCGCACATAGGCCGTGCCGATCGCGAACACCGCGCCGAGCCAGCCGAGCCAAGGCGCGCCGGCGGCGTAGCCGGCAGCGACAATGAGCAGCGTGTCGGTGAGGCGATCTGGAAATTCGTTGTAGATGCGCCCCGTCGGTGAACCCTTGCCACCCTCGACCGCGACCATGCCGTCGAGCAGGTTGCACAGCAAGCGCAGTTGTATACAAAGCGCACAGAGCAGCAGGCCCGCGACGCTCGGCCACCAAGCAAGCAAGCTTGCGCCGATCGCGGCGAACAGCACGCTCGCAACGGAAATCTGATTCGGCGTGATCGTCGTGCGCGCAAGCACACTCGCGAGCCGCTGCGCCCAGGCACTGCTGCGCACGGCGATCGGTCGGCGGTTGCTGGCTTCGTCTGCTAACATCGAGCGTTACCGGTTGATGGCGGGTATTGACGCAATTTGTCCACGCGACGGATCACCTGTTTCGCCGACGAGATTCGTCATGCGACAACTACACCGCCGCGTATCGCAAAAGAAAAAGGGCCGCACGGGGCGGCCCTCCTTCGATCTGTGCTTCCCCGCCGCGAAGTGTACATCGCGCCGGTATGGTGGCTTACTTCAGCTTCGCTTCCGCACGCAGCAGCTCGGCCTTGTCGGTCTTTTCCCACGAGAACGCGGTGGCCTTGTGCGTCTTGCCGTTGCCATCCTTATAGCTGTGCTCGTACGGCGTGCGGCCGAAGTGGCCGTAGCGCGCGGTCGGCTCGTAGATCGGATGGATCAGGTCGAGCATCTTGATGATGCCGTAGGGACGCAGGTCAAAGTGACGGCGGATCAGCTTTTCGATCTGCGCGTCCGGAATCTTGCCGGTGCCGAACGTCGTCACCGAAATCGAGGTCGGCTCGGCCACGCCGATCGCGTAGCTGACCTGGATTTCGCAGCGGTCGGCCAGACCCGCGGCGACGATGTTCTTCGCGACATAGCGCGCGGCATACGCGGCCGAGCGGTCGACCTTGGACGGATCCTTGCCCGAGAACGCGCCGCCGCCGTGGCGGGCCCAGCCGCCGTAGGTGTCGACGATGATCTTGCG